>JASJDA010000012.1 GCA_030065755.1 Prochloraceae cyanobacterium | reverse complement strand
GCCCATAAATACCGCTTTATCTTGGTTATGTATTTTACAGCACTTTTGCTGTGAAATCAAGGGTTCGCTCTCATCCTCAGCCCGCTTTGCTGAGGCTGAGGACTTCCCGCTCACAATTGTTAAAAATAGGTAACTATATTCAATTTGTTTCAGAGAGTGGTAAAAATTTAAAATTTTCTTTATATTATATTTATAATATCTTCATAATCCTGAAGACAACTTTGAGAGAGTAGATCGACAGCTCTTAATACCTAAACTTAATAATTCTATTTTTAGTACCTATAATGCTACTTGTTGTAGATGATTGTCCAGAAGATAGGGAAGTCTATCGTAGATATCTATCAAAAGATCCTCAGCAGTCCTACGAAATTTTAGAAGCAGAATCCGCAGAAGAGGGACTAGTCTTGTGCCAAAAAAGTTATTGTGAGGCAATTCTGCTAGATTTTTACTTGCCCGACATGAATGGACTGGAGTTTCTAGAGCAGTTAAGAGACGATCAATGGGAAACACCAGTACCAGTAATTATGCTAACAGGGCAAGGTAACGAACAAGTTGCCGTACAAGCAATAAAAAGGGGCGCCCAAGATTATCTGGTAAAGCAGCAATTGAAACCAGATATGCTGCAACTGGCAGTAAAGAATGCTATCAAAAACTCGCGCTTGCAAACCGAGTTAGTCACAACTCAAGAGAGACAACACTTAATACACACCATCGCTTTGCGCATTCGTCAATCCCTGAATTTAGAAGAAACCTTAAACACAGCAGTTAGAGAAGTAAGGCAGTTACTAGAGTGCGATCGAGTCTTACTGTATCAGTCAGCATCAAAGATTGAGGACAAGATTGTAGCTGAATCTGTCGAAACTGGCTATATTTCGGCAATGGGTATGGAAATTCAAGATAATTGGGGTCTCGAATTAGGACAAGAGTTAACCCATTACCAGCTTCCCAATATCTACAAAGCTCCTTTAAGCAATTCCTACCTCAACTTTCTAGAAAAATTGCAGGTTAAAGCAATTTTAGTAGTTCCTATCCTTCTCAGTAACGAAGAAGATCTTCCTTCCAAGCTTTGGGGTTTCTTAATTGCCCATCAATGTTCTACCCCAAGACACTGGGAAGCTGGAGAAGCAAAATTGCTAGAAGAATTGTCAGTGCAATTGGCGATCGCCATTCAGCAGGCGGAATTGTTAACTCAGACTAGAGCAGCTTTACAAAAAGAAAAGGAACTCAACCAATTTAAATCCCAAATTATAGCCACAGTTTCCCACGAATATCGATCGCCGTTGGCTTCCATTCTGGCTGCAGCATCAACTCTCAAGCAAAATTGGCAGCAACTCGATAAATTTAGACGAGATAAATTTTTGCATTTAATTGAAGATAAAGCCAGGCACATGAGTGAATTGGTAAGTCAAATGCTGCTAATTAACAAATTAGAGCTGAGCAAAACTAAGTTTAACCCCCAGTTAATCGAGCCAGTTCGATTTTTTTCTAAGTTGATGGAAGAGCAAATTATGACCAACAACGATCGCCACAAATTTATTTTTATGGTAACTGGAAAGATTGAAAAATTCTGGGCAGATAGCGCGCTGTTGCGGCAAATCTTTATTAACTTAATATCTAACGCGATTAAATACTCTCCTGATGGCGAGTATATAGAATTACACCTCATGGTAAGCAACTCACGATTGATGTTCCACATCAAAGACGAGGGAATTGGCATACCAGCTGAAGAACAAAAAAACTTATTTCAATCTTTTAGTCGCGGATCTAACGTCGGGACAATCCCTGGAACTGGCTTAGGACTGGCGATTGTCAAAGCTTGCGTCAACTTACACGCGGGCGATATAAGTTTAGAAAGTGAAATAGGTCGGGGAACAAAGATAACAGTAAGCTTGCCATTCAATAGTAAGAATCAATGACTAATCTCAGCGTCAATCTTAACAAAATTGCCTTACTTAGAAACACGAGAAATATTGGCATACCAAGTGTTACCAAAGCAGCGAAAATTTGTATCGAAGCAGGTGCTGAGGGGATCACAGTTCATCCCCGTCCCGATCGACGACATATTAGACCGTCAGACGTTTATGAATTAGCTGAAATACTAACAGTTGAATTCAATATTGAAGGAAATCCCTTTGAGCCTCCTTTTATGGAAATTGTGAGAGATGTTAAGCCAACTCAATGCACTTTAGTACCTGACTCTCCTAACACTTTTACTTCAGATAAAGGCTGGAATTTAACTGAGGATACCCAAAAACTCATACCCATTATTCAAGAGTTAAAAAATTTGGGCATTCGAGTTAGTCTTTTTATGGATGCTGACATAACTCAGATTCAGCTAGTACCAGAAACTGGAGCCGAACGCGTCGAATTATATACCGAACCCTATGCAACTGCTTTTCGCGAAAATAAAAATTTAGACTCAGTTTTTCAAGAGTATGCTGATGCTGCTAAAAAGGCTCAAGAGTTGGGTTTGGGGATAAATGCAGGACACGATTTAAATCTAGAAAACTTGGGCAAATTCTGTACTATTCCTAATATCCTAGAAGTGTCGATCGGTCACGCTTTGACTGCGGAAGCATTGGAAATGGGTCTATTTAATACTGTCAAAGAATATTTAAAAATCTTGTCAAATAAATGAATAATCTTTTACAAACTCCTCATAGTGGATATCATTGGGACGGAAGTAGCGATCGCTTTTTTGAAGGCTGGTACTATCGAGTTACTTTACCCGAATTGGGTCAAACTTTTGCCTTTATGTATTCCATTGACGATCCGATCGGGGGTAAAACTCACAGTGGCGGTGCCGCACAAATTTTAGGCCCCGACGATCGATATTTATATCGTATCTTTCCCGATGTAAAAGGCTTTTGGGGAGCAAAAAGTTATCTAGGATTAGGACACTGGGGTAAAACCAATCTAGAGATTCCACCCCAACTACTCGAACCAGATAAATTCAGTCTAAATGTAAGAGAAGGTTATCAAGCAACAGCTACTTTAAATCAAGGATTCATTCGCGATCCTGGCACTGAAAATTATTGTCGCTGGAACTATAAAATAAAGCCAATCTACGGCTGGGGAGATCCCGATCGAGATCAACAATCTACTGCTGGAGTCTTGTCTTCTTTTCAGATTTTTGAACCAGGATGGCAGATTTTGATGGCGCACGGTTTGGCAAGTGGCTCGATCGACTGGAATGGCAAGCGCTACGATTTTACCAATGCTCCCGTTTACTCAGAAAAAAACTGGGGTCGAGCATTTCCACAAAAATGGTTCTGGTTTAACTGTAATAGTTTTAATAATTATTCAGATTTGGCTTTAACTGCTGGGGGAGGTAAAAGAGGAGTTTTGTGGTGGATGGAAGAAGTGGCGATGATTGGCATACACCACCAAGATAAATTTTACGAGTTCGTCCCCTGGAATTCTCAAGTTAATTGGCAGATTCAGCCTTGGGGTAAATGGGAAATGAGTGCGATAAACGACGATTACGAGGTAAAAATTGCGGGTACGACAGACTTACCAGGAACGCCTCTGAGGGCTCCTACTGAGTCGGGTTTAATCTTTTGCTGTCGAGATACTATGAGAGGGGAATTAGATTTAGTATTGCGCGATCGAGCTGGGAAAACTATTATTGCTGACAATAGTTATCTTTGCGGCTTAGAAGTCGGTGGGGGACCTTGGGAGGAGACTTGGATAAATATCTAAAATAGGGACAGAAAACTGTCCCCGAATACGATCTAATCCACAGCCGAGAAGAAGACTTTAGACTTCACTGGGTCTGGAACCATTGTTTTGTCTCCTTCTTGCCAACCAGCAGGACAAACTTCATCTGGGTGAGTTTGTACGTATTGGATGGCTTTGAGAGTACGCAGAGTTTCGTCAACGCTGCGACCGAAGGAGAGGTTGTTGATGGTTGCGTGCTGAATTACGCCTTCTTTATCTATGATGAATAGTCCGCGCAGAGCAACCCCTGCATCTGGATCTAGTACGTTGTAAGCGGTGCTGATTTCTTTTTTGATATCGGAAACCAAAGGATAAGTTACATCGCCTACGCCCCCTTCTTTACGATCGGTTTGGATCCAAGCTAGGTGAGAGAATTCGCTGTCTACGGAAACTCCCAACACTTCTGTGTTGAGGGAGCTAAATTCTGAGTAGCGATCGCTGAAAGCTGTTATTTCAGTAGGACAAACAAAGGTAAAGTCAAGGGGATAAAAAAACAAGACCACGTATTTGCCGCGATAGTCGGACAGTTTAACTGTCTTAAACTCCTGATCGGCTACAGCAGTAGCTGTAAAGTCAGGAGCTTGTTGGCCTACTCGCAAGCATCCTTCTGCTGGATTACTCATGCAGTTACTCTCCTTAATTAATTAACTTTTGAGGTCGATATCCCTGTAATTTCCCTGCGATCGGGTTTTTGAGGGATATAGGTTAGCTTTCGATAGTAGGTAAAGTTGCTCTCAACTTTCCTATTCTAGTTACCGCCTAGCATTTACTTTTTTTTATAACTATATCATAGTCATAACGATTTTGAGTAAGCAGCGGAATGTATAACAGTTGATAGCTTTCATTTCCAACCACAGATTATCCTACCTCGTTTGAGAGTAGGATTAATTGCGAGGGAAAAAAAAACCCGCTCGCAGCACGGAGCGGGACAATAAAAAGGGTAGTAACGCCTAGCTTGTAAAGCTGAGCAGTGTTAATTTTAACGGATATATTCTTTAAGAATACTATTGCGGTTAGGATGGCGCAGTTTGCGCAGAGCTTTCGCTTCAATTTGCCGAATGCGTTCGCGAGTAACGTTAAATATTTGACCAATTTCCTCCAGGGTTTTCATTCTTCCGTCATCTAAGCCGTAACGCAAACGTAGAACGTCTCGTTCGCGGGGACTGAGGGTATCGAGAACATTTTCGAGATCTTCGCGAAGAAGGTTTTTAGAAACTTCGTCTTCTGGAGTTTCCCCGTCAGCTTCGATAAAATCGCCGAGTCGGGAGTCTTCTTCTTTACCAATAGGAGTTTCCAGAGAGATAGGCAATTGAGCGGATTTAGCAATAAATCTCAACTTCTCAATAGTCATCTCCATTCTGGTCGCAATTTCCTCTTCTGTGGGCTTGCGACCCATTTCTTGAGAGAGGATTTTGGTCGTTTTTTTAATGCGAGAAATGGTTTCGTAGAGGTGAACGGGAAGGCGGATAGTACGAGACTGGTCGGCGATCGCTCGCGTAATTGCCTGTCTTATCCACCAAGTAGCGTAAGTCGAGAATTTATAACCCTTTTCGTGATCGAACTTTTCTGCAGCTCTGATTAAACCGAGAGAACCTTCTTGAATCAAATCTTGAAAAGATAAACCCCGATTCATATATTTTTTAGCTATGGAGACTACCAAGCGCAGGTTAGACTGCACCATTTTGTCTTTAGCTCGCCTTCCCAAATAGAGGCGACGACGAAACTGTGACAAGTCCATGTCAACCTCTTGAGCCCATTCTCGATCGTTAGGAAATCTATCTAAACGTTCCCTGAGGTCTTCACGGATACGTTCTAACTGTAATAGGTCAGCAATTTTGCGGGCTAGTTCGATTTCTTCTTCAGCTCGCAATAGCCTAATGCGACCAATTTCTTGTAAGTATACGCGAATTGAGTCTTCCGTATAAGGCTTTTTTTTGCCCCGATCGGAGGAACGGCTTGCGCTGTTCACTTTGCGAGTCTTTCTCGCTATAGTTTGTACTACGGCTGCTTCGAGTTCCTCTTCGGTCACGTCGTCCGTATCTTCACTGATTAAAAAATCTAATTCGTAAGTTGGTTCGGTAATAGTTGCTAGTACGTCATTAGCCTGCGTCATTCCCTTTTCCTCTTTTCACTACACAAATAGAAGATAGTGCTATTTAATCTAGCTAATTGAAATTGATAGGCTCTTGTTTAGGTTTGTGCTTCAATTTTCTTTCTTGCTCCGTCCTTACTCGTAGGAAACCTCCGAGGGGACAGTGCGTTTTTATCAAACTTAAAAACAAGAATAGTCTTAGTAACAATAAGCCTATACTTCGGTTTAACCAATGTTTTTGAAACATTGAGTTACTGTTTTTGACCAGCGATTGAGTCGCTCGTTAAAATTCGCGGTTTCGGTATTTACGGTTAAGAATATAGAAAACCTTTTTGATTGTAGCTTCGATCGCATAAAGATTAGTTGTTTTTGTCTATCTTATTTTTGTTACTTTACTAGTACATACGTTCAAAACTTTATAGATAGATAAACTTTCAAATGGCAATTAAGACCTAAGCAGTATATCTAGCTTGTTTTAACAAAATACTAGAATAAGTGCAAGTAGATAAGCAGAAAAATTTTAGTGATTTTAGGTTTTCGTGCAATCTCCTCTCTAAAACATTAGAATGGTAATAACAGAAAAGTTTCCCTGACTGCAATTTCACGTTGCAGTATAATTCATTGAAAATAAAGCGATCGGGAAAGAATAAAGTAGATTTTCCAGTTCAAATGGCAACATTATCAACCAAAAATAATCCTGCTTTTAGGATTAGAAATTAATACATCTTTGCCATATCTTAATAAAAAGATTAGTGAAAGCGGAACTAAAATTCAAGGAATTTAGAACTCAGAGGTTTGAGTTCAAAGGCACGCTCTCAGAAGTCAGAGATTTGAGGTAAACATGTGGTAGGCGGATTTTAACATCCAACTAAAATTTACCTGCAACAAAAGCTAAATAAATTGTCAGCATAACGATACAGATTCATGTTTTTTGCTGTTAGCTGTTTGTTTATCTGCCATCTCCTGACCTTTACTCTACGGTTACAGACTTAGCCAAATTCCTGGGCTGATCCACATCCAAACCTCGCCGTGCCGCGATGTGATAGGCTAACAGCTGCAAAGGAATTACAGCTAGTATGGGCGATAAAATCTCTTCTACTTCCGGTACTGGCAGCAAATCGTCAAAAGTTAATTGAGCATCGCGATCGCCAGTAGGAATAACCCCAATTAAACGAGCATCTCGCGCCTTAGCTTCTTGAGCATTGGAAATTACTTTTTCATACACCGTACCAGCCATAGCGATCGCTACCACCGGCACTTTAGAATCTAACAGAGCAATGGGCCCGTGTTTCATTTCTCCAGCCGGATATCCTTCTGCGTGAATGTAGCTTATTTCCTTGAGTTTGAGGGCTCCTTCCAAGGCAATGGGAAAGTTAATACCCCGTCCGATAAAAATAAAGTCTTGAGTTTCTACAAATTCGTGGGCTAACTCTTCTATGTAACTTTGCTGACTCTCTAAAACTTGCTCTATTTGGGCTGGTAATTGAGATAAACCTTTAACAATTTCTGCAATTCTACTAGCTGGCAAAGTCTCGCGACGATATGCCAAATCTAAAGCCAAACAGTAAAAACCAATTAACTGAGTAGTAAACGTTTTCGTAGCAGCTACGCCAATTTCTATACCAGCCTGGGTATTAATAACTTGGTCAACCAAATGAGTTATGGTGCTTTCTGGTCGATTAGTAATGCCCAATAATCGAGATTTATACTTACCATCCAAATTAGCGCGACGATTTTTTTCCATTTCTAGCGCGGCTATGGTGTCGGCGGTTTCTCCTGACTGAGTAACCCCAATAGTTAAAGTATTTCCCGTCAGCGGAGTTGGTGCGTAACGAAATTCAGAAGCATACTGCACAGTAGTAGGAATTTCGGCTAATTGTTCGATGAGATATTTGCCAACTAAACTGGCGTGCCAACTAGTCCCGCAAGCCAATATTTGTATTTGTTCTAAGTCTTCATATAATCCAGGAGACAAACCGAGGTCGATCGGACTTACATTGGGATTTTCTTCGTGGTGCCAATCCCGATTGAGATAAGATTCTAAACAAGTTCTCACTACCGCTGGTTGTTCGTGAATTTCCTTGAGCATGAAGTGACGGAAACCCTGTTTTTCAACCAACATCGGGTTGATGTTGAGAGTGCGGGGGGATTTTCGCATTCGATCGCCCTGCAAATTATATACCTCAACCCCCATAGGAGTCAGCCTTGCTATTTCCCCATTTTCTAGAGTCAGCACCGTGTGAGTATAAGGCAAAAAGGCGGTAACGTCAGAAGCGCAGAAAAATTCTCCCTGTCCGAAACCAATTGTCAAAGGAGCTTGCTGTCTTACTACAATTATTTCTTCGGGATATTCAGCGCCAATAATAGCTAGAGCAAACGCCCCTTTTAGTTGCTTTACTACCTGTCGCACCGCCTCTAATAGAGGAGTGTTGTAGGTCAAAGAATCAGTTGGCACTTCGGGTAAGTATTGAGCGATGAGATTGGGAATTACCTCTGTATCCGTGTCAGAATGGAATTTATAACCTTTGCTTTCTAGTTTCTCGCGCAACTCTAGGTAATTTTCCACAATTCCATTTTGCACTACTGCCACTCGACAATTCATATCCGAATGGGGGTGAGCATTATGTTCTTCTGGTTTCCCGTGAGTTGCCCAACGAGTGTGTCCGATACCAATTTTGGAAGGGTTTACTTGCTGTTGGAGTTTTTCCCGCAGGTTGTTTAATTTACCTTTGGCTCTAGTGCAGTGGATATTCTCTTCCCAGACTGTAGCTACTCCAGCAGAATCATAACCCCTATATTCTAGGCGTTCTAATCCTGCCATTAAAATTTCTGTAGCCGCTTGAGTACCGATGTAGCCAACAATTCCACACATTTAACCGTTCACTCCTCGATCGCGCTTGCTGTTATTTCAATCTTTTTGGCGGTTTGTTAATATTTTTCTGTTTTAGTAAATATCAGAATGGGAGCCCAGAGAAGCAGCCTCTTCTTTGGTTAAGAAAAGATTGGCAGCAGAGTCATTTTTATAAACGCAACTAACTTGAGGTTTGCCGTCGGGGCTGTCTGTGTAGCCTAAAGTGTTCATTCTTCTGGTACACTTGTCAACTGTTTGAGAGTCTACTATTCCTTTCTTTTCTAAAACTCCTGCGTTATGGTGACGCACGACGCAACCTGGGGTCATAGTTGGCTGAGTTACGAAGACATTAAAAGGTCTTAAGGTCACAAATACGCGCATATCTGTTACCATGGCGCTAGCTCCAAACTCCTGACACAGAACTGCATTGGGGGCTTTTTGGTCGAGTGCAATGCTCGACTCCATATTACTCGCGTTAACTGTGTTTCCGGAGGTGAATATAATTCCAACTACTAATCCGAAAATAAAAATTGCCCCAAAAGCTGCTATTTTAGCGTAATCAAAGAGGCCTTTGCTGCCTTGGGAAGACTGATAAGATGCCGAATCTTCCTCGTAATATCTGGATTTTTTTTGCTTCATGGTTTTAATGGTTTAGATCGTTCTTTTTTCAGTATGCCTAGATCTTCTTTAATTTAGATCTGCGATCGCCTGTTCTTTTTCTTTACTTTGATTTTATCGCTCAGCTTGTTAAGATAGAGTGCGAAGTGTCTATTTTGCTCGAGTAATTCATCTGAGTGGCAAATAATTTAGCATTGCTATATCTTGCAGGAGGATTGTTTGAAATAGATATTCCCAATAAATAATGCTAGTTTATTTTGCTTTGAGTAGTTTAAGTTTAGCGGAGCTTAGGAGTATTTTTAATTTTTATAGCGATCGCCTCTCGAACTATAATTGACTAAATCTAATAGATACTATATTTATTAGCAAGGTAGGCAGTTTTGTCAATACCCTAATTGTAAAGATTTGAGTAAAGGTGAGGTAAAACCCTGTCCTCAAAGACAGAGTCAAATATAATTAAGTTTATTAAATCAATAAAACTAATGTATTACAATACTTTTGTTCTTAAAAAGAAGATAATAATGTCACTCAGATGACGAATTTTTATACAATAAGCGAAAAGCAATCCTAACAATCTTTGATGGAGGTATAGAGGGCGTTGTAGCTAGCTCTGTCAGGATTACTCCCAGGTTTTTGCCAAATTATCTCATTGTGTTTTTAGACCTCGATTAGAAAGAATTTCCTGCAGTTGATCTTCTTTGTCTTTAGTCAGGGATGTGCGCAATATTTTGCCGCCGTACTTACTCACTTGTTCTAGAACTTTATCGGGTGTAGCTTTCCGCACCAGAATAAACAAAGCCGAAGACCCAGGTTGTAAAGTTTCGCCTAACTCTCGCATAAAATCATCGTCAATGCCTATATCACTTAAGGCTCCAGAAATAGCACCAGTTGCTGCTCCTACTGCTGCGCCAAATAGAGGGACAAAAAACAAAGTCCCGATTAGCAGACCCCAGAAGCCGCCGCTCACTGCTCCTGCTTCTGCCAAATTGATAGATTGATTTAACTTAACTTTTTCGTCTTCAGTTTTAATAATAACAGCCGCATCTTCTAGTTCAATTAGATGTTCTTTTTGCAGTCTAGCTAAGGTCAAGCGAACTTCTTGGGCTTTGAATTCATCATCGTAGGCGATCGCAATTAATTCACTCATTTGATTCACCAATGATTTATTTATCACTTATCAAGATAGTATCAATAGACGAACAAGTTTTTAACTAGATGATTAAATAAGGAGCGCTTGGAAACACAAAAATTTGAGTTTCTGTGTTTCCGATCGTACTTATTTTTCTAGAGAGAGGGATTGGTTTGAGGAGGTTTCAGATACAGAAACCAGCTTATTTTCTGGTTGAGTTTCGCTCTTCTGGCAGCTAGATATGACATTCTCCTTTTTTTCTTGAGCTGCCTTAACAAATCCTAAGAATAAGGGATGGGATTTACTGAGACGAGAGCGAAATTCGGGGTGAAACTGGGTAGCAATAAAGAAAGGATGATCTGGCAATTCAATCATTTCTACCAAACGCCCGTCAGGAGAAGTACCGCCGATCGCGTAGCCCATTTCTAGAAATAAACTGCGGTAAGCGTTGTTAAATTCGTACCGATGACGGTGACGTTCGTAAATAACTTCTTTTTGGTACAGAGAATGGGCTAGGGTATTTTCTGTAAGGCGACAGGGGTACAAACCCAGACGCATGGTTCCGCCCAAGTCTACCACGTCCTGTTGTTCTGGCAAGAGGTTAATGACAGCATGGGGAGTATGGGGGTTAAATTCAGCACTATTAGCGCCTTCCAATTTAGCTACATTTAGCGCCCATTCTATTACAGCGCACTGCATTCCCAAACACAAGCCGAGAAAGGGGATGTTTTGTTTGCGAGCGTATTCAATGGCAGCAATTTTGCCCACAATACCGCGAATGCCAAAACCACCAGGAACAATAACGCCGCTGACATCTTTAAGATAGGTTTCGCTACCTTTAGCTTCTATGTCTTCAGCATTGACCCAACGCAACTTAACCTCGCTATCGATGGCGATCGCTGCGTGACCTAAAGCTTCTACTACCGATAAATAAGCATCGCTCAACTGTACGTATTTACCGACGATCGCGATTTCTACTTCACTTGTAGGAGAATTCATTCTCTCTATTAAAGTTTGCCATTGGCGCAGGTCTGGCTGTCGCGCTTCCATCTGCAGCAATTCTAGGGTTTGCTGTGCCAGTCCTCCTTTTTCCAGAATCAAAGGGACTTCGTATATGCTATTAGCATCTGGTGCAGTAATCACTGACTCTTCGGGTACGTCGCAAAAAGCAGAGAGTTTTTCTTTAATTCCTGAAGTAATGGGACGTTCGCTGCGGCATACTAAAACGTCTGGTTGAATGCCGATCGAGCGTAATTCTTTTACTGAATGTTGAGTTGGTTTGGTTTTCATTTCCCCAGCCGCTCTAATCCAAGGAATTAGAGTAACGTGCATGTAAACTACATTGTTACGTCCTACGTCCTTGCGAAACTGCCGAATAGCTTCGAGAAAAGGCAGGGATTCTATATCTCCTACTGTGCCGCCAATTTCGGTAATAACTACGTCAGAGGAAGTGTTTTTAGCAACTCTGTGGATTCTTTCCTTGATCTCGTTAGTAATGTGAGGAATGACTTGAACTGTTCCTCCCATGTAATCTCCCCGACGTTCTTTATTGATCACTGCTTGATAAATTGAGCCAGTGGTCACGCTATTGAGACGGGACATGGAAGTATCGGTAAAACGTTCGTAGTGTCCTAAATCTAAATCTGTTTCTGCGCCATCATCTGTAACGAATACCTCCCCGTGCTGAAAAGGACTCATCGTTCCAGGGTCAACATTAATATAGGGATCTAACTTGAGAATTGATACAGAATAATCGCGGGACTTGAGCAATCTACCTAAACTTGCAGCTACTATTCCTTTACCAATGCTCGAAACAACCCCCCCAGTAACAAATACAAATTTACTCATATGTTTTTCCTAGCTCAATAGTCTATATTATTTGGATACAGCAAACAATGACGATTTTTATAATTCGGCAGCATTCTCATCTAAGATATCTTAGATAAGAATGGTTAACTAAAGAGCCAAAAAGCCCTTTTTTTTTTAAGTAATTATTCTGTAAATGTTCTCACTTTTGCCACTTTCGACCATTTTATGATATTATGTAATACCGTATTTTGTTTTTATATAATAAAAATACATAAATTGCCTAGGAGTAATTAAACAACCGCGATCGTAATATGATGATATCAGAGGGCTCCAGGATGAACCAAGTAATTAGAGATAATCAAATTAAAAATATTGAAGATTTAAATCCAATAGAATTATTGCATTTTGGAGCTGAATCTAGTAAAAAAGCTAACGGTTATTTAAAAGTTATTAGTAATTCTTTAGATTGGCTATTTTATTTCGATCGAGGAAAATTAATCTACGTTACAAATTCTATAGAGCCTTTTGAAAGACTAGACCGTCACTTACGTCGTTTGAGCAACACAGCTTCTAAAATAAATAGTGCAACTCGCACCCAGGTCAGATTAAACTTCGATCCAGAAGAATCTTCTAAAACTTCAGAAATATACTCGGATTACCAAGCTATTTGTTGGCTCTTAGAAAAAGAATATCTCGCTCTTCCAGAGATAGCTAAATTAATAAAGACAATAGCACTAGAAGTTTTTGAAAGCTACTTATTCTTACAAAAAGGTCAATATAGCTTTGTTTCTATTTACGAAGAAATACCGAATCATTTTCATTTAGAGTGGAAGTCTTTAATAAAAGAATGTAGCCAAAAAATGCAAGGTTGGCAAGCTTTATCGCCTAAAATTTGGTCTCCTTATCAAAGACCTTATTTTTTCAGTCAAAATCAGCAAAATAAGGAAGTTCCACAGGAAGTACAGAAAAAGCTAACTAAGATTTTAAGAGGGTTTAATTTTCGGCAATTGGCTTCTTTGTTAGATGAAGACGAACTGCAATTAGCTACAAACCTCTATCCTCTGATCAAGACCGGAATTATTATTTTAAGAAACCCCAGACCTCCCTTCGATCGCTTACCTAGAATATATCCCAGTTATCAAAAAACGAACTTCACAACACCACCAAAAACACCGCCAAAACAAGCTCCAACTCAGCCAAATCAAAGCGATCGGACAAATTCTAGCGTAAAAATCAAAGAAACAGCGCCACAAGAAAATACTCTTCCCCCCGATCGAGGGAGAACTGCATCTGGTCAAAAGTATAAAATCGCTTGTATAGATGACAGCCCTACAATTCTCGAAGAAATTAACAGATTTCTTGCCGATGAATCCATCTCAATTTTTGCAATTAAGGATCCGGTTAAAGCTTTAAGAGATATTATTCGCATTCAACCAGACTTAATTCTATTAGATGTAGGAATGCCAACAATAGACGGCTATAAATTATGTCGTTTGGTGAGAAACCATTCTCTCTTTAAAACCAAACCAATTATCATGGTAACTGGGAATAAAGGCATAATAGATAGAGCTAAAGCAAGATTGGCAGGGGCAACGGACTACATGACCAAGCCTTTTACCAGATCCCAGTTAGTTAAAATGGTCTACAAATACTTAAATTAAAGTATAAAAATAACTCCTATAAAAAGTTATTGACTTGTTGATATTGGCGAGAGAAAATTTATATATTCCGCTCTCTTCTTTGTTTCTGAGAATTAGCAGAAATCACGAAAACCTTATAAGTGTTCTCGTGGTTTCTAGGCATTATATTATTTTTGTCAGATCGAGTCAGCAGGGAAATAGGTAATATAAAAATATATTTAATCGCTCGTTTTCTTATGTAAGTTGGGAGGAAATTTACATGATAACAGTTTTAGTAGTCGAAGATACTCCTTCAGAGAGAGAGTTGATTATGAATTATTTAAGGGAAAATGGTTATGCGGTTATGAGTTCCGCTAATGCCAAAGATGCTCTTAATAAAGCAGCACAATACTTGCCAGACGTAATAATTACTGACGTGGTAATGCCAGGAATGAACGGTTATGAATTGTGTCGCAGTCTGAAGAAAAATCCTGCCACTAAAAAGCTTCCTATTGTTTTGTGTACTTCTAAAAATCAGGCTTTGGATAGGTTGTGGGGCATGAGACAAGGAGCTGACGTGTATATTACTAAACCATTTACTAGGGAAGAATTAATTAGAGCTGTAAAATCGGTGTGTCTATAGATATTTAGCATGGATAATCCAACGACAACTAAATCGCAAAACCAGTCGAAGGAAATTAGTAGCGGAGATGCTTATCTAAAGCTACAACTCGATCGACAAACACCAGCAGTTTTACCAATAGAATGCGCTCAGGAAGTTTTGGTGCTCCCATCCAGACGGATAGCTCCCATGCCCAATATGCCCCAATCTATCCTAGGATTGCTCAATCAACGCTCTCGCATATTCTGGGTTGTGGATCTACCTCAATTATTGCAACTATCGAATGTGCCAATTCGCGCTCAGAATTACCATATTGCAATTTTGCAGGTAGACAATGACGCTTTAGGGTTAGTTGTAGAGCAAATAAAAGGAACGATAAGGTTTACCAAAGAGCAAATCCAGTCATCTCAGGGTACAGTGCCTTCTCATCTAACTCCCTACTTACGAGGCTGCATTCCCCAAGATAATGAAATATTACTGGTTTTAGAGCCAAAAGCCATCCTCAATTGTTCTCATTTACACGCAAATAAAGAAACTTAAACTATTTCTGTAAGGTCTTGCCTACTTATAATTAATTGGAGATTGGGAATTGGCAAATATAGATAGCAAAGTAATATTTATAGCTTGAAGTTATAAAAGATAGCCGCAGACCCGCCAGCTTGCTTATAATTGATACCCAAGTTGCTACTGAAAACATTTGTAGCTCTTGAGAGGGAGCATTTCTAAAGCACGCTTTAAATCAGTTATCAGTTACCAGTTATCAGTAAACACAAAGCCTATTACGACAACTGATAACTAATAACTGATAACTGATAACTGATAACTGTTAAGAGGTACTTACTTAATGAGCAATCAATTTAATAACTCTTCGGGAGCTTACGATGACGAACAATTGGGGCGAGAAACAAATAACTTGCCATACAAAACAACTAAAAAAGATTTAATCGATTACAACTTGGGGGAAGCACCTCCTCAAGAACTAGTATCGCGCTCGGAAATTGAATCTAACTCCAATGGTAAATTACCAGAACCGCAATCATTAGATAATAATTTAGAGCAAACTAGCAATAACTCTTCTGTAGGGAGATGGTTTTCTGGGTTGTCGATCGCCAAAAAATGCTCCCTAAGCTTATTCGCTTGTGCATTTGTTCCAGTCTTAGGACTTGTGAGTATAGGGATGTTTTCTTTAGTTAATGGAGGAAGAAGTTCGAGAGGAATAGCAGTCGATCGAGACTACAGTGCTGTTTTTACTATTGAATCCAATGGCAACTTTGACTTAGCAACAGCCCTACAGCCAAATAGCAATTTACAATTAAAATTGCGCCAAGATTCAAACTTATTAGAGCGCGCAGTAAGAGCTAAGGGAAAAGAAGTTACCGAAACTCTTGAGATTGAGGGAAAAGATTACCAGATGGCAGCTCGTACCTTAGAATTAGAGCCTAACAAATCCGTTGCTATTTGGGTGCAAGGAAGCGCAAAAAAGAACAATTTATTGCCAATAATTAGTATAATTTCTCTTGGCTGGGCAGTTATAGCTTTAGGAACAGGAGCTGTTTTGTCTAATCTATTGCGGCGGAGCTTAGTTAATCCGATCGAAAAATTGCAAATAAGTGCGACAAAATTTGCCCGTGGCGATCGCTCCCAGAGAGCAGAAGTTTCTGCTGCTGACGAGTTAGGTCAATTAGCTCTGAGTTTTAATAAGTTGACCGACGTATTAGAGCGAACTGAAGTTGCCAAAGAGATAGAAGTTCAACAAGCACAACTCTCCGAAGAACTGGCTAACGCTAGTAATTCCCAAGAGATAGAATTGATTTTAAACAAACTTTTAGTAAAAGTTCGCCAAAGCTTGAAAGTAGACAGAGCTATTGTCTATAAATTTGACGAAATTTGGCAGGGGAAAATAATCGCCGAATCCGTTGGTAGCAGTTGGACTCGTTCCCTCGGTAGCGAAATTTACGATCCCTGTTTTGCCGAACAATATGTAGAACAATATCAGCAAGGTCGCATTAGCGCGATCGAAAATATTGAGGAAGCAGGTTTGACAGAATGTCACCTCAAACAGCTAGAACCCTTTGAAGTTAGAGCTAGTTTGGTAGTACCAATAATTACTTCCACAAGACTTTTTGGTTTGGCGATCGTTCACCAATGTTCTAGGACTCGTCTGTGGCAACCACAAGATATAGAGTCTCTTTGCCAATTTGCCAAACAAACCGGCTCGGCATTAAATGGAGTCTTGACATTACACGAAAAACAACAGGAACTCAACATAGAAAGGGAACAAAAAGAACAACTACAACAAGAACTGTTTGACCTAATCGAAGCTATAGAAATTGCTTCTCTAGGAGATTTGACTATTGCCGAACGCCAAATTAGCAACTCTCCCATTGGTATTGTAGCTGGTGGCTTCAATGCTATTATTAACAGTTTGCGCAATATTGTGATTCAAGTTCAACAAGCAGCTACAAAAATTAACACCTCTTTTGAAGAAAACGAAACTAACATCCAATCTCTAGCCAATGAAGCAATTGAACAAACCGATCGCATCGAGAAAGCTTTGGTTGTTATAGATAAAATGAACCTTTCCATTAAAGAGCTAGCTGATAATGCGACAAAAGCCTCTCAAGTGGCTAGCAGTGCTAGTTCTAATGCCAAAGAAAATAGCCAAGCTCTGCAGCTTACCGAAGAAAGTATTTTAAAATTGCAGAAAACCTTATCAGAAACAGTCCAAAAAGTCAAGAGATTGGAACAATCTTCCCAGCATATTTCCAAAGCGCTGTCCCAGGTGAACCAAATTGCCCTGAAAACTAAAGTGCTAGCAGTGAATGCAGGTATTGAAGCAGGAAGAGCAGGAGAAGAAGGTCAAGGCTTTGTTGTAGTAGCCGAAGAAGTTGGTAAATTAGCCACGCAGTCAGCCGCAGCTACTAAAGAAATCGAACAGATAGTAGAAATTATTCAACTAGAAACTGGCGAACTAGGTAAAGCCATGAAAATTGGCACAGAGCAAGTGGCGCGAGGAACGAACTTACTAGAACAAACAAAACAAAATATCGCTCAATTAGTAGAGGTTTCAAACCAAATAGATAGATTAGTTCAATCCCTATCAGCAGCAACAATATCCAACGTTAAAACATCGAGCGCGGCGAGCGATTTGATACAAGAAGTGGGGAAAATGTCCGAACAAACCTCGACATTTTCTCACCAAGTTTCTCAATATTTACAGCAAACACTAAAAATAGCCGAAGAGCTAGAAGAATCCGTGAACCAATATAAAATAGCCAATTAGAAGTATAAAATAAGCGACAAATAAAGCGGTTTAACTATGACAAATCTTTCCCCAAAACAAAAAAAAACAGAAGAAAACTCTAAAAACGACAATACTACGGCTTTTGACTATTATTTCGAGCCAAATGAAGAGGAAAACATGCTTATTTCACAAGGATCCGAGACTAACTTGGAGGAAATAGGCATAGCTAACAAATCTCAAAAACTTAAACCCTTAGAGAAATTAAGTAAATTAGTCAGACTAAACTCTTCTAGTTTAACTTTGCGAGATAGTTTGTTATTTATACTTTTACCAACTGTAATAGTACCGTTATTAATAGCCAGCTCGATTAGCGCCATAGTAACGCAAAAAAACTCCGAAACTAGAATTAAGGAGCGATTAAACGAGCGAGGGATATTAGCTAGCAGAGCAACAGATCGATTGCTAGATAATACCTTTGAATTGCCCGAAATGCTTGCCGCTAACCCCTTAGTGATTAGAGCTGCTAAAACTGTAGCTCAAAAAGCACGAGAAGAGAAATTACCGCAACTGCTAAATAATCCAGAAAACATCAAAAGGTTAGAAAATCGCTATCAAGCTAATAATCTACTAGTGCTAGATCGAGAACTAAATAGTTATCTAGCTAGAACTGCTAAGATTAAGGGAATTGCTGAATTATTTTTGACCGATCGCTACGGTTTCAATGTTGCCTACAGTAACCGCGTTTCAGATTTAGTACAAAAAGACGAAGACTGGTGGAAAAAAGCAAAAGAACAAGGAAGCTGGGTTTCTTCTCCAGCTTTTGACCAATCTTCTCAGACCGATAGCGTCGATATAGTCACGAGCATAGCCGACCCAAACACGGGAGAGTTTATCGGAGTAATCAAATCAATCTTGCCTGCTAAAGAATTTGAAGCTTTAGGAGAAGATTTGAAAAATACCGGCAGATCGAGTTCTCAAAGATTGCAGCTCATCGATACTCCATCAGGTAGATATATTATACCCGAAAGGGAAGCAGAGGCTCCAGAAGAGATCTCTGCAGAAATTGAAAAAGTAGCAAAAGAACTGGTTAAAAATTTAAAAAATTGGGGAAAAGATGGGCAAATAGAAGGAGCATTAAAAAACCAATCTAATAAGATCGGAGACATTAAAGTCAAATCTGATGCTTACGAAGGTGGTAGGGAAAAAATTTTAATTGCCTCCTTCGATTTGGGAAATAAAATATATACTCTAGTAACAGTTCCCCGCACCAAGTGGGCGACTGTAGCTTCGATCGATAGAGGAGAAATAACTTCTGCTGGCAGTATACTCTTATTTATTTTTGCTTCAACTGCTGTAGTATTGAGCATTGTAGCAGTTGCGATCGCGTTTTGGTTAGCTCGCCGACTATCTGCTCCCATAGACAATCTAGCAAGAACAGCCGAACAAGTAGCTGCAGGGAATTTTAAAGTAGTCGCCAAAGCCAGCGGAACTCGCGAAACCCATACTTTGGCTCGAAGTATTAACAACTTGCTAGTACAAGTGAGAAAACTGCTAGGAAGACAAGCAGCAGAAGCCAGACAAGCAGAGTTACTATCTCAATTGGCTCGCGCTAACGACGATCGAGAATTAGAAACGTCTCTCAATAAACTGCTAGCAGAGGCTCGATTTATTCTCAAAACAGATCGGGTCATAGTTTATAGATTTGACGAAAATTGGCAAGGAAAGATTATAGCAGAATCGGTAGCTACAGCTTGGCCTCGGTCCTTGGGTGCGGAGATATACGATCCCTGTTTTGCCGAATCATATATCGAAAAATATCAGCTAGGTCGAGTTCAGGCGATCGAAGATATTTACGAAGCAGGTTTGACCGACTGTCACCTCAAGCAGCTAGAGCCATTTGGAGTAAAAGCTAACCTCGTAGTTCCCATTAATATTGGTGGAGAATTATTTGGTTTAGCGATCGCCCATCAATGCGATCGAACCCGCCCTTGGCGTACTGAAGAAATAAATTATTTCTCTCAATTTGCCACTCAAATAGGAATATCTCTCAGCTCCTTTAGTATCCTAGAAGGACGGTTAATTGAAGCAGAAAGAGAACGCCAACAAAAAGAATCTCTCCAACAAGAGTTACTAGAACTGCTAAATAACGTAGAAGGCGCATCTCAAGGTGACTTGACGGTAAGGGCAGAAATTACCACCAGCGAAATAGGAATTGTCGCTGACTTTTTCAACGCGATTATCGAAAACCTTCGAGATATCGTTACCCAAGTAAAGGTAGCAGCAACTCAGGTTAATAATTCGCTCGGCCAAAACGACGTTGCCATTCGCCAACTAGCAGACGAATCGCTCAAACAAGCAACCCAGATCGACGATACTCTCCATTCAGTAGAGCGAATGGCTCGTTCTATTAGCGAAGTTGCTAAAAATGCTAAAGCAGCCGCAGAAGTTGCCAGTACCGCCTCAACAACCGCACAGACAGGTGCTGCTGCCATGGAAAGTACGGTAGAAACTATTTTGCAAATGCGAGAAACAGTATCAGAAACCGCGAAAAAAGTCAAGAGATTGGGAGAATCTTCTCAACAAATTTCCAAAGTAGTTTCTCTGATCGATCAAATCGCCATGCAAACTAACTTGCTAGCTATTAATGCCGGAATAGAAGCAGCGCGAGCAGGAGAAGAAGGACGAGGCTTTGCGGTAGTAGCAGAAGAAGTAGGTCAGTTGGCAGAACAGTCAGCCGCAGCGACAAAAGAAATAGAACAAATAATAGAGAGCATTCAAAGAGAAACCATTGAAGTAGCAGAAGCTATGGAAATAGGTACGACTCAGGTAGTAGAAGGAACTCGTTTAGTAGAACAGACCAAAGAAAGTTTAGGAAAAATCGTTGAAGTATCGGAGCGAATAGACCAATTAGTCGAATCAATTTCCAACGCTACCGTATCTCAGGCTAGAACATCTCAATCTGTCACTAATTTGATGCAAGAAATTGCTAAAATTTCACAAAAAACTTCGGAGTCTTCGCGTCAAGTTTCTGGCTCTCTGCAAAAAACAGTAGAAATTGCCAAAGATCTGCAAGTATCCGTTAGTACCTTTAAAGTAGAAGATTAGAGAGAAATCATGGCAGACGATCGCGAGAGAGCAGTCAGACTTAAATTTCTTGAAGAAGCTCAAGAATATTTAGATAATATTGAGACACAATTGCTGGGAATTGGAGCGGGAAATGTAGACCGACAGCGTATAGATTCAGTCTTGCGCGGAGCCCATTCCATTAAAGGTGGCGCGGGGATGATGGGTTTCGAGGTATTAAGCGACCTCGCTCACCGTATGGAAGACTTTTTTAAAGTTATTAAAGTAGCAAAAGAACAAGTAGCCGACGAAAATATAGAGCGGTTATTACTGAGTGGTGTCGATCGACTGCGTCAAGTTATCGATTTCAATCGCCAAGGAGCTAGCGTACCTCAAGAGTGTTTAGAAGGTAATATAAATCCCGTTTTCGATCGACTGCACGAAATACTTGGAGACCCTCAACCAGAAGATACGGCAACTCTGTTGTCTGAAGAGGAAGGAGAAGACAT
Source organism: Prochloraceae cyanobacterium (assembly GCA_030065755.1). Lineage (GTDB taxonomy): Bacteria > Cyanobacteriota > Cyanobacteriia > Cyanobacteriales > JASJDA01 > JASJDA01. The sequence continues at coordinate 32,143 of JASJDA010000012.1, read as the reverse complement.
GGTCGCCTTACTCTTCGAGACAGAAGTAGAAGCTTGTCTGGAGCGGCTTCAATCTGTTTTAGACCATCCAGAAAAACCCTGCTTGAGTGAAGAATTCGCGATCGCAGCCGAAGAATTGGGTGGGTTAGGGGAAATGCTAGAGCTGCCAGCATTTACCAATCTCTGCCAAGATATATTAACCCATCTAAAAGGAGAACCGGAGAAAACAGAAGAAATTGCGATCGTGGCGCTTCAAGAATTGCGCCGAGCGCGAGCCATGGTTTTAGTAGGTCAAGCCGAAGCAATACCAGACCAACTCAATTTCAACCTACAAGTCGAAGAAATTGCTCCTGTTGAGACAAAACAAGAGCCAATAGAGGTGGTTCTCCCCCTAGAAGAAATATCTCAGACAGCAGATTATGCTTGGACAACTCAAGATTTCCAAGAAGCCGAAGAATTTTTATCTTCATTGAAAGAAGTTTCCTCAGAAGAAAAATCTGAAGACCTGGCAATAGTGCCAGAAGTCACCTCGCAACCCGAGCGACCAGCAGCAGCGATCGCCGAGAATAGTAAAGCTGCATCTGTAGGCAACAAAACTCTGAGAGTTTCCCTAGACAAGCTCGATCGTCTCGGAGATCTATTCGGAGAATTGATCGTCGAGCGGAACAGTTTAGCGCTACAACTGTCCCGCATGCGCACTTTTATCCAACTTCTGAGCAAGAGAGTCAAAAACCTCGAAGAGTCCAACTTTCGCCTGCGCGGCGCCTACGATCGAGTAGCAACCACTGTCGCCATGTCCCCTCAGCCGCCAACAAATAGGGCAATAAATGAACAGGTTGAGGGATTATCTGAGAATCTTGCTAATGTCAAAAACTTTAACAGTCAGTTTGACTTGTTAGAAATGGATCGCTACAGCGACATTCACTTACTCTCAAGAGAAGTCATCGATACAATTGTCCAACTTCAAGAAGTTACTACGGATATAGAAATAACCCTCGACGATACCGATCGCACCTCTCGCAACCTCAATCGTACCTCGAAACTCTTGAGCAAAAGCTTTACTGACGTGCGAATGCGTCCTTTTTCCGATTTAGTAGAGGCTTTTCCCAGAGCTTTGCGAGATATGTCCTTAGAGTACAAGAAAAAAGCCTCACTCAAACTCAAAGGGGAATATACTCTAATCGATCGAGAAGCTTTAGACTCCCTGAGAGAACCCCTAATGCATTTATTTCGCAATGCTTTCGCTCACGGAATTGAAGAACCATCTAGGAGAATCGCTGCTGGGAAACCGGAAATAGGCACCATTGAAATCAGTGCTACCCAAAGAAGCGACCAAATACTAATTAAAGTTAAAGACGATGGTGGGGGCATTGACATTAACAAAATTCGTGCTAAAGCTATAAAAATGGGTTTTAACCCTCAAGATCTCCAAGCAGTTAACGATCGAGAGTTATTAAAGCTAATTTTTGAACCAGGTTTTACTACAGCAACTCAAGTAACGGACATATCCGGTCGAGGAGTAGGTATGGATATTGTTCGTCTCAATATCAGAAAGATTCAAGGGGATATTTATGTAGATACTAAACTCGGTGTTGGCACCACTTTTACCATTGTGGTTCCTTTTAATTTATCCATTGCTAGAGTCCTCGTGGTTGAAAGCGCAGGAATGCTGATGGCATTTCCCAGCAATGCTGTTGAAGAAATGTTGGTTCCACAACCAGATATGCTTATGAAAGCAGCAGGGAAAGAGGTTCTTAATTGGGAAGGGGAAATGATACCCTTAATTCGTCTCAATAGTTGGTTGAACTATCCACGCCCCTATTCTAGAGATATTCGAGAGTCTGCTCCAGCTATCGATTGTCCCGTAGTTTTAATTATTGCTCGCGGCGAGAATTTTGTCGCGATCGAATTCGATCGCTACTGGGAAGAGCAAGAAGTTACTCTGCGCCAAGTAGAAGGGAACATCAAAATGCCTTCAGGGTTTAATAGCTGTACTATTTTAGGGGACGGTATAGTCGTACCCTTAGTTGAGGCGATTTCCTTGCTAGACTGGATTGACGAGTGCAGCGAAAACGAAATTTCTCTTCTGTCCCAGCAAATAGCTCGAGCTAATTCTCAAAATACTGCTCAATATGCTCTGTCGCCCGAAGAAAATAAGACCATTATGATCGTAGACGACTCCATAAATATCCGTCGTTTCTTGACACTTATTCTAGAAAAAGCTGGCTATCAAGTCGAACAAGCAAAAGACGGACAAGATGCAATAGAAAAACTGCAAGCAATACCCCTAGTTAAAGCTATTATTTGCGACATTGAAATGCCCGTTCTTGACGGTTTTGGTTTTTTAGCTAATGTTAAAAAATCTGACTCTAATAGTAAAGATATTCCAGTAGTAATGCTCACCTCTCGCAGTGGTGAAAAACATCGCCAACTAGCAATGAATCTGGGAGCAACAGCCTATTTCTCTAAACCTTTTCGAGAACCTGAATTATTAAAAACTCTCGATCGATTAATTTCTAGCTCAAACAACTGATAACTGATTAATACTCGATTGGTAATGTCTTCTGCACGCTCTAAACGCTTTGCTACCCGTCAAAAAAAACAAACCAGACAAATAATTACCTTTCGACTGCGTAAAGAATGGTTTGCTCTACCCATCCACGCTGTGGAAAAGGTTATTCCTCTCGGTAAAATTCATGGCGATCCTCAAGGAACCGGAATTAGCCTGACTAAATACCAGGATAAAGAGATCTTAGTTATAGACCCAGATCGTCGCATATTTGGAGAAACTCTCAAAAAAGATCGAGCTGCAGAAGCTTTGTCAAATTCCCAGAAGCAACGCTTTTTATTAATTATGAGTAATATGAATGGGGAGTTAATTGGATTGCCAATTGACTCTCAACCAGCATTGCGTCGCATAACTCGATCGAACTTTAAAGAGCTGCCACCAGCTTACATTGCGGAAGGCAATATTCAGTGTATTGCCTCGATGATACTTCAGCTTGAAGATGGACTTTCTCTATTTATACTCGATTTAGAGGAGCTTATCGAAGGCACAAATGTCCATTTTTAAAATTCTTTTTTAGCCAGACTATTATTAGAAGGAATGTACTTAAAAATAAAAAAAATTAATTTATTATAAATTTATTTTTTCCAATTCTTGCCATAAATTGTTGATAAATTCTTCTGCATTTTTAATGTCCATTTCTCCTAAAGCCTTCCATTCTTCTTCAGTAAATTGCCTGTCGAGTGCCATAACTTGTTGCGTCCAATAATTTAAATTAGACGGTTTTTCTATAAGCGCCAAAGCTATATCTAAAGGTTTTCTATGAGAACTTTCATTCTGAATATTTGTAACCAAACAAAATTTTAATAATTTTGCCAAATTGCTATCAGGGGGAATCGACAACAAAAAAGCCATGTTTTGCGCTAAGGTATGCTTCTGTAAATCCATTGGTATTTATTCCTTTTTCAATTACTAATTCCGATGATTATTGTTATAGTGTACTCTCGTTCCTGCCCATTGCAACTTTTCTCGTAAAGTTTGATAGAAAGAATAGCTTTCTCGCAAAAGAATAAAATTAGCAAAACAATCTGCCATGCGCACCGCAACCCACTGTCCTGGCCAAATAGTAGTAGCCAAAGCGCTATCCGTCCAAAGTTTCGTATTTAATTCGGGATCGCCCAAAGGCCAAATACTGACTACACACCTAGGGGGTAGAACAATGGGACGGCTAGAGAGACTTAAAGGACAGATAGGGGTTACAGCGATCGCCTCCATACCAGGATGCAAAATGGGACCATTAGCAGAAGTAGTATAGCAGGTAGATCCGGTAGGAGTAGCCACCAACAAGCCATCACCGTGATATTGATCGACTATTTCCCCATCCACTTCCATCTCTAAAATCGAAGTAGGCATCCGATTGATACTTGCAGGTTTAACACACATTTCATTGAGACAAAAAAAGCGATCGCTTACCAGTTGGGGATCCTTGCGATCGCCTTCAAACAAACCAGCCTCTAACATCATCCGTCGCTGTACTGCATAGCGGTCTTGTTGCAAGCGATCCCAAACTAGTTCCGTATCTCGAAATTCCTCAAAAGGTTCGGTAAGAAATCCGAGATGTCCCCCTACATTCACTGCCAATATGGGAATTTCTTCGCAGGCAAGATGTCGTGCTGCTGCTAAGATAGTACCGTCGCCCCCTAGGACAACTGCCAAGTCAATTTTTGAGTTAGAAGAAGCTATAAAGACTGGGTAGGGATTGTCATTGGGCCCGCTCGGCCCCATTAAAACCTTACACTCTCGCTTTTCTAACTGCTGAGCGCATTTGTCTGCCCAAGCTTTGCTTTGGGAATCTCCTGCCTTATAGGCAATAATCACCTGTTTTAAATTCACTGTCGCCTTTTGTCCTTTCTGGATTCTTATCTTAAGGACTGCCTAATAATTTTAGATCCTATTAGAAATTAGGGATGGAAGAGGAAGTATAAAGGATGAATTTGTTTTTGGGTCTAAATTCTCATCTTTTCCTTTGAAGATCTTTAACGCTGGCATCGTTTCGTTAGATACTGTAATGATCAGGAATTTGCTGCCTCCGATCTGAGCTATCCTAATCTAAATTATTAGTTGTCACTCTTTTTGCCCGTGAAACCAAAATTTAAAGATACACTCGCTTGGGAGCAAGCACAAATTTTGATGCAACCAGCTTTGATTAGGGTAATAGATAATATTCGCAAACAGTTAGAGATATCTTCTTGGCAAGGAAGTTACGAGCAAATTCAAACCCCAATACCAGGATATCAATTGCATTTAACTCGTCACGATCGCTCTGCTGATATAGATATTTGGAATCTTTGTTTTCAAGTCTGTTTTCAAGAATATAATCCAGCTGGGGCAAATATTAATCAGGAGCAGATAAACTCAACTGTTGAAGTAGAAATTGATACGAGTTTAATCGATCGCGATACAGGAGATGTAGATTGGCATCGCTTAGAAACTAAAACAGAGGATTTAGTCAAGAAGGCGTTTGCAGATTTGGAAGTCAAAGATGGATCCCTAGAACCCTAAAGCAACACCATCGCTTCTGGGTTCGGATGCTGCGACTAAAGTGCCATTATCTTGACGAAGAATAATTTGACCTTTGCCAAACATCCAAGGGGGAGCAAAGCGTATTTGATGTCCTCTTTTTACCAAATCCATAACGATATTAGGATCGACCATCGCTTCTAACAAGACCAAATCTTTTTCGATAAATCGCCAGCGAGGGGCATCTAGAGCTGATTGAGGATTCATCAGATAATCTACTAAATTAACTACTATTTGCAAGTGACCTTGGGGTTGCATTGGCGCACCCATAAGTCCAAAAACTCCTTTTGGACGTTCTTCAATTGTGAGAAAACCAGGAATAATTGTATGGAAAGGACGTTTATTGGGACCAACACAGTTGGGATGTTTTGGCTCTAAAGTAAAACCACTACCTCGATTGTGAAGAGCAATACCAGTTTCAGAGATCGCAATTCCACTGCCAAATCCGTCGTAATTCGACTGAATAAAAGAGACCATCAAATCTCGATCGGCAGTGGCAAGATAAACTGTACCCCCTGGAGGTAAACCTGGAGTAGCGCTTGGAATAGCTTGAGATTGAATTAAATTGGCTCTTGTTGCCGCATAATTTTTATTCAGTAAATCCTCAGGAGTTACTTTCATAAAAGCTCGATCGCTGATGTAGTGGTACAAATCGGCAAAAGCTAATTTTATCGCCTCAATTTGATAGTGAAAGCTGCTACTAGAGTCGCGATCGTACTGAGATAAATCAAAATTTTCAACAATATTCAATCCCATCAAAGCTGCTATTCCTTGCGTGTTGGGAGGAATTTCCCAGACCTTGAAATTGCGATACTGAGTTGAAATAGGTTGTACCCACTCCGAGCGATGGTTAGCTAAATCCGATGCAGTAATTAAACCACCAGTATCGCTAGCAAAATTGGCGATCGCCCTAGCTAGTTTTCCGCGATAAAAACTTTCTCCTCCTGTATTGGCAATCTCTCGTAATGTTTCTGCGTGCAATCTACTGCCCCAAATTTCTCCAGGACGAGGAGCGCGGTCTTTAGGAAAAAATACTTGTTTAAAAGGTTGGTATTCCGGTCGAGTAAGGGGTAAAAACTTACTTTCCGCTCGCGCCCAAGCTCTAGCTGTTACGCAACCGACAGGATAGCCTTCTTTTGCATAACGAATTGCGGGAGAGAATAACTGCTCAAAAGGTAACTTGCCCCACTTTTGCCACAAACTACGCCAAGCAGATACAGCTCCTGGTACGGTAACAGTTAACCAGCCCCGATCTGGGATCTTCTCTTCAAAACAATCTCTAGTTAACTGATGGGGGCTTCTTCCCGAACCATTTAACCCGTGTAATTTACCGTCCCATACTAAGGCAAAAGCATCCCCTCCAATACCATTGGAAGTAGGCTCAACTACAGTAAGAGCGATCGCCATTGCTACAGCAGCATCTACCGCATTTCCCCCTGCATAAAACATCTCCATTCCTGCCATGCTAGCCAAGTATTGACTGGTAGCCACAGCACACTGGCGACCGAAAATTAGCTCTCTTTGAGAAGCATAGGAATATTCAGGCATTACAATATGTTATTGGTTATTAAGAAATACTTTATAAAAATAAATACAGCGATTGTATTCCACACTCTCCTTGCTATACTTTTTCTTTAATCTCGATTTTCTTATAGTTAATTTACCAAAATCAATAATTTTCTTGTATATCGATTTTTTTATTAGATGAAAACCAATATTTACATTGCATATGGCTCCAACCTTCACCCCGTTCGGCTTGCGAAAAGATGCCCCTCTGCTGCTGTAGTGGGTACTGGTCTCCTTAAAGGCTGGAAGCTAGCGTTCCGCAAACGAAGCCGAGACGGTTCTGCTAAATGCGACGCTGTTAGGACTGGCAATCTAAAACACAGTATTTGCGTAGCAGTATACGAGATTCCCTCAATAGAAAAGTCCGATCTCGATCGAGCCGAAGGTCTAGGAATTGGCTACCATTCTGAGGAAATTTTGCTCGAAGTGTCCGAGACTAAAATGCGCGGGTTTTTGTACGTGGCAGCTCAAACTGCACTTGATGAAGAACTTCTGCCATATAACTGGTACAAAGCTATGGTGTTACTTGGAGCTAGATTTCACAGCTTTCCAAAAACCTATGTCGCAGAACTTAATACTACTCTAGCTATTTCTGACAGCAATGTTAATAGGTCGAAGAAAAATTGGCAAATAGTTCGAGAAATGGAAGCGACAAACCAAAACCAATTTTTTTGAATTAGTTTTCGTGCATATGTGTAATTGATAATAAAAATCGGAACAGTTCTAATTCAGAAAGGTTTGAGGGCTATGGAACTTATACAGAGATAGCTTTAGCACGGTTATTCATTCCCATGCAAGTTGGAGAAACTTTGCCCAAACCAAACTTATGGTCAGAGGTGTCGAGGTATTTGACTCGAGGTAGGCGAAAATCCCATTCCATTTCGGGACACAGAACGATCGAGGAAACCAGTGCTGGCTCCATCAACGTTGAAAGTTCAGTCTCTCAAGCGACACAATCAGCGATCGTTTCTGTATTGGGATATCCCTGAATTTTATGGGATTAACATCTTAGTCATTGTCCTTGGATTTTTGATTACTACTTTTGGGATACAACAAACAAGATTATTCCCAATTAGGATATTCTACCCTTCCTCTCTCTTCAGCTTCTTCGGGTAACAATCTTCCTTCATTAACTGCTATGATTCCACCTAAATATTTGCCCATCATATCGATGTTATTCTCTACTACACAATATATTAAATTTGAATTTATACTATCTTTTATTACTTCAACACTTGTCCTACAGCGCACCTCTTTAGTGTCAAAGTTTAGCTCGAAGTTACCAACATCAATAGAACAATTAATTCGATGTAAGAATTCAGCTACATCTTGTTGTCTGTTTTGTTGGATATAAAATGGAGCGATCGAGTAGAAAATCATTTTTTTGAAAGATATCGTTTCTTCAGCTATTGCTAAACATTTCCATTGACCATCCCTGCCATCATAGTCCAGATTTAAAATTGGTTTATCTTCAACCTGAGAAGGATTCCAATCTTCTTCTGGGACAAAAAAATTTACTATTTCTTCAAAAGTCCTGTTTTCTTTATTAGTCATCTTATGTTTTCTTAATTAATTAGATTCAATCTTTAGTTAGTATTGTTTGTCAAGTATTGAAATAGAAAAGAAATTTGTTTCTTTTCTGATTCTGTCAAGGTGTTATTTTCATTAGCGTACTTGATACACTTTAAAACTTTTTCTATTTTAGTTGTATCGAAATTACGAGTACTCAGTTTTTTGTCCTTATAAAGACGTTTTAATAATTTATTTACATCGCTTAAAAAAATGTTCGGATCTTCATTGTCATTGGGTATTCTATCGCTTAATTCGGCCAGTATATCTATGGCTTGTTGATGCTCTTGCTTGGGTTGCTGCTTGCCAGTTTTCTCACTTAGTATTTTGTTCAGATCTTCTCTTACTACTTGACTATTCCTGGCTCTTTCATCTATTTGATTTCCTAACTGATTAGATGTACGAATCCGTTTATAAGATGGAATCACTCCTTGTTGATTTTGTTCGTGCTGGTTTAGCTGTTCGTCGCTCGACCTTTGTCGAATTAAATCGTCGCGATCGTAAGCTCCTTTTCCTGCCCACATTTCCATTCGATCTCCCGATGTCCGATCGCAAGCTCGATCGTCCATATAGATTGTTTTCATTTGCAACAAGGCAGATGATTCTAAACCACCACTGCGCATTCCTATAGAGACAGCATCATTTTCTTCTTTTAGCAATTTTGATAGGTAATTCTGTGCTCTTCTATCATTGGATTTCCAATCATTTTTCTTCCAGTATTCTTCCATATAAACTATCTCATTTTTCACTCCCTGTTCTCTCAGTTGTTGAATGTGTTCTGGAGTTAGAACTTTATCCCCAGTCAAAACAATTACGCGATCTGGAGAGTCTTTAGCAATTGTTTGGATAGTTTGACTCAAAACCTCTGGATGAGAGTCTAACTCTGGATGGGCGCCCCCTTTACTGCCACTATTTCTGCCCCAAACTAATAAGGAAGGTTTATTACCTAGTGGTAGAGTATCTTTGTATTTTTTCACCTCATCTCTTGTTTGCTGGTCTGGTGGTAAAAGAACTTTTTCGATCGCCTCTCTCGATCCTGGTTTATTATATTGGTCGGCAACTATTTGTGTTGCTCTCCAACTTTCTTTTTGCCAAGGTTTTACGTGGTTATTCCCGTATGGTTTATAGCGTTCTTCGTAAGCATCTTGTGTTCCATCTACCTCTTCAGTTACGATCTGCCCTCTCTGTAGGGCTTCATCGAATGAGCTAGGAAGTGTTCTTTGTTCTCCCTGAAAAACTGATGGTGTTTTTTGTGACTTTCCTGTTTTTTTATTTCCTTTAAGAACTCTAAGTGTAGTATTTTCATTCATAGCTGTTGCTAGTGCAGCAGCAGAAGCATCTCCTGTCATGTATTCAGCAAAACCTATTTCCTCCCAACCGTGTTCTTTGTGAATTTGATTGAGTATTGCATCTTTAAGTAACTGTTCAGCTCCTTCCTGATTCTTGTCATAGGTATAGCTTTGTTTTTCTTTTGTTGTTTCGTTATGAATCGATGCCTCTGACCATTCTTCGAGCCATTTTTGATATTGTTGTTTGGAAATGGTTGTATTCCCTAACTTTTGTTTTATAGAGTCTGGCATCTCGTTAAGAACGTCTTGATAAATTTTCTGACAGCGCCGATCGTCGTTGAGAATTCCATCTTCAGATAACCAACTTTGAACGTTTTCCCAACTTTCTGAATGTCGATCGTCTTCCGATTTGAGTAGAACGCTCTTCTTGCCAGCATTTTCTCTGTTTTCCCCTTCTGCAGCTACATAACCAATCCCAGGGTCTGTATTCATCTCCTCAAGGGTTTTCTCGTGGCGTGCTAGCTGGATTTCAAGGTTTTTAATTTCCTCATCGAGAGCTAAGTGGTTATTATCTTTTAAACCAAGCTCAGCTTTCATATCTAGTCGATGCCTAACAATTTTGTTGAGCTTATCGACCTCCATACGTGCTTCCCAAGCACGAGACCCTACAGGTGGCTCCCCGTTTCTTCCAACCAATTTTTGCAGGCGATTTTTAAGTTTCATTACCCGACCGCTGAAGCCAGAGTAGCGCTGCATTGTCCGTGCAGTACGATCGTGAAGGGCAATATCCATTGCCTTGGCATCAGGGCCACATCTCATGTGGATATTTTTCACTAGTCCATTAGAATCAACGTCGTAATGAACTCTAACTGTGTTCCCTTTTAGCTCTGGGTCTACATAGATTGGGACTTTTCCTCTTGTTTGAGGAGTAAGGTATTTGTCAAAATTCTCTGCTCTTTGGAGATTGTTGGACTCGGTTGTTCTATTCTGCTGAGAATCAACTCTGTTGTTAGCAGATTCAGGAGCTTCTTGGGTTCTTCTTCTGTATCGATCGCCTGTCTTGTCTAAATCTGGTCTTCTAGTGGAGGCGCGATCGCCCGTTGTGAGATTGTTATTAATTTCTGGTTGTTGTCTGATACGTTGAGAGTTGCTATCGCTGCGATCGAAACTTCTGAACCTATTGTTGTTGTGAGAGTGAATTTTCTTACCCGTCACGTGACCCAGTGCGGAGCTTCCCACACTTTCACCAAAGCTATTCCAAGATAAACTTTGTCCCTGCAATAAAGTCAGATTGGCCATATCTACAGTTACATTGCTGACCGTATCGAAAACCAAATCGCTGCTGGACTGCAATAACTTGTTATCGACTTTATCTAATTGGACTTTTTTCGCTAGTTTACCGAAGCTCCCAGATAGGGCTTCTCCACCAGCACTACCCAACAGAGACGACCCCAAACTAATTCCCACCGTGCTGAGAGTTAGTTTTTCTCCATTAGCTAATCTACTACCCAAATCGGTGAGGGTATTGGTCGTGGTGTCTATGCCTATTTGAGCTGCTTTCTGGGCTAGTTTACTAGCCAAGGGGCTGGCAAATTTTTCGACCGCTTTACCACCTAACAATTGCAATACTCCAGAGCCTGCACCGATCGCTCCCTGTTTGGCGTATTCTTGCCACGACGACATGTGACCGTTGAGTGCGTCGTTAGCGGCTTGTCTAGCTAAACCTCCTGCTGCTCCAATCAACGCCGCCAAACCTATAGCTGCTACTAGACCAACTCCTGAGGCAGCTAGAGCAGCGATCGCCACTGTAGTTCCCACAGTAATTACTACATCGATCGCGACGCTAACTATTTTTTTCCAAGCGGGTTGGACTTTAGCTGCTGCTTCGTTAGCCGCTTTATCTATATCTGCTCTCTCTTGTGTCAGAGAGTGTCTCAAAGCAGAGGTAAGTTGGTTAGTACTTTCGGCTAATTTACCATTGAGATTGGTGACAACAGAGTCTATTTTGCTTCCTAGATTTGACGATTGTTGAGAGAAGAAGTTACTAGCCTCAGAGACGGTATTATCTACAGTCTGACTGTGGCCATTCTCTAATTGCGTGAAACTATTGTCGGCACTTGCTTTTAGCTCGTCGAGGGCACTATTAGATTGACTGGCTGTATTTTCTACTGTTGAAATAGCTTGGGATGCGGCATTGTTAATCGAACTAACAGCAGACTGTCCCGACTGAGTTACTTGGCTAGCGCCATTATTTATTCCTGTTTCTAATTGAGTAACGGTAGTGTTAATTTTTTGGTCTAAAAATGCTCGTGCTTCTTTTACTGAAGACTGCGCTGCTGCTGGTGCTGGAGTTTGAGCAGATGTAAGATTGGCATTGAATTGAGCTAAAGCTTGAGTTATGTTAGTTTTGGCTGTAGCGATTCCCTGCTGAAGACTAGCAGTTAAAGCATTGCCTTGCTGGCGCACTGCAGCTAGTTGACTAGTAGCCGTACTATTTATCGCAGCCAGCCCCGAACTTTTTACCCCATCGAGACTGGCTAGATTTTGGTTAAGGGTAGAATCGACCTGTTGTAATTGTCGATCGAGAGTAGAAGAGGCGCTAGTAATGCTCTGCTGCTCGGCAGAATCAATTTTTTGGTTAGCAGCATCTAATTTAGCTTTGAGAGCTTCTTTAGTTTGGGAAATTAGTTCTCGCGTTTTGCTAATAATTTGTTCTTTACTGCTTAATAGCTGCTGAGCGCTATTAGACGCTTGAGCAATAACAGTTTGCTGGTATTGAGCAGCTACCTCGCGAGCAGCTTTTTCTTTAGCAGCGCGCCAGTTTTGTTCGTAAGAGGAGCGATCTATACTATCTAAAGCTTTAGTAATAGCGTTAGAAGGTTTTGGAGGTGATTGACTGGCAAACTCTTGCGCCTTTCGATCGCCAATACTTATGGCTATCTTTGCAAAGGCATTCCCAACTCGCAAGAAGTCCCCATGAGTCTTCTCGAAAGGAGTGTTTATTTTAGCTTCTAAGCTAGCTTCGAGGCTGGTTAATTGCTGTAAGTTGTTTTGGTATTCGCTCGCTAGGCGCTGTTTGGCTGCTGCAGTTTTACTTTTGATTGAGGCGATCGTATTTTGATGCGAGGCAGTTATTTGAGTTTTTATACTTTGAGCTTTAGCACTCATGCTCGCGCGCATCTGGGCTATTTGACTGGTGAGATTATTACTACTGGCATTTTGAGCATTTTGAATCTTTCCAACAGCTTGAGTAGTAGCGGCGCTGATACGAGGTTGTACGGTCGCTCCTATTGAGTCTAGACGCTGCATTTTTCCCTGTGCTGCAGCAGGAAGAGATGCTATTGCTAAAGTAGCTTTAGTATTTTGTTGTTGTCTGATTTGTTCTGTTTGGCTACTGGGTAACTCTGTTACTGTCGCTCCCGATTTAGCAGCTTCCTGGCTTGTTTGTGGGTCAGATGTTTCGTAGAGTGTTTTACCGTCCGCTGTTTTTCCGAGAATTTGAGAAGGATTTAAATTCTCGATAGCATTCTCATCAGCAGCAGCGAAGATCGGCTTATTAGAAGTTCGATCGAACTGCGGTGTTTCAACTGCCGATATAGAGTTATTTTGGCTAGGTGCGTTATTACCGCTGTCGGTCGGTGTTTGAACCAGTGAGGTCGGATTATTCTGGCTAGGTGCATTATTTCCGTTATCCGTTGTTGATAATTGACTTGGATTTTGTTGTGTCGAAGAATTTTCCCAACCATTCCGATTCGGGACAGAATTTATCTGTGACGACGAACTATTATTCTCAGAAGGTCGCGACGAGGGTTGTCGTGCTTCCCTTCTGGACGCTCCACGATGCTGTGGCGTTGGCGCACCGCGGAGTGGATCTCTTCGAGATTGCCCCGCTATCTGAGGAAGAGATGCTGCTGGTTGTTGTGGCGAGTTTTGTTGAGCGGTAGGCGAACTTGGATCGGAATTAGTGGCGCTTGGAGCTAGTACTTGAAAGTTATTAGGAGCAAACCCTTCGCCCATTTTAGCTTGCATGCCCGAACCAGGATACAACCCAGGAGTAGGTTGGCTTCCGACTTGTGCTTGTGGAGAACTGTTTTGACCTTGTAATGACTCCTGGCTTGTTTGCTTTGACTGCTGAGTCTGGTCTTGGTGTCTTCCTGATTCTAATTCCAATCCCATATCTTAAATTACTCAAGTAATATAACTTTTTTAATAAAAATTAATATTGTTTAATTAAAACGAAATTAAACTTGAATTAAGTTTACAACAAAATTAAAAATCCAGTTTGCCAGACCCATTTGAAGCTGAAGTTTAGTTATGGTGGCATCGCTTAGAAACTAAAATAGAATTTTTGGTAAAGAAAGCGTTTGCGGATTTAGAGCTAAAAAATGAGTGAGAAATTAAAAGATATTCAGGCTAAATCGGGGGCAATATTTGAAGGAGATGTAACTGTACCTATTAGTTACGGTGACGATCGCGCCTCATTAACAGCCACAAAAGAAGGAGTCGCACTGTGCGATCGCTCTCATTGGGGATTACTGGAAATTAGTGGGGACGATCGCAAGCGCTTCCTTCACAACCAAACTACCAACGATATTAACTCTCTCCAACCAGGACGAGGTTGCGATACGGTGTTTGTGACTTCTACAGGACGCAACATCGATTTAGCCACAGCTTATGTTACTGAGGATACTGTCCTCGTTTTAGTTTCTCCTAACCGCCGTCAGCAATTAATGGAATGGATGGATCGCTATATATTTCCTATGGATCGGGTAGAATTGGCAGACAAGAGCGATCGCTACGCTGTTTTTTGTTTAATTGGCCCCAAGTGCGGCGATCTATTACAACAGTTGGGAGTAACTGAAATTTTAGGTCAACCAGAAGCAACCCACTTATTACTTAAAATAGGAAATATTGAAGTTAGGGTTGGGGTAGGTAGCGGTTTGGGAATTGACGGCTATACTCTAATCGTACCCGTAGAGAGTGCGGCAGAAATCTGGTCGAAATTAATCGAACTTGAAGCCATACCCATGGGCGATCGTCTCTGGGAAGAATTACGCATCCTCCAAGGAAGACCAGCAAGCGATCGGGAATTAACTGAAGAATATAATCCCCTCGAAGCAGGACTTTGGAAAGCAATTTCTTTTGAGAAAGGTTGTTATATCGGTCAGGAGACGATCGCGCGCTTAAACACCTACAAAGGAGTTAAACAAAGACTTTGGGGCGTATTACTTACCTCACCTGTAGAACCTGGGACTCCGGTAACAGTTGAAGATAAAAAAGTCGGTACTATAACTAGCTGCATAGAAAGCGATGGAAAACCATTTGGTTTAGCTTATATTCGTACTAAAACTGGCGGTGCAGGATTAAAAGTACGGGTAGGAGAAAGTTCAGCAGAATTAGTAAATGTACCTTTTTTAAGTCACGAATATTACGAACCGAAAAAAGAATAATAGGAGCGATCGAATAACCGCGATCGCTCAAAACGCTTCTCAAGTCCCTCTAGGCAATAACAGATATATCGCTACTGTTAAGATCGAGACCTGCAGATAATGTTGCAAATTGTTTTTGAATGGCAATACCATTACCGTCACGATCGAAAAATAATGCGCCAGTAGAAGCTTCGTAGATGAAGCGATGGTTGGCATTAGTAGCAGCAGAACCTATCGAGAATTGCATCCGAGGTAGAAAACCAACTTGCAATCCCCCTCCAAACCCACTAGCTGAGACGACAACTTTATCTCCGTGCTGCCATGAAAAATCACTAATACCATCTATTCCTTCGTCAGGAGAGTAGAAAACAAATTCATCGATACCAACACCTCCCGTAAGAGTGTCGTTTCCAGAACCCCCAATTAAGGTATCCTTACCTACTCCACCATCAAGACGATCGTTACCTCTTTTGCCTTGTAAGGTGTTATCCTTAGCATTACCAGTAATTGTATCTAACCCATCGCCACCGATCGCATTTTCAATGATGGTAGTACTGGTAAGGGACAAAGTATTGCCCGCTAAAGTATTATTACTACCTGGAGTTAGATTTAAATTAATATTTGAGGTAATTGCTGCGGCGTTAATAGTATCGATTCCTCTTTCGTCGTTAAGGGTTTTACGTCCTGCATCGGTAGTGTAGTTGGCAAATTCGTTGGTGTAAATATAAGTATCGTTATCGATATTATCGGTGTCGCCAGTTAAGGTCAAAGACCACTTATTTAGAGTACCAACATCGCCAGTTACGAGATCTTTAACTTCTAGAGTCCAAAGTCCGCCGCTATCTTCTCCACGATAGTGGGTGCTAGAAGTATTAAAAACTATATTGTCATTGTTGTCAGTACCATTCCTAGGACGAGCGATTAATTGGCTGACAGTACCGCTTGGAGAAATTAAACTTACTTCTAGATCTCCTCTCCAAGTGTGGCTAATATCGAGCGCTACTTCAACAGAATCGATTTCCAGGCCGGAAGTCATAGAAATTACACTCGTAACACCATTAGGGCTGGCATCAGGAATTGCTATGCTGGGGTTAGCTCCAACCTCCACAGTTATAGTTTCTTTATTGGCATAGGTGTTTTGTTCTTGCCAAGATTCTGCCAAACGCACTGCAGCTAAAGCATCAACCATTCCAAAACCATAGTCGTGACTGACGTGCAAACCTGCACCGTTCCAGTTATCAGCTCCGTTTGTCGCCCAGCTAGCATTATTGGCATCGTTCTGACGAGCGCTATAAGCAAGAATTTCCTGAATATCTCGATATCCTAAATTCCCATTAGCTTCTAACATTAGGGCAACGACACCCGATACCATGGGAGCTGCAGAGGAAGTTCCGTTAAACGTAGAGGTATAATCTCCTGGGGATAAATAATCTCCAGCGTTGTAACCGTCTTTCCCAACTCGATCGGTAGTAAGAATAGTTCCTGGGACTTCGCTGCCAAAAGCAGAAACTAAAATAGAAGCACCTGGAGTACTGTAAAAGCTAAAAACCCCTGTATGGGTCAGTGCGGCTACAGTTATTACGTGGATTGAATTTTGGAAGTTGTGATGGTTCGTGTTATCTCCTGACGAACGACCATTGCCTGCTGATTTGACAATCGCAGTCCCTTTACCAGAGCGACCATTGCTAACCCCATTCGTAATGGCATCTCTAAAGGGAAATAACACTGAATTGTAAAAATTATCAGCAAATGGGTCAAAACTCCAACTATTGTTAGCTACATCTACGTCCTGAAAATAATTGACAGCTGGGGCGAGCGTAGCTAGAAGATCTGTATAGGAAAATCTAAAAGAAGCTAAAGTTGCATCATAAGCTACACCCACACCATTAATACCATTGTTAGCCACGGAGGCAATAATCCCAGCCACAGCAGTAGCGTGGTTTTCCCCAGAAAATGCTGGTGGCAATGGATCGTTATCATTATCAACAGTATCTCTGTCAATATTGACGTTGTAGTTATCCTGGAGATCGGGATGAGTATATTCAACCCCTCCACCTTCAAACACGCCAACGGTAACGCCCCGACCAGTATATTCATCCCATACATTCACCACATTCAAATCAATACCAGCAAGTCCGCCAGATTGACCCGTGTTAAGTAGATGCCATTGTTGGTTAAACAGAGGGTCGTTAGGAATTGTAGTCATTGTTAAAATCTCTTTAACGCCAAATCTGGAGTTTTTAATTTAGTCTAAACTTTAGTTTGATTTTGCTGTTTCTTAACAAAATGACTGTTTATTTTAAGGAACGCTTAATTTACGATTTTTAAGTCTTTTTTAAGCTAACTTTTATCATTATTTGTGACTTTTTATTGAGGTAAATGCTCTTAAAATAAGACCTGTTTTGATATGAAAAATAAGCGATCGCGACAAAAGAAGACACAGTTTCTATTAAGAGATATCGCCGAATTTTTAGCTAGTGTATATTAAGGAAGATAAAATAAACTGCCAATATATCCGTATTGATCTCCAGCTATGAATGTCACACCTACCTCTGTTTCGCAAACAGCACCTGAAAACCAAAAACAACCAGACCATTTCGGACGTTTTGGGCGCTTTGGCGGCAAATACGTACCAGAAACCCTAATGCCCGCGCTCAGCGAGCTAGAAACAGCCTACGCCAAGTATAAAAACGATCCAGATTTTCAGCTCGAACTACAACAACTGTTGCGAGATTATGTAGGACGACCCAGCCCATTATATTTTGCCGAAAGGTTAACCGATCGCTACAAAAAACCCGATGGTAGTGGTCCGCAAATCTATCTCAAGAGGGAAGATTTAAATCACACGGGAGCGCACAAAATAAACAATGCCCTCGGTCAAGTACTCTTGGCTAAACGTATGGGCAAAAAACGTATTATTGCCGAGACAGGAGCAGGTCAACACGGAGTAGCAACAGCAACAGTTTGCGCCCGCTTTGGCTTAGAATGCGTTATTTACATGGGCGTTAAAGATATGGAACGCCAGAAGTTAAATGTATTTCGGATGCGCTTGTTAGGGGCTACAGTGCAGCCAGTAGAAGCGGGAACAGGTACTCTAAAAGATGCTACTTCAGAAGCAATTCGCGACTGGGTAACTAACGTAGAGAATACCCATTATATCCTCGGTTCCGTAGCTGGGCCCCATCCATACCCGATGATGGTGCGAGATTTCCACGCCATAATTGGTAAAGAAACTCGCTCCCAATGCCAAGAAAAATGGGGCGGGTTGCCAGATATTCTCATTGCTTGTGTCGGTGGCGGTTCCAATGCTATGGGACTGTTTTACGAGTTCGTGGGCGACGAGTCGGTGCGCTTAATTGGCGTTGAAGCAGCAGGAGAAGGGGTAGAGTCAGAAAAACACGCAGCTACTCTGACTAAAGGTAGTCCTGGAGTCCTGCACGGAGCAATGAGCTATTTATTACAAGATAATGAAGGTCAGGTAATAGAACCTCACTCGATTAGTGCGGGATTGGATTATCCTGGAGTGGGACCAGAACACAGTTATCTAAAAGAGAGCAACCGCGCCTCTTATTACAGCGTTACTGACACCGAAGCGGTGCAAGCTTTCTGTAGAGTGTCAGAATTGGAAGGAATTATACCCGCACTAGAAACGGCTCATGCTTTTGCTTATTTAGAGACTCTTTGCAACCAATTAGAAGGAAGTCCTAAAATCATAATTAATAGCTCGGGACGCGGGGATAAAGACGTGCAAACAGTAGCGAAGTTTTTAGAAGAAGCTGAGTCTAAAAAAGATTGATGTCAAAAAAATTAGCGAGAATTGTTTTGGGAATAATGTTCTTGGGAGGACTAGGAGGCTGTAGCTTTTCTAGTTCGTGGAAGCTGGAAAATAATTCTTCAGTAATACCTATTTCCCAAGCACCTAAAATCCAAACAATTCAGTCTTTAACTGCCTTAGAAAATTCAATTTTTCAACAAGTCAATCAATATCGTCAGTCTCGTAATTTACCTCCCTTAAAACAAGACCCCAGCATAAGCGAGCAAGCCAAAATACACAGCCAAGAAATGGCAGAGGGAAAGGTTGCTTTCGGTCACGACGGTTTTGAAAGAAGAGTTAAAGCGATCGCTCGCTCAATTTCTTATCGTCAAGCGTCGGAAAATGTGGCTTTTAACCAAGGTTTTTCCGACCCAGCAACTGGTGCAGTTAAGGGTTGGATCGACAGTCAGGGTCATCGTAAAAATATGGAAGGAAATTTTGACTTGACTGGGGTTGGTGTGGCAAGAAATAGTGAAGGGGAATATTATTTCACGCAAATTTTTATTTTGAAGCGATGATGGAATTATCAGATTTTCAAGTGTGCGATCGAGATTTAGATGAAAAAACCCTCTCTCGATATATGTCTAGTGAGGCGATCGCTGTAGATACGGAAACCATGGGATTAATTATCCGACGCGATCGCTTGTGTCTGGTACAACTTTGCGATACCCAAGGTTATGTAAGTGCAATCCGCATCGCTAAAGGACAAACAGAAGCTCCCAATTTAAAACGCTTAATGGAAGCTACTGACATTGTTAAAATCTTTCACTACGCTCGTTTTGATATCGCTCAGTTACGTCATAATTTAGGCATTGAAACCCATCCAATTTTCTGTACTAAAATTGCCAGCAAACTTGCTCGAACTTATACTTCCAGTCACGGTTTAAAGGCTTTAGTACAAGAATTAGAAGGAGTAGAATTAGATAAAAGTTCTCAAAGTTCCGATTGGGGTAATGCAAATAATCTCTCGGATGCTCAACTCAGTTATGCTGCTAATGACGTTCGCTATTTGATACATTTGAGAACGAAATTAATCGACATGCTCAAACGAGAAGATCGCTACGAATTACTAGAAAAGTGTCTTGAATGCTTGCCTACGATCGTCTCTCTAGACTTAATGCAATATAAAGATATTTTCGAGCATTAACATGCTCTTGACGCTTCCCGTACGCTAATTCACTGTTCCCTGTTTCCCTTAATCGAGGAAAGTATCGCGGAAAAACAACTTCTGTAGATAGGTTTCCTCCCAATGCTTTATTAAACTAAGCCAGCGAGTCACCTCGCCGACTCGTCTTCAAAATCGTACGTGAGACTTTCACCTCATACGGCTCCTCAGAAACATGACTTTTGTCACAAGCACTAATCAAAAAATGATTCAAGGTTTACAAATATCGCCAATTATGGAGGAAGTTTAGATGAAAATAATATTGAGGCAGCTTATATATACAACCATCCTGAAAACCTTTACTATTACTTATTTGTCAATTGGGATAGATGTTGTAATGGTGTAAGTAGCACTTACAATATCAGAATAGGCCGTTCTACTTCTCCAACAGGACCATTTCTCGATCGACTGGGCCGAAATCTAGCCGAGGGGGGTGGAAGTTTATTTTTAGATCGATACGGACAAGTTTTAGGGAATGAAAGATTTGTCGGACCTGGACATGCAGGAATATATAAACACACTGATAATAACTATTATTTTTCTCATCATTTTTATGACAAAGAAAATAATGGAGAACCATCTTTAGCTATTTGGAAATTAAGCTGGGAAAATGACTGGCCAAAAATTGATATTGATTTTAAAGTAAAGCTATAAAAGCAACTACTTGCTGTAAAACATGAGGGATTATGTTTTTTATGATTTTTTTGGCACATCGTAAAAAGTGGTTTCCTTGTGGATAGGGTTCTGTTGCAAAATGTGTAATAGACAATATAACTTTCTGGTTATTTAATTATTTAAACACCAACTTTAAATAAAGATTTTACTAATTCTTTTTCCCTGACAACATCTAAGATATGCCAAACATCGCCATGACAAGCTTTATCTGCCCAGGCCGCTTTTTGTCCCGCTCGTAGGATTGCTATATTAGTTACAAAATATTGACTAAATTAAACTTACTTAAACAATTTCGATCGATCTCTTGTGTATTTAAAGAAAAAGATTCATAATTTCAATAATCTCTTATCTTTTAAGTATTGAAATCAAATTCGATACTTAAAAGGAAAAAGCGACCTAACTCGATCGTGCTTTAACTCTATATAATTAGACTTCTTGCAAAATTAGCTTTTACTGTTAGACAGGGTAAATGTATCGGGATAATCCTTTCCCTTTCCCCAGTCAGTCCTCAACAACTGCTGCGAAGTCTATTGAACAATAAAAGCAGATAAATATCCCTTTGAATTACCCCAACCCAAACAGCAACCCAAAGATTGGTGGGTAGAAATTAATACTATTGTTTTCCTGTTGAAGAAAATCTATCTAAACAATTAGAGAAAGCCATTTATTAGATAATTGGGACGTTTTCAATGAAAGCTCTTTTAATTTACCCTCGTTTTCCCAAAACTTTTTGGTCTTACGACGAATTTATGAAAATCGCCGGACTAAAAGCTTTTATTCCACCTTTAGGAATTATTACCGTAGCCGCTCTGCTACCGCAAGATTGGGAAATTCGGTTTTACGATCGCAACGTCAACGAACCAACAAATGCAGATTGGGAGTGGTGCGAACTAGTCATTCTTTCTGCTATGGTGGCACAGAAAGAGGACTTTCTGGCTCAGATAGAGAAAGCCGCACAGCTAGGAAAAAAAGTAGCAGTGGGAGGGCCTTATCCTACCTCAATTCCAGAGGATGCACTTTCAGCTGGCGCTCATTATTTGATCTTAGATGAAGGAGAGATAACAGTCCAACAATTTATCGACGCACTCGCCGGAGGTCAAGAAAAAGGAATATTTCGCGCTTGTGAGAAGCCAGATGTTACTAAAAGTCCTCTGCCTCGCTTCGAACTGCTCAAGCGAGATGATTACTTAATGATGGCTGTACAGTTTTCTCGCGGCTGTCCCTTCCAATGCGAATTCTGCGACATCATTAATCTTTACGGTCGCAAACCCCGCACCAAAGAACCTTCTCAGCTTCTAGCAGAACTTCAAACCCTCTATGATTTGAGATGGAAGGGATCTATCTTTATAGTTGATGATAATTTCATTGGCAACACGCGCAATGTCAAACGCCTGTTGCGGGAGCTAATTCCTTGGATGCACGAACGCAATTATCCTTTTACTTTCTTGACCGAAGCTTCCGTCAATTTAGCAGAGGATCCTGAACTTCTGGATTTGATGGCTCAAGCAGGTTTTTATGCTGTTTTTCTGGGCATTGAAACTCCCGATCGAGAGAGCCTGGAAGTAACGCGTAAGTTTCAGAATACTCGTCATCCTCTAGTAGAAGCCTGTCGAAAAATTAACGAAGCAGGGCTACTTATTTATGCGGGATTTATTCTGGGTTTTGATGAAGAAAAAGCGGGTGCAGGTAAACGTATTCAAGATTTTGTCGAAGAAACCATCATTCCTCAACCCATGCTCGGCATTCTGCAAGCTATCCCAAATACCGCCCTCTGGCAACGACTAAAACAAGAGCAGCGATTGTTGGAAGATGTCACTCGTAGTGGCGATCAGAATTCTTTGATGAATTTCATTCCCACCCGTCCTCTTACTGAAATTGCTAAAGAATACCTAGAAGCACTGTGGACAATGTACGAACCTAAAAACTATCTTCGGCGTTGTTTTGAACATTGTCTCGCGATTACACCTAATCCTAAGCTACAGCAAAATATGTACTTTCCTGCTTATAAAGCACTGCGACTCGTCGCTCAGTTATTCTGGCGTCAAGGTTGGCAGCGGCAAGATATTCGCGCTCAATTCTGGCGGCAACTTTGGGTTATTCTGCGCACCAAGCCTCAATTTTTGAATATGTATTTAGGCTTATGTGCTGCGGGCGAACATTTCTGGGAATACCGCATTTTAGCTAGAGAGCGCATTACCCAACAGTTAGGATTCGATCCTCTTACTCAATCGGCCTCGGTGGAACGACAACCAATGCTTGCAGGCAACAAAAGTGCTTAAATCAGTTAACAGTTATCAGTTAACAGTTATCGCGGTTTCAGTAGTGAATGCCGCTAACTAAAAACGCTACAAATTATGGTATGCCTGGATCTTAGCCGCATTGCCAATGAAAATATTGATGAAAAAATACACTTCTCCGATCCAGGTTTTAATACATAAGTTTACAAAATCGATTGGACTACCATTTCAACTCGTATTACCAAGTACAATAATTGAAAAAGTTCTTGTTGAAATAGGTATAAAATATAGAGATAGATTCTACAATCCTATTGTCATAGTATGGTCGTTTCTTTGCTTTTCCATCACGATCGCCTGTTAATTCATGTTCAATAAAACTGCTTTGTTGCGGTGAGCAGTAACAATTTTGTCTTTACTTTTAGCTTTTTTCTTCTTTAATTCAGTAATAATATTTAATCTTTAAAGCCCAAAAATGCGATTTCGATCGCATTTGTAAGTATTTAAACGCATTAATGAAATATACTTAAGTAATTTTCCTTAAATAGTTATAAATCTAACAATAGACACGGTAGTTTGTCATTGCATTGAATTTTAAGTAAAATTACGTATAGATCTTTAAAAAAATAAAAACTACACTAAAAACTGTTCGACTATCATTGGGGTTGTAAGCCATGAAACAATTACTTTTAATCGATACAAAAGTAGAAAATTATCAGTTTTTAGTTGCTGGCGTTGTAGATGGAACAGAAGTAATAATAATAGACCCAGCCAAAGACCGTATCAAGCAAATTAACAACGCATTACACAAATTCTCTAATTTAAATTCAATTCATATTGTTTCTCATGGTTCCCCTGGATGTCTTTATTTAGGTAATACAGAACTGAGTCTTAATACTTTAAATCGCTACGCTAAAGACTTAAAAACCTGGTTCTCCCCATCTCCCCCTCAATCTTGCTCTACGGCTGTCGAGTAGCTGCTGGGGATGCTGGAGCAGAATTCATCGCTAAACTTCACAGCCTCACTGGAGCAGAAATCACCGCATCTGCTAATTACACTGGTTGTGCAGCTTTAGGCGGCGATTGGAATCTAGAAGTACAAACAAAACCAATTGAAACATCCCTTGCATTCCAAAAAGAAACGATCGCAACTTACAAAGCCATTATGCCTATTTCAGTTACTCCAACAAACAATACAACTACTTTACGCAGCAACCTTCTAGGAACCGATCCCAGCAAATTTGCTGGAATGAGTAATATAATTGTAAGCACCTCTGGAAATGCTGCGGCTTTTGGGACGTTTACTAACGACCCCTTTAGTCTCGGCGGAGGAGTAGTCATCAGCACTGGAAACGTCACTAATGTTCAGCCAAATGCTGGTGCGAATAATGACCAAGGCGCTGTTTTAGATACGGACTTCGGATCGAGTGGTACTGCTGGTGACTCAATTACACTTACCATTACATTTGACCTGGATGCCTCAGCCCCAGGAGTGTTTCTCACCTATGTCTTTGGTTCTGAGGAATTTCCAGAGTTTGCTCAAGCAGGTTTTAATGATAACTTCTCTATTCGTGTTAACGGAACTAATTTAGCATTGCTCAATGACGGTCGTGCAGTTACTATTGATAACTTAGTTGCTGTTAGAAACGATCCTAGTAGTGGCAGTCCAGACTACATCAATAACAACACTACTAATCCTTCTAACAATAGTCTTGGAGGTGTTGGTACCCTCAACAATGATACTCAGTTAGATGGATACACCCGACCTTTATTTGTAGTCGCCTTATCTTCAACTCCTAGTCTTCTTAATGTTGGTGGTAGTAACACTATTATTATTACTATTCAGGACGTAGGTGACGGTCAATACGATTCTGCTGCTTTGTTTAAAGCTGGAAGTTTAGGAACAACGCCACCAGTAACCACTATAGTTGGCGTTAACGCTCTGAATACAAACAACCCGTCACCACAAATAACTGGGAGTGTAGATAATCCCTTTGCTACGATTAATGTAACTGTTAATGGCACTACTTATAGCGCTACTAACAATCAAGATGGTACTTGGACTTTACCTGCAGGAACTATTACCCCTCCCTTGCCTGACGCAACCTATGATGTTAGCGTTACAGCTACAGACACGTTTGGTCTTACCGCTACAGATAACACCAATAATGAACTGGTTATAGATACTACTCCTCCCACTAGTGTTCCTACAGTTAACAGTCAAAATATTAACGACACTACTCCTACCATCACTGGTACTGCCACACCCGCAGCAGGAGAAACTCTGACGGTAGCTGTTAATGGAGTCACCTACACCGAAGGCGACGGTAATTTAACTCTAACGGGGAGCAGCTGGAGCTTAACTATTCCACCTGCCAATACTCTGACCGAAAATACCTATAACGTTACAGCTACATTAACTGATGCCGCTGGCAATACTACTAGCGATGCAACTACTGGAGAAATAATCGTCGATCTTACTCCTCCAGTTACTCCTACCGTTACTAGCCAAAGCACTAACGACACTACCCCTACTATCACCGGTACTGCTACTGTAGCGGCAGGAGAAACTCTGAGGGTAACTGTTAATGGAGTCACCTACACCGAAGGCGACGGTAATTTAACTCTAACGGGGACCAGCTGGGATTTAAATATCCCTGCTGCTAATGCTCTAGTCGAAAATACTTATAGTGTTACGGCTGCAGTTACTGATGCGGCTGGCAATGTTGCTACGGATATCACTAACAGTGAATTGATCGTCGATCTTACTCCTCCCGCTCCAGCTCCTACGGTTACTAACCAAACTACTAATAACACCACTCCTACTATTACTGGTACTGCTACAGTAGCAGCAGGAGACACTTTAACGGTAACTGTTAATGGAGTCACCTACACCGAAGGGGACGGTAATTTAACTAGGACGGGTAACAACTGGAGCTTAGCTATCCCTGCCATTAATTCTTTAAGCGACGGTACTTATAATGTTACGGCTACAGTAACAGACGCGGCGGGCAATGCAACTAACGATACAAGCGCTGGGGAAATAATTGTTGATGCTACTCCTCCTGGTGTTCCCGCTGTTAACAGCCAAATTACTAACAACACTACTCCTACTATTACTGGTACCGCTACAATCCTTCCAGGAGAAACCTTTACAGTTAACGTTAATGGAATCACTTACACTGCAGGTGACGGTAACTTAAGTGTAACGGGAGGCAACTGGAGCTTAACTATACCCCCCACCGATGCCCTCAGCGATAATACTTATAACGTTACAGCTACAGTAACTGATATTGGTGGCAATGCTACTAGCGATGTAACTAGCGGGGAATTAATTGTCGATACTACGCCTCCGGCTGTCGCTCCTACTGTTGTCAGTCAAACTACTAATAATAGTGCTCCTACCATTACAGGTACAGCTACAGTAGTAACAGGAGACATTTTAACGGTAACTGTTAATGGAATCACTTACACCGAAGGCGACGGAAATTTAACTCTAACGGGGAACAACTGGAGTTTAAATATACCTGGTACCAATGCTTTAACCGATAATACCTATGATGTTACAGCTACAGTAACAGATCCAGCTGGCAATACTGCTAGCGATAGCACCAGCGGCGAATTAATTATTGATACTACTACTCCAGTTACTCCTACAGTTACTAGTCAAACAACGAATGACACTACTCCTACTATCACTGGTACCGCTACAGTAGCAGCAGGAGAAACTTTGTCAGTAACCGTTAATGGAGTTACTTACAACCTAGGCGACGGAAATTTAACTCTAACGGGGAATAACTGGAGTTTAGCTATACCTGGTACCAATGCTTTAACCGATAATACCTATGACGTTACAGCTACAGTAACAGATGCGGCTGGCAATGCTATTAGCGATACAAGCACTGGGGAACTAATTATTGATACTACAGCTCCAGCTGTTGCTCCTACGGTTATTAGCCAAACAACAAATAACACTACTCCTACTATTACAGGTACTGCTACAGTAGCAGCAGGAGACACTTTAACGGTAACTGTTAATGGAGTTACTTATACCGCAGGAGACGGGAACTTAGATCTAACGGGGAACAACTGGACTTTAAACATCCCTGCAGCCAATGCTCTGACCGACAATACCTATGATGTTACAGCTACAGTAACAGATGTTGCTGGCAATGCCACTAGCGATAGCACCAGCGGAGAACTAATTATTGATACTGTTGCTCCTGCTGCTCCCACTGTTGTTAGTCAAACTACCAATAACACTACCCCTACTATTACAGGTACTGCTGTAGTCGTTGCGGGAGAAACTCTTTCAGTAGAAGTCGATCGGGTAGTTTATACTGTAGGCGACGGCAATTTAAGCTTAACAGGTGGCAATAGCTGGACTTTAACTATACCTGCAGCCAATGCTTTAGTCGAAGATATCTATAACGTTACAGCTACAGTAACAGATGCGGGTGGCAATGCCACTAGCGACAGCACCACCAACGAACTAAATATTATTACCACTCCTCCTGGGACTCCCACCGTTAACACTCAAAGCACCAACAATAGCACTCCCACTCTTACTGGTACCGCTACAGTAAATCCAGGAGACACTTTTACGGTAACCGTTAATGGGGTAACATATACTGCAGGAGACGGTAATTTAAGTGTAACGGGAAACACTTGGAGCTTAACTATTCCCGCCACCAATGCCCTCCCCGATGCTACATACGATGTTACGGCTACCGATACTGATGGGGCGGGCAATGTTTCTAGCGATCTCACCAGCGGCGAATTAATTATTGATACTGTTGCTCCTGCAGCTCCTACTGTTGTTAGTCAAACTACGAGCAATACGACCCCTACTATTACAGGCACCGCCACAGTAGGTGTGGGAGAAGTTCTCAGCGTAACTGTTAATGGGGTTACTTATGTCAAAGGTGACGGCAACCTCACCTTAACGGGGAACAATTGGAGCCTAACTATTCCCGCTACCAATGCTTTAGCTGACAATACTTATAACGTTACAGCTACAGTAACTGATGTTGGTGGCAATGCTACTAGCGATAGCACCAATGGAGAATTAATTATCGATACTACGGCTCCCATTGTTCCCACTATCAACAGTTTAGACACCAACGATACCACCCCCACCCTTACTGGTACCGCTACAGTAGCACCAGGAGAAACTCTGAGCGTAACTGTTAATGGAATCACCTACACTGTAGGAGACGGTAATTTAAGTCTAACGGGAAACAATTGGAGCTTAACTATACCCGCCACCAATGCTTTAGCCGATAATACCTACGATATTACAGCTACAGTAACAGATGCAGCTGGCAACGGAATTAGCGACACGACCACAGGAGAATTAATTGTCGATACTACTCCTCCTGCTGCTCCCACCATTAATATTCTCAACACTAACAGCGGTACTCCCACCATTACTGGCACAGCTACATTGGTTCCAGGAGACATCTTAACAGTTACTGTTAATGGAGTAACTTATACTGCAGGAGATGGCAACTTAACTGTAGAGGGAGATGGTACCTGGAGTTTAAAGATTCCTCCAGCTAATGCTTTGCCCGCAGATAATTATGACGTTGTTGTTACCGTTACCGATGAGGCTGGCAATGCTACTAGCGAGACTAGTAACGGGGAATTAACTATTGAAACTACTCCTCCTACTTTAGTCAGCAGCATACCAGCAGATAATGCCGCAGATGTAGCAGTAAATGACAATATAGTACTCACTTTCAGCGAGAATATTCAGCCAGGTACGGGCAATATTGTCATCAAGAATGCAAATGGGACAGTAGCAGAAACTTTTGATGTAGCTACTTCCACTCAATTGACCTTCAATGGCGATACGGTAACGATCGATCCCACCAATAATCTCAACTTCTCTACAGATTACTACATAGAAATTACCAATGGGGCTATTACCGATACGGTAGGTAATAACTATGAAGGAATAGCAGACGCAACTACTCTCAACTTTACTACTACCAACGCTCCTGATAATAGCCCGCCCAATCTTATTACCACCACACCCGCAGATAATGCCACAGATGTAGCTATTAACAGCAATATAGTTCTAACTTTCGACGAACCAGTGGTTGCGGGTACGGGTAATATTACCATTTTTAATCAGGCTACTGGTGCCTTGGTTGCCACTATTCCTATTGACGATCCCAACCAGGTGAACTTGAGTGGGGATACTATTACTCTCGACCCCATTAATAACTTAGCACCAGGTACGAGTTATTACGTTAACATCGCTCCTGGTGCAGTTACAGATCTGGCAAATAACCCCTATGCTGGAATTAATAATCCGACTACTTTCAACTTCTCTACAATTGCAGCACCAGATACGGTCGCGCCAACTCTAGTTACTAGCACCCCAGCAGATAATGCAATCGATGTAGCTATTAACGATAATATTGTTCTTACTTTTAGCGAACCCGTTCACGAAGCTACAGGCAATATCACCATAATTGATGCTACTACTAATACTCCTGTTGCCACTATTTCGGTTGCTGACTCCAACCAAGTTAACTTCAGTGGGGATACGGTAACCATCGACCCTGATGTTAACCTAGTTACAGGCACGGACTATTACATAACTATTGACCCAGGTGCAATTGAAGATTTTGGTAATAACGATTATGCCGGAATTAATAATCCAACTACCTTAAACTTCACCACCGTAGCAGCACCAGATAAAGTAGCACCCACATTAGTTACCACCACACCAGCAGATAATGCCACGGAAGTCCCAGTTAACAGCAATCTTGTCCTTACTTTCGACGAACCAGTTCACGAAGGTATTGGCAATATAACTATTTTTGAGGCAGCAACAAACACGCCAATAGCCACTATTTCTGCTGCTGACCCCAATCAAGTTAACTTTACTGGGGATACGGTAACTATTGACCCAGGTGTTAGTCTTCAACCAGGGACAGACTATTACGTAACTATCGACCCTGGTGCCATAGAAGATTTTGGTAATAACGATTATGCCGGAATTAATAATCCGACTACTTTCAACTTCTCTACAATTGCAGCACCAGATGTTGTCCCACCAACTCTAGTAAGCACCACACCCGCAGATAATGCGACGGAAGTCCCAGTTAACAGCAATATTGTCCTTACTTTCGACGAACCAGTTCACGAAGGGATTGGTAATATTACTATTTTTGAGGCAGCAACTAATACCCCCGTTGCGACTGTTTCGGTTGCTGACCCCAACCAAGTTAATTTTAGTGGCGATACAGTAACCATTGACCCAAGTGTTAATCTTCAACCAGGGACAGACTATTACGTAACTATCGATCCAGGTGCGATCGAAGATTTTGGCAACAACGATTACGCTGGAATTAATAATCCGACTACTTTCAACTTCTCTACAGTTGCAGTACCAGATGTTGTCCCACCAACTCTAGTAAGCACCACACCAGCAGATAATGCCACCGAAGTACCGGTTAACAGCAATCTTGTCTTAACCTTCAGCGAACCAGTTCACGAAGGTGTTGGCAATATTACCATTTTTGATGCCGCAACAAACACGCCAATAGCCACTATTTCTGCTGCTGACCCCAACCAAATTAACTATAGTGGCGATACGGTAACCATTGACCCAAGTGTTAATCTTCAACCAGGGACAGACTATTACGTAACTATTGACCCAGGCGCCATCGAAGATTTTGGCAACAACGATTACGCCGGAATTAATAATCCGACTACTTTCAACTTCACGACGATCGCCACGCCGGATACAACGCCACCAACTCTAGTTAGCACAACACCCGCAGATAATGCCACCGAGGTAGCTCTTAACGATAATATTGTTTTAACCTTCAGCGAACCAGTAACTGAAGGGACGGGCAATATTACCATTTTTGATGCGGTAACAAACACGCCAGTGGCGACGATTTCGGTTGCTGACCCCAACCAAGTTAACTTTACTGGGGATACAGTAACTATCGATCCAGATATTAATCTCGAGCCAGGAACGGATTATTACGTAAATATCGATCCAGGCGCGATCGAAGACTTGGCTAATAATGATTATGCCGGAATTAATAATCCGACCACTTTCAACTTCACAACTGTTATCCCTCCAGATACCATAGCACCCACTCTGATTAACAGCAATCCCGCAGATAATGCAACTGACGTACCAGTTAATAGCAACATAGTTCTAACCTTCAGCGAACCAGTAACCGAAGGAACTGGCAATATTACTATCTTCGATGCGGCGACCAATACACCTGTTGCCACTATTAATGTTGCCGATCCCAATCAAGTTAACTTTACTGGGGATAAAGTAAACATCGATCCTAATGTTAATCTTCAGCCAGGAACAGACTATTACATAACTATTGACCCAGGTGCGATCGAAGATTTGGCTAATAACGATTATGCCGGAATTAATAATCCGACTACTTTAAACTTCACCACCGGAGCAACACCAGATACAGTAGCGCCTACATTAGTTAGCACCACACCCGCAGATAATGCCACAGAGGTACCCATTAACGGCAATATAGTTCTAACTTTCAGCGAACCTGTTAACGAAGGGACGGGCAATATTACCATTTTTGATGCGACGACGAATACACCGGTGGCGACGATTTCAGTTGCTGACCCCAATCAGGTTAATTTCAATGGGGATACGGTAACAATTGACCCTAATGTTAATCTTCAACCTGGTCGGGATTATTACGTAACTATTGACCCAGGTGCGATCGAAGATTTGGCTAATAACGATTATGCTGGTATAGTCGATCGAACCACCTTCAACTTCTCTACTGGTGCAGATCGAGTTTTCAGCACCCTCAATCAATTTCCCATTAACTTTAACGTACTTGACGAAAATTTCAGTCCAAATATCAACCCAGTAGAAATTACCCAAGTCACTCAGGGAGAAAACGGTACGGTCCTTATTGAAGATAATGGTACTCCCAACAATCCGAGCGATGACTTTGTTGTTTATACTCCTAATCCTGGGTTTGTTGGAGAAGATCGCTTTACTTACACTGTTACTGATTCACAAGGCAATACTTTTACTGAAACCATCTCAGTAAAAGTCAAAGCTTTAGGACTCGACGATAGCAGTGGGACTGCTCCTGGAGTCCCAGTTGAAATTGACGTTCTCGCTAACGACAAAAGGGATCTAACTATTAGTGCTGTCACCAACGGACAAAACGGTACGGTAACAATTGACAACAATGGTACTCCCAACGATTCGAGCGATGACTTTATTGTTTATACACCTAACCCTGGGTTTGTTGGAGAAGACAGCTTTACTTATACTGTTACCGATGCCGAAGGTAACACCGAAAGCGCG
>JASJDA010000011.1 GCA_030065755.1 Prochloraceae cyanobacterium | reverse complement strand
AACAACGTAATGAAGCGAGAAAAGTAAAAGATTATGCCCAAAGCGATCTCATTAGGGAACAATTACAACAAATGGGAATTACTCTAATCGATCGCCCAAATGGGGAAACAAGTATTGTTTATAGCTGATAGCAGTTCCTCGCCAAACGATTTTTAAGCTCTCTTGTTCTCAAAAATATTCCTCACCTAATATTTTTGAGAACGATTATCGTTATAATAGATTTTTGTAAACCTAATTGCTTCTCTTCACCATGTCAGAGATTAACCAGCTAGGATTACCAGTCACTATAATTACGGGTTTTCTCGGTAGCGGAAAAACCACCTTACTCAATCAAATCCTGCAAAATGACCTTGATTGCCAAGTTGCAGTGTTAGTAAACGAATTTGGCGATATTAATATTGATGCTCAACTTTTGGTTTCCTACGACGATGACATGGTGGAATTGAGCAACGGTTGTATTTGCTGCACCATCAATGAAGGTTTGATAGAAGCAGTAAAACGAATCTTGGCTAGGGAAGAAAAAGTAGAGCGTTTGATTATCGAAACTACTGGTGTAGCTGACCCTTTACCGATTATTCTGACTTTTGTGGGTTCTGATTTTCGGGATTTTACACACTTAGACTCAGTTATTACCTTAATTGATGGGGAAACCTTTACCCCAGAACATTTTAATAGCGAAGTGGCGTATAAGCAGATTGCCTATGGGGATATTCTTTTGTTGAATAAAACCGATTTAGCAAGTAGAGAACAATTAACCATATTAGAAACCTACATTGCTTCGATAAAAAATAATCCCAGAATTATTCATACCCGATACGCCCAAGTCCCCCTACCCTTAATCTTGGATCTGGGTTTAACTCAAATAGACAGTTATCCTGAAGCATTCCACCATCACCATCATTCCCATCACCTAGAAGCCGATGGTTTTGTGTCCGTGTCCTTTCAAAGTGATAAACCCTTTGATGTCTATAAATTTCAAAAGTTTTTAAACGAAGGACTTTCTAATGAAGTATTCCGTGCTAAAGGAATTATTTGGTTTAGCGGGAGTCAATTACGTCACATTTTCCAATTATGCGGACAGCGCAGCGATATGAAGTCCGAACCTTGGTCTAATCCTCCTGCTAACCAGCTAGTCTTTATCGGTCGTCATTTGGATGCCGAGCGACTCCGCCAACAGTTAAATGACTGCTTGGCTAACTCTGTCTCTGTTTAATTTAATCTAATTCAAATTCATGACCTTAGCTAAGTCCGAACCAAATCAAGTTGACAAAATTGATAATAAATTACTCAAACTAACTACTAAACAACAGCCTCCCGTCTCTGAAGAGGAGATGCACCAAGCAGTACGGACTTTACTATTAGGGTTGGGAGAAGACCCAGACCGCGAAGGCTTAAGAGATACACCCAAAAGAGTGGTTAAAGCCTTAAAGTTTCTGACTTCTGGCTATCATCAATCTTTAGACGAACTCCTTAACGGAGCTGTATTTCACGAAAATGCCGATGAAATGGTCTTAGTTCGTGATATCGATTTATTTAGCTCCTGCGAACACCATATCTTACCCATTCTCGGTCGCGCTCACGTAGCTTATATTCCCGATGGAAAAGTAATTGGACTCTCTAAAATTGCTCGTATTTGTGAAATGTACGGACGGCGTTTGCAAGTACAAGAAAGATTGACCGCCCAAATTGCCGATGCACTTCAAGGATTATTACAACCCAAAGGTGTCGCAGTAGTAGTCGAAGCAACCCATATGTGTATGGTAATGCGGGGAGTACAAAAACCAGGTTCTTGGACTTCTACCAGTGCCGTAAGAGGCGTATTTGCTGAAGATGCTAAAACCCGTCAGGAATTTATGAGTTTAATTCGTCACACTCCTGTATTTCATTAATTATTCGCGTGTCAGTTTTAGAGATGGGTATTGGCTCATCTCTATTTTTTTTCTTAATGATAATTTTTATTGTCAAATAAGGGGAAGTAAGGTACTATAGCCAAAATGTTGTTGAGTTGGCTAAGATGCCTGCAAGCGTCAAAGCTTCAGATAAATAACAACATATTTGCTACACTACCGCTTGACATTGTCTTATCTACACTTTAGGTTTATGCTGGACTAATACCAAGAGCTGGCAGGTGAAGCTCGAATTTCTTCGCATCAGTAGACCATATGTTATAGTCACTATCTCCATCATCTCCAGAACGCTTATAAAATATTCGACGATCTCCTTCCCCAACCTCTGCTGGTTCTACTGAAAAAAGAACAGAAACTTGAGTTTGCTCCGAACCTGTTTCTTCCGTTTCAACCGAGATTATACAATGATAAAAGTCGGCTTCGCCAATCTTAATTGTCTTATCAAACTTCAAGATTTCACTATGAAAGTCTACTTCCAAATCATGCTGCCAAATAAAATTAGCTGTACCTCTCTTAGAAGTAAGAATGAAAGTTCCTAAGTGGGGAGCTAAAAATCCTACCTCGGGAGGGGTATTGTCAACAGTTTTCCCCTGGGAAGGGTCTAGTTTAAGAGCTTTGGGAAACATAGTAAAACTTTCTCGATAATTTAATTATTAAACAGTTTGAACAACTGTTATCTTAGTCTCAAGATTACCTGAAAAAAATAAATTTGTTAACCTTATAAAACTCATATAAAAACTCATATAAAAACTCATATTGTTCTTCTCGATCGCCAACTAATTTTCGATCGTATTCTATAAGCGCGATCGCTAACTATTTATCGACCGCATTCTATTTATCGATCGCCAACTAATTTTCGATCGCTAACTATTTCGAGGATGGTGGCTTGCATTTCAGTCAAAAGGATGTACAGATTGAAATCTATCTTACAAATTCACCAGTCAAATGGCAATTACAAATGAGCCGTTCCGATGGGAATTTGAAGGAAGAGGTAGAAGATGTACTTTTAGTACTTGGGTACCGATTATTTCCCCATGGTACTCTGAAATAGTTAATAAATTGCTTTTACTTGTAAACTCATAAGGGCTTGAGGGCCTCAATTGTTAAGTTATATAGAACATTTCACTTTATGAGTAAAAAGACAAGGAAAATTTCAAATTATGAGTAAAATATTTCGCATTATGCGTAAATTAAGTAGTCTTAAACGACGTATTCTCGTTCAGGATATTTCACTTTATGCGTAAAATGACATAACAACAGAGGATAAGTCGCAGCTTGTAATTTGTTTGCTACGCTCGATCGTTAAGAATAGCTTGAAGCGCGGCTAAAAATTCTAGTTCGTTGTAAGGTTTGGTAAAGTAGGCAGTGGCTCCCAAGTGGTTGGCTAGTTGCCGATGGGGAGCGCTGCTACAAGTGCTGAGCAAGATTTTTGGGACTTTAGACAGAAGAGGATCTTGCCGACAGTAGCTAAGAAGTCCAAAACCGTTGAGATTGGGCATTTCAATGTCGGTAATCACTAGGGAAATTTCAGAATGTTTTTTTAGCAGCTCGATCGCTTCTCGTCCGTCTTTGGCTTGCAAAACTTGATAACCTTCTTTTTGTAGAGTCTCCCGAAGCGCCTGTCGCCAAGTCTTGGAATCATCAACTACCAAAATAGTAGCCTTTCTCTCTATAGTAGTAGTTGAGGGAAATATATCTTTTGTCCCTAAGCTTGCAGCATTTGCTGGCTCTTCTAATAGTTGAGTTGGGGCAGCAGAATAATTTATTGCCTCGTTACCTAAAGCATCCCTAACTAAGGCAGCAACGTCAATCACTGGAAACAAACGCTCGTCTGGCAATATAGTACAGCCACATATATAACTCGGAGCAGAAATTGGGCTTCTAAAAGGTCGTATTGTTAGTTTTTTATCTGTAATTAGACCTTCAATGAGGGACTCTAAAGCAAAAATTAACTGACCTTCTCTGAGTACCAACACGATCGAGACTATTTTATTATGCTGGGAATTAACTGTTGGATAAACATTGCTAGGATTAATCTCGGGTAGGGGATAGTTATAGGTGAGTAGTTCTGAAAGTTGATAAATTGGGAGTAAATTTCTGTGCCAGTGCAAAAACTTTTGCTGCTTTAAGTAGATAATTTGGTCGGGTTGGGGAGTCAAATTATCTTCAATTCTGTTATATGGTAAGGTGTAGATACCAAAATCTATATTCCAAACCATAAGTTTTGTCGTATCGAGTGTTATTACTTTGACAAAGTCTTCTGTAATACTTAAAGCAGAGACCCCAGATAGTGGAACTACTTCTGGTAAAGCTTGTTTGTCCAACTGTCGCTCGTCGTTCGCCAATTGGGAAAACTCCACCTCTCTAGAAAAGTCTGAAACAGGCTCTACTGAGAGTTTTTCTTCCTCAAAGATCGAATTAGAATCTATTTTAGGATTGAACTCGCTAAAGATATTGTCTAAAGAGAGATCCTCTTCCTCAATCTCTCGATCGGCTCCGATGTTTTCAGCGGCACCCCGCAATCCAGCTAAGGCTAACTCTCCGATATTTCTAGCTATTTGAGGACTTGCTTGCAAGGTTCCTAAAGTAGTTTGACAGATCGCTACAAACTCAGATATTTGTAAAAATTTGCCTAAATTGAGAAATTCTTTTAACTGGATTTGTAATTTTTCTACTAATTCATCGCCTCGATCGTTAGCTAGGAGTTGTTCGAGATTCTCTAAAGCTCGATCTACTTCATCATTCAAGATTAACTCTCGGACATTTTCCTCTAAATCTGTAAAACTGCTCGGCTCTTCCTGTGCTGTAGGTTTTGGCGCTAGCTTCGCTTCTAGTTGACCGAAAATAGGTTCGGCTTTGGCCATAGTAGTGTCTCTGTCACTATCCCCTGTTTGAATTTGGGTTAGTATAGCTAGGCGCAGAAACTCATAGGCTTGCAAAAGTAACTCTGTTAACTCTAAGTCAATGTCTGGATTTTCTCGCTCCAGAGAGCGGAAAATTTTCTCCAAACGCTCAGCCAAGGCTTGAATGCCAGTTAAATTAATCTGAGCAGCTCCACCTTTTATAGTGTGAGCCGCACGCACCAATTCCTGAATTTTAGATTGACCTCCATCTTTAGCAAAATTTTGCAAGATATTCTGCATTTGCTCTAGGAATTCTAAAGTTTCTTGCACAAAAATCCGGTAAATCTGGCTATTAGGCTTGGGGGTAAATGATGTCATAAGAGAATTTTTATTGAGTTACCCTGGGAGTCTTGTCGAGCGAGCTTATAATTCTTGGGTAACTTCTGCTAGCTTCTTACAAGATTCATTGACGATCGCAAATTGTTCTGAGCTTTTAGTCGCTAGATTAGCGGCTTCCATAATAGATTTTCTGGCGGTTACGGAAGTTTCTACCTGGTCAATAGCAGAAAGAGAAATTTTTTCGACTAAAGCGTTGATCTGGAAATTAATAGTAGCAACTTGATTGAGTTTTTGTCTAGTTTCTTTGACTAATTCAGCTTCTTTAAGTATGTCATCTATTTTAGTTTCCATCGCAGAAGCTAGTTGTGATGTTTGTGTTTCTATTTGCGAGATCTCAGGTTGCATTTGTGAAGTGGCTGTAGCTAATTGCTGGGAACAAAAGCGTAATGTTTCTGCTAAAGAAGCGACATATTCTCCTTCGTGGTCTTCTTTCCTACCTGCTTCAATTGTTACGTTGATCGCTTCTTGATTCATTTGGCTGGCTAGATCTTCGATCAGGTTTATTACCTGAGAAATTCCTTGAGAAGAATCTCCTAGATGCTTCATCTTATCTTTTGCCTCTGTAAAATCTTCTAGAATCATATTGAGTCGATCTACGGTGAGATCGATGTTCTCATGTCCAGCTTCTACTGCTTGAGAAGTTTGCTTGAGTTGTTTTTCTATCTGCTGTGCTTGGGCGATCGTACTTCTGGCGGAATCGGCTAATGCTTGAATTTGCTCTAAAACTGCCGTGACATAATCTGTCTGGCGTTGAGTGTCGTCAGAGAAGTTAGAAATAGCTTTTTGGCTATCTGACAAGATTTTTTCTACCTGACGCTGGAGGGCTTCTATTTGTTGACGTTGCTTGAGAGCTGTTGTTTCTGCTTCTCTAGACATTCGCTCGACTTGTGTCATTAGCTTGGCGTTATCGAGGGCAAAACCTACCTGAATGCCTAATTGTTTGAGCCAGGTTATTTCTAAGTCTTGCCACTCTCTAGGTCCAGAACACTGATGAGCTGCTATTATTCCCAGTAGCTTGCCTTCGTGAACTACTGGAGCGACTAAGTTAGCTTTGACGGCAATCTTTTCTAGTTGCTCAATGTAACACGAGGTCATTCCTGCTTCGTGGATGTTATTCCAGGCACGCACTCTGCCGTTTTCATATTGGGCTATATATTTGGCTTCAAAACAGGGGTCTTCTATTTTTCTGCCCAAAGTTCTCACCCAACCTGGCCCTACTGATTCGGCGATAATTATTCCTTGAGATTGTCGATCGACACTGTAAATTACTACGCGATCGCACCCTATAACTCGGCGAGCTTCTTCTACTCCTGCTTTTAGTACTTCTTCAAAGTCGAGATGTTCGTAAAGATGCTTGGTTGCCTCGATTAAGTAATCTTTCCATTTAATTATGGTTTCTTTTTCTTGTTGCTGCTTCTGGACTTCTTTCTCGACTTGATTGAATCTTCCCATTAACTTGGCGTTATCGAGGGCAAAACCTACCTGAATGCCTAATTGTTTGAGCCAGGTTATTTCTAATTCTTGCCACTCTCTAGGTCCGGAACACTGATGAGCTGCTATGATTCCCAGTAGCTTGCCTTCGTGGACTACTGGGGCGACTAAGTTAGCTTTGACGGCAATCTTTTCTAGTTGCTCGACGTAACACGAGGTCATTCCTGCTTCGTAGATGTTATTCCAGGCGCGCACCCTGCCGTTTTCATATTGAGCTATATATTTGGCTTCAAAACAGGGGTCTTCTATTTTCCTGCCTAAAATTCTCACCCAACCTGCTCCTACTGATTCGGCGATAATTATTCCTTGAGATTGTCGATCGACGCTGTAGATTACTACGCGATCGCATCCTAAAACTCGGCGAGCTTCTTCTACTCCTGCTTTTAGTACTTCTTCAAAGTCGAGATTTTCGTAGAGATATTTAGTGGCTTCAGTTAAATAATCTTTCCATTTAATGATGGTTTGTTTTTCTTGTTGGTGTTTCTGGGCTTTTTGCTCGACTTCTCTAGACATTTGCTCGACTTGTGTCATTAGCTTGGCGTTATCGAGGGCAAAGCCTACTTGAATGCCT
Source organism: Prochloraceae cyanobacterium (assembly GCA_030065755.1). GTDB lineage: Bacteria > Cyanobacteriota > Cyanobacteriia > Cyanobacteriales > JASJDA01 > JASJDA01. Next base: position 46,505 of record JASJDA010000011.1, on the reverse strand, counting down.
AATTGTTTGAACCAGGTTATTTCTAAATCTTGCCAATCTCTAGGTTCGGAACACTGATGAGCTGCTATGATTCCCAGTAGTTTGCCTTCGTGAACTACTGGAGCGACTAAATTAGCTTTGACGGCAATCTTTTCTAGTTGCTCGACGTAACACGAGGTCATTCCTGCTTCGTGGATGTTATTCCAGGCGCGCACCCTGCCGTTTTCATATTGGGCTATATATTTGGCTTCAAAACAGGGGTCTTCTATTTTCCGGCCCAAAGTTCTCACCCAACCTGGCCCTACTGATTCGGCGATAATTATTCCTTGAGATTGTCGATCGACACTATAAATTACTACGCGATCGCACCCTAAAACTCGGCGACCTTCTTCTACTCCTGCTTTTAGTACTTCTTCAAAGTCGAGATGTTCGTAAAGATGCTTGGTAGCGTCGGTTAAATAATCTTTCCATTTAATCTCAGCATCTACTTGTTTAGCTAGATTGTCATATTCTTCTAGAAGTTCTGCGTTATCGAGAGCAAAGCCTGCCTGGGCAGCCAACTGAACGAATAAATCGATTTCCGATTGTTGCCAACGACGAGCAGTGGAACATTGATGGGCTATGAGTAGACCTATTAGCTTGCCTTGATTCATCAAAGGAGCTATTAAATTAGCTTTGACTTGAAATTCCTTTAATTGATTGATGTAACAAGAGCTGAGGTCGGCTTCGTAGATGTTGTCTATAGCTTGGACTCGACCGTTTTGGTACTTCTCCAAATATTGAGCGGTAAAGCAAGGATCGTCGAACTTAACTCCTAAGCTTATAGAAAAGTTGGCATCAACTGATTCGGCAATGACTGTCCCCTGAGAATATTTGTCGAGGCTGTATACTACTACCCGATCGGCTCCGAGGGCTCTGCGAGTTTCTTCAACAGTTGCCTGAAGTACTTCTTCTCTTTTGAAAGAGGCGCGAATGGAGTTTATGCTATCGGTCAATAAATGGCTTCTGTCTGCTCTTTCTTCTCTGTATTTTTCTGCAGCCGCTGCTCGTGCTTCCTTTGTTGCTCGCTCGATAGTGCGGTTAGCCCACAATGCAGCAAATATCCCCGCGATCGCTGCTACTGTTGTTGTTGCCAGGGCTCCCATCAACAGTACTTCTTGCTGTTTTGTTTGCAGCGATTCTATCTGTGTCTGTGTTGCTCGTGAATTGTCTGCTTGTAGCAATTGTTGGCTAAAGAAAGAGGTAGCTGTCCCAACTGCTGCTGCTGGTAATATACCCAGGACGATCGCCACGGTTATGGCGTTAATTTTTAAATTCGACTTTTTTGTGGGAAGTAATTGAGCAGACTCTTTTGGTTCTGGTCTGGATTTATTTGGGGCTGTTGTCGGTTTTTTTAGCTCTTGTTTGAGCTTGGTTGTCCGATCGGGTCTTGTTTGTTGTTTCGTTTTCATTAAAGGAAAAACTCTCGAAGTAATTGTGCTGGGTTCCTGTTGGATAGATCGATCGATAGGAGATTGAATATGTTCTCATTATCAACTGTGCTCCTATCCTTTCTAGACTAGGAGTTCTTACTCATAGAATAAGTTTTCTATTAAACAAGTTCTGCATTAAAAGAGAGATACAGATAGTAAATATTTAGTTAACTTTGATTATATTTTTTTAATATATTATATATACTAGACTTTTTTCACAATCATTCAAAGCGAGCGCGGTTTTTTGTATTAAAAAAAACCGCGCTCCATCCATCTTCTGGAAATTCTGAAATATTTAGCTAGCTGTTAGATCGGGACAATCCCATAGCTTGGGCTACTGTTGAGAGATCGGGTGCAATTTTTGATTTAACAGTATTGTTACAATTGTTAACAGCACAATCTGGATCTTTGAGCCCGTTACCCGTCAATATACAGACTACAGTTGCGCCCCTAGGAACTCGCTCTTTAACTTTTAGCAAACCAGCTACAGACGCAGCGCTAGCAGGTTCGCAGAAAATTCCTTCGTGGGACGCTAACAGCCGATATGCTTCTAATATCTCTTCATCGGTAACGGAATTAAATTCTCCAAGACTTGCTTCCTTGACTGCTACTGCCTTTTCCCAACTAGCAGGATTGCCAATTCTAATAGCTGTAGCGATCGTTTCGGGATTGGGTACGGGTTGACCGTTAACTAAAGGTGCAGATCCAGAAGCTTGAAAGCCCATCATCTTGGGCAGGCGATCGCACTTTTGCTGCTGGTGGTATTGACAAAAACCCATCCAATATGCAGTTATATTCCCTGCATTGCCTACGGGAATGCAAAGCCAGTCGGGAGCATTTCCTAAAACATCTACTAGCTCAAAAGCTCCTGTTTTCTGGCCTTCTAAGCGGTAAGGATTAACCGAATTTACCAAAGTTACGGGATAATTTTCCGATATTTCCCTTACTATTTGCAAAGCTCGATCGAAATTACCCTCAATGGCTATTACTTCTGCACCATAAACTAAAGCCTGAGCTAATTTGCCCAAGGCTACGTAACCGTCAGGTATTATTACAAATGCTCGCATTCCGGCGCGACGAGCGTAGGCTGCTGCTGATGCTGAGGTATTGCCAGTACTAGCACATATTACAGCTTGAGACCCTGCTTCTTTGGCTTTAGATATCGCCATTGTCATACCCCGATCTTTAAAACTTCCAGTGGGGTTGAGACCGTCGTATTTAACAAATACTTTTACTTGGCGACCGATTTGGCTAGCAATAGATGGCGCTGGAATTAGAGGTGTATTGCCTTCCAGCAATGTCACTACTGGAGTAGCTTCAGTTACTGGTAAATAAGGGCGATATACCTCAATTAAACCTTGCCAATTTCTACTATTTGAGGGTTGATTGTTGAAGTCTGACTCTTGGCTATCTGTTGGTTTTTGCTTTGCTAGATTTGACTCGACCATAGATGCTTCTGTTTCAGACTTCATAGTTTTCATTATTAAACTACCACTTCATCTCAAGTTTTTCTTTGTGATGCCGAACTTTTTTCTGGGAGTTGCGGTTGTTTTTGCGTTTGAGAACTGGCTTAGGAGTTAGATTGCTCTCTGGAACTTCCCAATCTGTTTTCATCCAATTGGGACAGTTCCGATCGTATACCATCTGCAGAGCCGCAGCGGCGATCGCTTGGGGATCGTACTGGGCGCTTAATTCTCGCACGATCGGTAAGAAGGAAGCCATTCTTTCCCCAGAGAGGGTCTCTTTCACTTCTGCTTGTAGCTTAGCAAGCCGCTTAGCTTCTACTTGAGAGCGAGGTGGAATTTTAGATACTTTTAAGTTTTGCCGCACTCGTCGCTCGATTTGTCGCAACATTCTTCGTTCTGCTGGCTGCACTAAAGATATTGCCGTTCCTGTTTTTCCAGCTCTTCCCGTGCGACCGATACGGTGTATGTAAGTTTCGCTATTATCTGGCAAATCGTAATTAACTACGTGGCTCAAATGCTCTACATCCAGACCTCGCGCCGCAATATCGGTAGCCACCACCATTTTGATTTTGCCTTCTTTAAAGCGCTGTACTAGGCGTTCTCTTTGACTTTGAGAGAGGTTGCCGTGATACTCGTCTACGCTTTGACCTGACTCTTGTAATTTACTGGTCAGTTCGGTTGCAGTGCGTTTGGTTCGAACGAAGATAATCGCCGATTCTGGAGATTCTATCTCTAAAATCGGTTGTAATGCTTTAATTTTATCCCAACCCCGAGGCACCATATAAACGTGTTGGTCTATTTTTGCTGGTGCAGCTTTGGGCTGAGATACGCTAACTGTCACTGGAGAGTTGAGAAATTGGTCGATTAGATCTCGGATTTCTCTCGGCATTGTGGCAGAAAAACAAGCTATCTGGCGGTTGCTGGGTGTTTTTTTCAAGATCTTCTTGACATCGTCAATAAAACCCATCGAGAGCATTTCGTCGGCTTCGTCTAAGACTACCGAAGATAGGTTATCTAACTTTAGTTCTTTGCGCTCTAGTAAATCTATTACCCTTCCTGGAGTACCTACGACAATGTGAATTCCTCGTTGTAGGCTGCGAATTTGTCTTTCTATTGACTGACCGCCGCAAACGGTTAATATATAAAGCCTTTGCTTGGCGGTAAAATCTTTTACTGCTTCAGCCACTTGCATGGCTAATTCCCTAGTCGGAGTTAAAATCAGTGCTTGCACTGCTTTGTTTTGCCGATCGATTTTGTCCACAATTGGCAAGGAAAAGGCTGCTGTTTTTCCCGTTCCTGTTTGAGATTGACCTACTACATCTCTACCTGCTAAAAGTTCAGGTATTGCTTGGACTTGAATGTTGGTGGGATTAACGAAGCCTATTTGCTCTAGTTGTTCGGCTAGGTCTTCGGATAATCCTAGGCTTTTGAAAGAAACTGTCATAAGGATTGTGTTTTTTTATGGTTTTGTTTTTAAAAAGAGAATAGCTTACACTATGTCGTGCTAATAACTCGCTCTTTTACCTTCGAGTTATTCGCAAAATAAGCATATATTAATGCGCGATCCTCTTTCTCTAGTTGCGGTTTATTGGCTAAGCAATTTGACCGTATAGATCGTATACCCCTGCATCAACGATCTTTACTGGCACAATTGTTCCAAGCGCTGCATCTCCCCTAACGTAAACTACTCCATCTACGTCTGGAGAAAAGCCTGCCGATCGACCAATAAATTCGCCTGTCTGAGGATTTTCTTGCTCAATTAAAACATCAACTTTTTTGCCGATACAAGAAAGATTTTTGCGAGCGGCAATTGGTTGCTGTACTTTCATCAAGACATTCCGACGCGCTTCCATCACTGCTTGTGGAACTTGGTTAGGCAGAATATAGGCTGGAGTTCCTTCTTCTTTTGAGAAGGTAAAAACACCTACGCGATCGAACTCGTGCCTCTTGACAAATTCTAGTAAATGTGTAAAGTGTTCTTCTGTCTCGCCAGGGAAACCTACTATAAATGTAGTCCGCAATACTGCACCTGGAATTGCGTCTTTAACCCGTTCAATAATAGCATCATTTACTCGCCCTTGCCAGGGTCGGTTCATGGCGTGCAAAATTTCTGGGTGAGAATGCTGTAAAGGTAAATCTAAATATGGTAGAACGTTTTGGGTTTCTTGAATAGCTGTTAAGACTTCAGGGGTTAATCCTGTAGGGTAAGCATAGTGAATCCTAATCCAGGGTATATCTACTTTCCCTAACTCCCGCAGTAATTGAGCTAATTTGGGTTCTCCATATAAATCTACTCCATAGTTTGTAGTTATTTGAGAAACTAGGATTATTTCTCGAACTCCTTGGGAAGCTAGTTCTTTGGCTTCAGCTACTATGGATTCGATCGAACGAGATCGCATCGAGCCTCGCAGGTGAGGGATAATGCAAAAAGCACAGCGATAGTCGCAACCTTCTGCTACGCGCAAGTAAGCTACTGCTTCTGTAGTAGTCCTGTACCGAGGAATAGTTTCGTCGGCAATGTAGGTGGGTTGGTTGCTAATTTGTTTGACTCTCTCTCCTGTTTCTACTCGTTCAATTACTTCAACAATTTTTTGATAATCTCCAGTTCCTACTACTGCCACTGCTTCTGGCAATTCCTTTAGTAGTTTTTCTTGGAAGTGTTGAGCCAGGCAGCCTGAAATAACAATTTTTTTATTAGCTTCGGCTAATTCTACTAAGGTACGAACTGACTCTTCTCTTGCCTCTTGAATAAAACTACAGGTGTTTACTATAACATAGTCGGCTAATTCTTCATTAGCATCTACTTGATAGCCTGCTTTGACTAACAAGCCTAGCATATGTTCTGTGTCAATGCGATTTTTATCGCAACCTAAATGGGATATAGCAATTGTTGGCTTATTGCCCATACATAATGGATGTCTTATTGTAATATGGTTGGCTATTTTAAATATTATTGTAAAGAATTTTAACCTATCGAGGGTGGGATGGAGCAAAAGTTCAATAAAAATAGATCTGAATTATTAGCGCACGAGTTCCCATCACAGATAAAATTTGGTATTGAATGATGAATTTAATTTATTTCTATAGGGAAGCCTTTTGCGAGTTATTTCCTGGTTTCCTAGACTTATCTGTATTGCGAACGAGACGTCACTAGAGGGCAGATGCTAGAAATGCTAGGAAAAAAGCGGAATCAAGAGTTTCTTTGGATAGTTAACCTATCGGTGGGAAACGTCGATAAATTATTGGTTATAAAAGGCTGTCTCGATCGGTCTAATTTTCCTCTGGGAGTGGGTTAGGTAAATTCTGTGGACTTATATCAAATTTTCAAGACATCAAATCCAATTATTGGCGTGGTTCACCTGTTACCTTTGCCAACATCTCCAGGCTGGGGAGGTAGCTTAAAAGCTGTAACAGAAAGGGCAGAACAAGAAGCAACTGCATTAGCAGCAGGAGGAGTAGACGGGATCGTAATCGAAAATTTCTTTGACGTTCCCTTTGTCAAAGACGAGGTAGATCCGGCAGTGGTTAGCGCCATGACACTTATTGTGGATAGAATAGTGAATCTGGTGATGTTGCCAGTGGGGATTAATGTTTTGCGCAATGATGCCAAAAGTGCCATGGCGATCGCTACCTGTGTCAAGGCTAAATTTATCCGCGTCAATGTTTTGACAGGGGTAATGGCAACAGATCAGGGCTTAATTGAAGGATGTGCCCGCCAATTGCTGCGCTATCGTCGCGAATTAGATAGCAACGTAGCAATTTTAGCAGACGTTCTAGTTAAGCACGCTCGACCTTTAGGAACCCCCAATCTGATCGCGGCAGTCTCGGATACGATTGAGAGGGGTTTAGCAGATGCAGTAATTCTTTCAGGTTGGGCAACAGGGAGTCCTCCAACACTTGAAGATTTGGAAATTGCCCGTGCAGCAGCCAAAGGAACCCCAGTTTTTATCGGTAGCGGTGCTAACACGGAAAATGTTTCTAAACTGATGCAAGCTGCTGATGGAGTAATTGTTGCTAGTTCCCTCAAACGACGGGGCAACATCAAAGAAACTATCGATCCCATTCGAGTATCTCACTTTGTTGAAGTAGCAAGGCAAAGTTTTACCACTAAATCCCCAAAACCTCGATCGGTCTCCTCAAAGTTGAAGCTATGATTGAAATCGTTTAGCTCTGATGCTTTTAGGTAATTTTATTGAAGTGTAGTAATTATGCGTCGGCGACGTTCTGTACCCTGGATTTATCGTTGGTCTCGCCCCATAATTGGCGCGATCGCTATTTTAGGTGCCTTGCTAACCGCTTATCTGACGGTAGAAAAACTTACAGGCTCTGAAGTAGTCTGTAATGCGGCAGCATCTGGTGCTGCTGGCTGTAATGACGTTCTTTCTAGTGCTTATGCCACTGTTTTTGGCCTACCTCTGACTCTGTTTGGATTCTTAGCTTATACGAGTATGGCAAGTTTTGCCCTCGTTCCTCTGGCAGTTAATGCCGAAGAAAACAAAAAATTAAGAAAAAAATTAGAAGATTGGAGTTGGTTGCTATTGCTGATAGGGGGAGTGGCAATGGCAGTATTCAGCAGCTATTTGATGTACGTGTTGGCTTCTGAGATTAAAGCTTTTTGTCCCTATTGTATCGGTTCGGCTATATTCTCTTGGAGCCTGTTAATTTTAACCATAATTGGTCGCGATTGGGAAGATTTAGGCCAGATACTCTTTACTGGTTTTGTGGTAGCGATCGTTACTTTGGTCGGTACTTTAGGAGTCTACTCTCAAATCAATGTCACTCCTGCAAGCGACAATCCTGCTGAGGTGGCGATCGATCCTCAAAGCGGTCGTACCATTATTCCCGAACCTGAAGGTCAACCCCAAGCGCCATATGGCTGGAAAATTAATACTACCTCTGGCGAGGCTGAAATAGAATTAGCCAAGCACCTAACTGCAATTGGTGCGAAAAAGTACGGGGCTTTCTATTGTCCTCACTGTTACGAGCAAAAACAATTATTTGGCAAAGCAGCATTCGATAAGATCGATTATATAGAATGCAATTCTGCTGGAAAAGATCCGCAACCCCAACTGTGCGAACAAAAAGGAATTCGGTCAGTCCCTACCTGGGAAATTAACGGTCAAGTCTATAAAGGGGTTCAATCTCTCGATCGTTTAGCAGAAGTATCTGGCTACAAAGGGCCAACGAATTTTAAATATATCAAGCTAGGACTGCGATAAATGCTGATGAGTCGCGATCGTTTTTCGGTCGATCGTCACGAGAACCTCACAGGAGCGTGGAAGCCGCCTCTATTCATAGGGCGGAGGAAACGCGACACGGGGTAATAAATTACCCCGTCATAGTCATGGGTGATATAATTTAAGGCATGAAACAAGTTCTGACATTGGTTTGCAAACTCAACCCCTCTAAAGAAGTGGCTCAAAAAATTGAGTCTACCTTGGAGGCGTTTGCTAATGCTTGCAACTATGCTAATCAAAATGTCAAGCCAAATATAACTAGCAAAACGACTATTCAAAACATGGTTTATCAGACCATTAGAGAAAAGTTCAATTTGTCTGCTAATTTGGCTGTCAGAGCTTGTGCAAGAGTTGGTGCGAATCGTAAAACTGCTAAACATAAAAATAAGCCAGTAAAAGATTTCAAACCAACTTCGGCTGATTATGATGCAAGGATATTTGCTTTTAGAGAGAAAGATTGGACTGTTAGGGTAACCTTGGTAGGTGGTCGAGAGCATATCCCCATTGTGGTTGGTAACTATCAAAAAGGGAAGCTTAAAGGCAAAAAACCTACTTCGGCACAGCTTTGTAAGCATAGAGATGGTAAGTACTACATTCATATTCAAATCAAAGATGATGCGCCAGAACCAATCGATTCGAGTAATGTTATCGGTGTAGATTTTGGTCGCACCGATCTCGCAGTAACATCCGACGGGAAAAAATGGTCTGGCAAAGAAATTAGAGAAGTTAGAGACAAATATTCTCGTGTTCGCGCTTCTCTTCAAAAAAGATCCTCGAAAGGCACGCGCAGTAGCAGAAGAAGATGTCGGCAACTGTTGAAACGGCTGTCGGGAAGTGAGAGAAGATTTCAGTGCCATGTTAACCACGTTATTAGCAAAACTATTATTCTTGATGCCAAAGAATCTAATAGCTTGATAGCTATTGAAGATTTGACGGGGATTAGAGAAAGAACCAACCAACAACCCAGAAATAAGACTGAACGCAGACGTTCTAATACTTGGGCGTTTTATCAACTGCGAACCTTCCTTGATTACAAAGGATTGATTCATGGGATTGAGGTTGTACCAGTCCCGCCAAGATACAGCAGCCAGACTTGTCATTGTTGCCTTAATATTGGTTTGCGAGCTGGTAAAAAATTTAAGTGTACTAATAATAAGTGTGGCTGGCATGGTGACGCAGATTTTAATGCAAGTAATGTCTTGTCTATTCTTGGAGGGGTTGTAAGCCTCCTTAGAGGTTCGGATTCTTTGGCTTGTCCGATTAATCCAGGGCTACTGAAACATTCCGTTGATGGGGTGCGAAAGCCCCGTCGTTTTAACGCGGGGTGAGCTTACTCATCTTCAAAAAAGAAATATTTGTAGTGTCTAAAACTCCAAGGGTTGTGGGAAAATAACCGATGACCTCGAATCTGTAACGCTGCAATAATTCATGACAGAAACCGAAATCTCAAAAACTGAAGAGAAAAATCCCGATAAAACCGATCTTTCTCCAGTTAATTCATATAACGAATGGGATCCACTCGAAGAAATTATCGTGGGTCGTTTGGAAGGTGCAATAATTCCTCCCTATCACCCTACTGTTACCTATAACATACCCCCCACAACAGCTAGGCTATACCGTTTTTTTGCAGGACGAGGCTATCCTCAATTTCTGATCGACAAAGCTCAACAAGAACTTGACGAATTTATTCACATTCTCGAAGCTGAAGGTGTTGTAGTTAGAAGACCGGAGATTATAGAAGGTTCTCGTCAATATAAAACCCCTAACTGGAAGTCTAAAGGGTTTTGTACTGCTTGTCCTCGGGATGGTTTTTTAGTTGTCGGAGATGAAATTATTGAAACGCCAATGCCTTGGCGATCGCGATATTTTGAAACCGATGCCTATCGTTCTCTATTTAAAGAGTATTTTATCAAAGGAGCTAAGTGGACTTCCGCACCGAAACCGCAATTACTTGACGATCTCTACGAATATAAGTTCAAACCACCACAAAAAGGAGAACCAATTCGTTATGTAATTAACGAATTTGAACCTGTTTTTGATGCGGCGGATTTCGTTCGTTGCGGTCGAGATTTATTTGTCACTAAAAGTAATGTAACTAATAGTTTGGGTATTACTTGGTTGCAGAGACATTTAGGTGAAGAATATAGAATTCACGAAATTGAAAGTGACTGTCCCACTCCCATGCACATCGATTCTACTTTTGTTCCCCTAGCACCAGGTAAGCTATTAATTAATCCCGAATACATCGATCCGAATAAACTCCCCAAAATGTTTAAATCCTGGGACGTATTAATACCCCCAGAACCAGATCCAATTAAAGGTACTCCCTCCATGTGCAGTAAATGGATCGCTCTCAATGTATTGATGTTGGACGAGAAAAGAGTTGTTGTTGAAAAAAATCAAGAATCTCTAATTAAAGCATTTAAAGATTGGGGTTTTGAACCCATTCCTTGTTCGTTTATTAATTACGTACCCTTTGGAGGTGCTTTCCACTGCGCGACTTTAGATATTCGCAGAAGAGGAGAATTGCAATCTTATTTTTAGATAGGCTAGAGGAGCGATCGCATTTATTAAATTAGCGATCGCTCTCTGGCAAAATTATGGGCGATCGCTATTATGTCTGCACGTTTTGACAAACTTTTAATCTTAGATTTAGACGAAACTCTAATACACAGTACAGACAAACAATTACAATGTCCTGGGGATTTAAAAATCGAAGAATATAATGTTTATAAAAGACCTAGTGTTGACGAGTTTATTTCTACTTGTGCGACTTGGTTTAACATCAGTGAACAGTTATCAGTGAACAGTTATCAGTTAAGTTTTTCTGTGGGATAAGAAGTCCCCCAACTCTATAGTTGCAACGTCTCAGTAGTGGTTTAAATCCACTACTGAGACCTGATAACTGATAACTGATAACTGATAACTGATTTAATTTAGCTGTATGGACAGCAGCAAGCCGCAGTTATGCTATTGACATCATTGAATTTATTTTTCCTAAATCCGTAGAATTGAAGTTTATTTTTACTGGAGATCGTTGCACTCAACGTTACGATCGCGAATGGATGCAATATTATTTTATTAAACCGCTAAAAAAGGTTAAGCGCAAAGGATTTTCTTTGGAAAAAGTTTTAATTATTTGAGAGGGTGAGGGGATGAGGGGAAAAATCATCTCTTTAACTTTTAACCTAATTAATTATGACACTGCAAGAAGCAAGAAATTCAAATACAACAACTGCAAGATTGCAAGAGATTTTAGATTTAGAAAATAAAGAAATTTGTCAAGCTATTGCTATAAATCCTAATACTATAATTAATGATTCCAACCGAATTAGTTATTAAATTGGCGTAAATTTGGAGATAAATGTTATGGGTCGATTAACTTTAAGATTACCTGAAACGTTGCATCAACAATTAATTGATTTATCGGAAAATGCTAGAAAGATTAGGAAAAGCAGATGCGCTCGAAATAAACAAAATCTTATCTACTAGAGAACAAGCAGAAATGGAACCAGAATTAAATGAAGAGATCGTTAATCGTCTTAAAATGAAAATTGAGAAAGCATCAAAAGAAAAATAGAATGCGATCGCTATATCTTTTGAAGGCGGCTAATCAGTTGCTCGAAGGGACTGGATTGCAAGCGGTGCCGCAAGAGGCTGGTAAGGCGATGGTGTTCCTCCAAGCCTATGAGTACCAGGGGAAGTTCAGTGATAACGCGAAATTCAGCCATTTAGCAATCTATATTTTTAAATTACATTTGTAATACTAAAATTGGAGCAAATTGTATATACAAATGTAATTTAAAAGAAATATAGGATAAATTCGCGCATGACTGGGGAAAAATCGTCCGATCGCCAGGCTATAGCCAATTGCAGCTTGGGCAATTCCTCCACCAGAGGTCGATAAACTACGCCTTTATTACTCAAGTTTTGCACGCTAGAAATAATAAAAGATATTCCCATTCCAGCAGCGACTAAACCCAAGCGAGTTTGAGTCATTTCTACTTCTTGGACTATATTGGGAAAAAATCCTGCTTTCTCACACAATTGTAAGAATTGTTCGTATAGTACTGGTCCTTTTTGACGCGGGTAGAGAATTATAGGTTCGTTGGCGAGAGATTCGATCGCTATTTCTTCTCGATCGGCCAAGGGATGAGATGCTGGTATTGCTAATAAAATTGAATCTTCTCGTAGCAAATGTAAACTGAGAGATTTAGATTTGTCGCGAATGGGAGGATGGAGAAATCCAACATCGATTCGATAGTTTTGTAAAGCTTCTACTTGGTCTTCAGTGCAAATCTCAGTCAGAATTAATTCTACTTCGGGGTAAATTTGACGAAACTTACCAATTATTTCTGGCAATACGCTATGTAAGGCAGAAGCAGTAAAACCCACCTTGAGTTGTCCCACTTCTTTTCGCGCTACTCTTCTGGTATTTTCTACCCCTCTTTCCACTTCTTCAAGAATTCGCCGCGCTGTTTCTAAAAACGCCTCTCCTGCTTGAGTTAGTTTTATCTTTTGTTTAGCGCGATCGAATAATTTTACTTGCAATTCTTCTTCTAAGGCGCGAATTTGCTTGCTTAAAGCTGGTTGAGTTAAATATAGTTTCTCCGCAGCCCTACTAAAGTGTAATTCTTCGGCAACGGTAACGAAGTATTTGAGATGACGAAATTCCATAGCCAGCCCATAACTGTTAGTTATTATCTTATGTCCAAAAATGCCTGGCAGCTTTTTAAAGCTTCTGTCTACCGTAAAGAAAGATTATAAAGTTTTTTTATGCAGAACAAGTCAATTGTATTGGTGACTGGTGCGTCGGGATTCATCGGCGGTCATTGTGTTTTAGCCTTGCTGAAGAAGGGTTATGCTGTTCGAGCCACTGTACGTTCCGAATCGCAAATAGAGAAATGTAAAGCACTAATTAATACCCATTATCCCGATCGCGCGGATGTAGAGTACGCGATCGCTACCCTAGATTCCGATCGCGGCTGGGATGCTGCGGTTAAAGGGTGCGAGTACATTCTTCATCTTGCTTCCCCATTGCCAGTACAACAGCCTAAAAACCCCAACGAACTTATAATACCTGCCCGCGACGGTGCTTTACGGGTTCTCGCAGCTGCTATTCGTGCAGGTGTCAAAAGAGTTGTTATGACATCTTCACAAGCTGCAGTATGTGGCTCTCCTTCGATGGAAAAAGACTATATTTACGATGAGAAAGATTGGACAGATCTAAATAATAAAACAGTCACGGCTTACAATCAAAGTAAAACAATTGCCGAACGCGCTGCATGGGATTTTGTTAACAAAGAGAACTCGCTCGAATTGGCAACAGTATGCCCAGGTTTGGTATGTGGCCCCGTGTTGGAGGCACGAGTTAATGCTTCCCTAGAGTTTGTCAAAAGATTTATGGATGGAAGCCTGCCACTAATTCCGCCTCTCGGATATGAAGTCGTAGATGTTCGCGATGTTGCAGACTTACATTTACTCGCAATGGAAAAACCCAAAGGCGCGGGTGGTAGGTTCATGGCAAGTGCTGGCTTCATGTGATTGCACGAGATGGCTGCAACCCTTCGTTGCGGTCTGGGTGAGGAAGGGAATAAAGTGCCTACTCTCCGCGCACCTGCTTGGCTTATCCGTCTTCTGGCATTATTTGACCCTGCTGTTGGTACGATCGTACCCGAACTCAATCAGTATCGAAGAGTCAGTCACGAAACTTCTAAAAAGGAACTGGGATGGTTGCCACGATCGCCTGATGATGCTGTAATTGCTACCGCTAAGAGTCTGCTCGCTTATGGAGTCTTTGACGATCGCAAAGCCAAATAACTTTTAGTTTTTATTTCAATAAATAATATGAAATTTTTTGTCAAGCAGCCTAAGTTAGCCGTCGTTGGTTTAATTGGTGTTGGGCTGGCAGTTATGGGAATAGTATTAATTAGCCTCAATTCGCGAGTCAAAATCGCCAAAGTTCCAAAAAACCTTACCCGATCGGTGCAGTTTACAGGAAGAAATTTGCTTGTCGCTTCCGATGCTGATATGGTCGCAACTGCTTATGCTGATGGTAAATTAGACCAGGTTGAAGGTATTGAAGATGCTTTGACAGTAGTGACTTTACCCTTGAATAAAAATAAACCCAATGTTCTTCAAATTGAAGCGTCTAACTCTGTGATGAATTGGCCTCAAACTGTCATTGCTTCTCCAGATGGTACTAAAGCATACATCATAGAAACAAGGGGACAAGTTCCTAACGACACTCAAGAATTTGATGATATTTGGTCGGATATGCCGCCAGGAAAACTGCTAACAATAGTAGATATTTCCAATCCTAGTAAACTTACTGTTTTAAAAAAAGTAGCGATCGCCAGCAGTCCTAATTCAGTTAGTATCAGTCCCGATGGCAAATTTATAGCCATTGATAATAAAGAAAAGGGACGAGAATTAATTATTGTCGAACTAGAAAATGGATTGCCTAAAGAGCGCCGCTATTTTACGATCGAAAATAATTCTAGTGAAGTGGGAATTATTAGGGCAATTTCTTGGCATCCTTCCGGTCGCTTTCTCGCTCTAAATCTAGGAGATACTGAGATAGCATTTTACGAATTTAAAGCTGATGGTAGCATAGAACCATTTGGCGATCGCATTAAAATTGGCACGCGCTTGAGTGAAGGTAAATTTACTCCCGACGGTCGTTATTTTGTAGTGACAGATACGGGCTGGGGCGAGGGGACTTTGGGCGCTATTTTTAATCGGAATGGGAAACTATTTTCTATTGGCTTCGATCGCAATAATGGAGAACATAAATTAGTATCGACAGCAGAAGTAGGTTTGAGTCCCGAAGGTTTTGCCATGAGTCCTGACGGATCTTTGCTGGTAACAGTAAATATGCGCCGCACTTACGCACCAGAAGGAATATTAAAGTTAATTGTTCCCAGTACTGAATATAGTTCTCTGTCCCTAGTGAAAATTGATTTGAAATCTGGAGAGTTAACTACAGTGGGCGAAGAATACGGCTTTGAAGGATTGCTCCCAGAAGATGCAGTTTTTGATGCTGATGGTAAATCCGTAGCTGTAGTTATCTATAATTATCGGGAAAAAAGCCCGAAAAAAGGCGCGATCGAATTCTGGAATGTTATCGGTGGAGACCAACCAAAATTAGAACGAACTGGATTCAAAATTGACGTTACTAGAGGAGCCCACAGTATGTATTTAGTCAAATAGTAGAAACGTACCATGTAAAGACGTTCTATAGAAAGTTTCTACTAGCAAACGTAAAAAAAAATCACAATTGTTCGCTCAGAGATACCCATAAGTCACGATTGGACTAAAATGCGGTTTTAATTATTCAAGTTCTCAATGGACAGCTACCCTCGTGACAAGCAAGACATTAATTTCTGCCAACGAGATCGAACAGAAAAGGCAACAACTACAGCGCCAAAGGAAAATAGAATTTTGCCAAGGTTTGTGGCGACTGCTGATCTTAACTAGCCTGAGTGGAGGATTGTGTTGGGCGATCGCCAATCCTCTGTGGATAATTCGCGGACAATCCCAAATAAAAATTAAAGGCAACCAATTTGTTGCTACACGAGCAATTCGAGAAGCAATTTCCGTATTTGAGTCGGAATCTTTGCTGCAACTATCGCCGCAAGAATTGATTCAACATTTAAAATCTACTGCTCCAGTAGAACAAGCAACAATTAGCCGTCAACTATTCCCTACAACTATAACAATTGAAGTAAAAGAAACTCTGCCCGTAGCGATCGCTTTGTCCCCAAAGAAAACACTCGATCGCAGTGGCTCTTACACTAGAGAAGTAGGTTTTTTAGACGAAAGAGGCACCTGGATCTCCAAAAACAGCTATCATACTGACAAAAAGGGTTTTAAGCTGCCAACTCTCAAAATAAGCGGTTCTCCAAAACACTATCTTCCCTACTGGCAAAAACTGTACCAGCTCATCGATCGATCTTCAGTCCAAATTGACGAACTAAATTGGCAAGATCCCAACAACATTATTCTCGAAACTGAGCTGGGAAAAGTACATTTAGGTGCGGACATATCTAAATTTTCTCAGCAACTATCTGTATTATCTCAGATGCGAAAATTACCCGATCGAATTCAGCTCAATCAAATAGCCTATATTGACCTAACTAATCCTCAATCCCCTAAAATTCAACTGCAAAAGAAACTCTCTCGCTAAGGATGCTGTTGGCTATTTGCTGTTGGCTGTTAGCTGTTAGCTGTTAGCTGTTTGTATTTGTTCTTCTCCCCCTCACCCCCTCACCCCCTCTCCCACTCACCCCCTCTCCCCCTCCCCTACCTGGCTAAAGATTAAAAAAAGTTAGACGATCGACAGAGACTGAGTTGATTTTATATTCATTGTTATTTTACATACTTTTTGTTACTTTTTATCACTTACAAACTCCCCAAAAAAGTCAATAATATGTTGCGAATGCTTGAAGAAGCTCAAAAATTTTCTTAATGTTTATTTTATAAACAGTCTTTAATCTTTGATTTTTTAGATAATTTTAGGGAAAAGTAGCTTTAGTTGGCAAAAAAAATCTTAAAATTCGCGATCTGTGCAATTTTTAGAAAGCAAAAAGGTTGAAAATTTAAAGATTTTTATTAATTTAGAAGTGTACGATGGCACAGATAATAGTGAACATATAGACCTAAGAAAGATATTACATTACTTAGGGGCTAGAAAATGTGGATAAAACCTTAGCAAATAAAATGAAAAGTAATAATAAAGTAAGAATAGGCAATTTTAGCTTGAATAACTCAGAATACGCTGAGGAACCAATGAGCGTTACAGGTAGTTATATCTACAATCGCTCCGAGTTATCATTAGCGTCAAATAAGGATTCCCAGGGAATACCATCAGAACAAAAAAGAAGCGATAATATAGTCCCTAGTAACATTGCCAAAATAAAAGTTATAGGCGTTGGCGGCGGAGGATGTAACGCTGTTAACCGCATGATTGAAAGCAGTATTGTCGGGGTTGAATTTTGGGCAATTAATACTGACGCTCAAGCCCTATGTAAAGCTTCTGCGCCCAATCTCCTGCAAGTAGGTCAGAAATTAACCAGAGGGCTGGGTGCGGGTGGAAATCCGGCGATAGGGCAGAAAGCTGCTGAAGAATCTCGCGAGGAGATAGCCAGTGCTTTAGAAGATACCGACCTAGTTTTTATTACAGCAGGAATGGGTGGCGGTACTGGTACGGGTGCAGCACCGATCGTGGCGGAAGTTGCTAAAGAAATGGGTTGCCTTACCGTTGGTGTGGTCACTCGCCCCTTTACTTTTGAAGGTCGTCGCCGCACCAATCAAGCAGAAGAAGGAATCTCTTCTTTACAAAGTCGAGTCGATACCCTAATTATTATTCCTAACAATCAGCTACTATCGGTAATCTCACCAGAAACACCAGTACAAGAAGCATTTATAGTAGCTGACGACATTCTACGCCAAGGTGTACAAGGAATATCGGATATTATAACCATTCCAGGCTTAGTTAATGTAGACTTCGCTGACGTACGGGCAGTAATGGCAGATGCGGGTTCAGCCCTAATGGGAATTGGTATCGGTTCTGGCAAATCAAGGGCAGCAGATGGAGCAGCAGCAGCAATTAATTCTCCTTTGCTAGAGTCTTCTATAGAAGGAGCCAAAGGAGTGGTTTTGAATATTACTGGGGGTACCGACTTAACTCTACACGAAGTCAATGCTGCTGCTGAAACTATCTATGAAAGGGTCGATCCCAATGCCAATATTATTTTTGGAGCCGTGATAGACGAACAACTACAGGGAGAAGTGAAAATTACCGTGATTGCTACTGGCTTTACCGGAGAAGCACAAAAAACATCATCCCCAACAGCTCAAATTCAAACCCCTGTACCTCCTAAACCTCAGCAGCCTAAAGGAAGAAAACCAGAACCACAAAAACCAGAAAGAGATAAAAATGTTTTAGATATTCCTGAATTTCTTCAACGTCGGCGTTTTCCCAGACAGTGAAGCCAAAGTAACAGATGACTAAATTAAAAAAAATAGCTTTGACGATCGCGGGGTCTGATAGTGGCGGAGGTGCAGGAATTCAGGCAGATCTGCGCACTTTTTGCTGTCACCGCGTCCACGGTATGACAGCCATAACCTGCGTCACAGCTCAAAATACCCTCGGCGTAACGCGGGTAGATCCACTATCTCCAGCTGCAGTTGTAGCTCAAATAGACGCGGTGATGAACGATATTGGCGCAGGTGCCGCAAAAACTGGGATGTTGCTCGCTGAAGACATTATTGAGGCAGTAGCTCTACAAGTAAAAAAATGGGATATAGATCTTCTGGTAGTAGATCCAGTAATGGTATCTCGCACCGGAGCCCAATTGATTGACGATCGCGCGATCGCTGCGTTAAAAGAACTTTTGCTACCTCTTGCTACTATTGTCACTCCCAATCGTTACGAAGCCCAGATCTTGAGCGGTTTAACGATCGACACCCTAGAAGATATGCAAGAAGCAGCAAGGATAATTTATCAATTGGGAGCATCTGCTGTTTTAGTAAAAGGGGGAGCAATGAAAGGCTCGCTCAAAGGTGTAGATATTTGGTTTGACGGTCGAGAAATAAAAATTTTGCAGACAACTCTAGTTGAAACTATTCACACCCACGGAACAGGTTGTACTCTTTCGGCAGCGATCTCTGCTAATCTGGCACTGGGAAAAAATTTACCTGTAGCTGTTGAGGAGGCTAAAAATTACGTTACACGAGCGCTTAAGTCTGCTTTAGATATCGGTAAGGGAATTGGTCCAGTGGGAGCAGTGGGAGAGTGGGAGAGTGGGAGAGGGGGAGAGGGGGAGTAGAGGAGAATAACAGATAGCAAACAGCCAACAGCTAACAGCCAACAGCCAACAGCAAATAGCCAACAAACCAGAAAAATTAAATAACAATTAACCTAAAATGCGATCGGCTCAGTTAATGATACAAGTGAGTGCTGGATTTTGAAGTATGGAAAAATGGGAATTTGTGCTGCAAAAACAAGGCGATCTTGCTCCTGGGGAGGCGCTGCGCGCACCGCTAAGCGAATCTCTTCGAGATCGCCACTGGCTGGTTGTAAAAATGCCGATCTTAGAAATAGAGGAAGGCAAATATCGAATATTAGCTCAGTGCGATCGCAGCAACGAAGATGTAGAAGTTCGCCTCACTCATCAAGATTCTTCTCAAGATAAATCTCTACTGTGCTATCAAAAGAGACTCCTTCGCACTAACACCAAAGGATTAATTGTGATAGTTCCTTTTATCTACTTCTCTTTTGGCTGCTGGGAGTTAAGTTGTTGTAGCGATCTGATGTCGGAATTGCTGGGTCAATCTTGGTTTAAATACTTGCAACTGCAAGTTATACCAAAGAGGGGAGGAGGGAGCATAGGGAGGTATCGAAACGAGTACGAAAGAAAAAATAGACCCAGAGAAGCTACTTTTTTTTCTTCTCTACCTTTATCTTTGGAAACAACAACCCCTTCAATTAACCTAAGAATTCAACAAGCAAGAGTATCTTCGCTGTTTACCTATCCCCTGGAAATTTTGAATTTTCAGCCTCAAAATAAGAGCAAGGCAGCGATTTCGTCGCTCCTGTGCGAATCTCCAATGCTATTTGTCAGAGATACTTTAGGACCACTAGCAGCTAAAAGATTAAAAATAACTAGATTATTAGGAGCATCTCAAGTTTTCAACAGTTATATTGCTAACTATCTCAAAAAAGACGAACAACTCTACTCGTACTCAGAGTTATCTTTACTACCGACAAAAGCAACTCTTTCTCTAAATTTAGATTTACCCGAACTACCAAAGATGAAAAAGGTTATGGTCGAATTTCCATCCTTATCACAACAGGTATTACCGCCTAAAATTATTCGTTCTGCTTCGAGTCAAAAAGCGATTAAACTGCCTAAATTGCCGCAATTTTCTCCTCCTCAATCCCAATTAAGCCGCGCACCGCTAAGCGGATCTCGAAGAGATCGATCTACTGAAAGCGATCGGAGTCAATCGATATCTTTCAATGTCAAGGTGAAATCGAAAAATATCCCTCGTCCTAGCGCTAGCAGCCAAAATAACTCAGCCACAGCCAAAGCAAAATATGCTTCTATTGACAAAGCTTTTGAAAATCTCAAACTACGAGAGCGCTTTTGGTTCCGTTTGAATTCTTTGGCACATAACGATCGATCGCTATATTAACAACTCTAAGAAGATTTTTTTGAATTGGTTTCTTCTGAATTCTGTTTCAGACGGTACCCCAAACCGTAGACTGTTTCAATAATGTCTTCTATAGCTCCTGCTTCTTTAAATTTTTGTCTTAAACGCTTAATATGAGCCTTAACCGCATCTTCTTGGGGAGATTCTTCTAAAGACCACAGGTTTTCAATAATTGAGCTGCGGCTTAACACTCGACATCCGTGACGTAGAAACAACTCCATGAGACGATATTCTTTAGGGGTTAAGGTCAAAGGCATCTCGTTGTAGGTTACTTCACAAGTACTCGGATCGAGACGCAATTCTCCCCACTCCATCACCGGAGACGCAGAAGAGTTTCCTCGGCGCAGCAAAGCGCGGATCCTTGCTAATAATTCTTGTAGATTAAAGGGTTTTATAACGTAGTCATCTGCTCCTGCATCTAGTCCCGTAATTCGATCTTGGGTGGTATCTTTTGCAGTTAACATCAAAATTGGCAGCTGATAGCCACTAGCACGCAACTTTCGACAAATACTAATTCCGTCGAGTTCGGGAAGCATTACGTCTAACAAGAGTAAGTCGTATTTAAATGTTTTTACTAACTCTAGACCTGTTTGACCGTCATGGGCAACATCTACCACGTAATGATGGTCGTTTAGAGCTTCTTTAAGCATTTCAGCAATACAGACATCGTCCTCAACTAATAAAAATTTCATAAGCAATACTTATCTTGAGGAATTAATTATGAAGAATGACAGTAATGAAAAAAAAGTTATCTAAAGGTTTAGTCAATTGAATCTAGTTTTTTAAATTTTTTTTGAAAGCGATCGAATATTTAATTGAGAGCTTATTATATTTGTTCTAAATTCTTTTAACATTATTATTATCGTTTTGTCAAATATTGTTACCATACTTTATCCTCATCCTCATTTTTCCCAACTCTACTATGTTTTTAAATTATATATGTCCTACAACTAACATAAAATTTCTCCCCTCAGCTATTCTTTGACTTATTAGTGCAATTATTTCAGCTTTATATCCTAGTTACCTCAGCCTTATATCTGGTTGGCTTCAGTATTATTGCCTAATTTATTTTGTTTTACTTTCTAACTAGCCAATAATTGCTTCTATTTTCTCCTCGAAGCCATGAAACCTATTTTTTAGCAGCAGCTTTCTTTTTCTTTTTAGCTGCTTTTTTGGCGGCTATTTCTTTTTGGCGCTCTTTCTCTTTTTCTTCAGCAAGTTTATCTAAATAATAATGATAATCTCCTTGATAAACTATTAGTTCTCCGTTGCGAACTTCGACAATTTTGTTAGCAACTTTAGAAATAAAATAGCGATCGTGAGATACGACAATTAAGGTGCCATCATATTCTTTAATAGCTTCTTCGAGCATTTCTTTAGCGGGAATATCTAAATGATTTGTCGGTTCGTCTAATATTAATAAATTAGCTGGACTTAAAAGCATTTTTGCTAAAGCAAGACGAGCTTTTTCTCCTCCACTGAGAGCTTGCACTTTTTTAAATACTGTATCCCCACTAAATAAAAATCTTCCCAAAAGAGTGCGAACTTCTTCATTTTTCCAGTCTGGTACTTCGTCGTGAACGGTTTCCATTACAGTTTTATTTAAGTCCAAAGCTTCCGCTTGATTTTGCTCGAAATAAGCAGGAATAACGTTATGTTTGCCGAGAGCAACTGTGCCGGACTCGGCTTTTTCTATACCCATTATCATGCGCAGAATGGTAGATTTACCGCAACCATTAGGGCCGAGTATAGCAATACGATCGCCTCTTTCAACTAATAATTCCGCTCCCAAAAACAGAATTTCCTCGTTATAGGTATAGGTCATATCTTCGATCGTGACTACTTCTCGACCGCTGCGAGGAGCTGGAGGAAAGCTAAATTGCACGCCCTTCAAACTACTAATAGGCGCTTTCACTACATCCATTTTCTCCAGTTGTTTTTCCCTGCTTTTTGCTTGGGTACTGCGGGTAGCGCTGGCGCGAAAACGTTCTATAAATGCTTGTTGTTTTTCTATTTCTTTTTGTTGTCGTTCATAGGTTGCTAATTGAGCATCTTGGCTTTCTGCTTTTTGTTGTAAATAAGCAGAATAATTCCCTGGGTAGGTAGTAGAAACACCCCTTTCGGTTTCGACAATTTTGGTGCAGAGACGGTCGATAAATTCCCGATCGTGGGAAATGATTACCATTGGTTCTTTTAAGGCTTTAAGATAATTCTCCAGCCATTCAATAGTTTCTAGATCTAAGTGGTTTGTCGGCTCGTCAAGGAGTAATAAATCGGGATTTTGTAGCAAGATTTTACCCAAACTTACTCGCATTTGCCAGCCACCGCTAAAGGAACTAATCAAACGATCGCAGTCTTCTGGCGCAAACCCCATTTCTGGTAGAATTTTCTCTATTTGTGCTTCTAATGTATAGCCGTCGAGTCCTTCAAACTGACGCTGCAATTTATCTAATTTTTTAATTAGTTTTTCTAATTGTTCGGGTGAAGCACCTTGCATTTCTCGCTCCACCTGTGCTAAAGATTGTTGTACTTGGTTCGCTTCTTTAAATACAGTCCAAAATTCTTCTCTGACGGTGCGAGTAAGTTCTACTTCAAATTCTTGAGTTAAGTAGCCAATGTGTAAAGATCCAGGACGAATAACTTCTCCGGTTGTTGGCTCGATTTCTCCGGTAATAATTTTTAGTTGAGTGGACTTTCCCGCACCATTAACCCCAACTAAGCCAATTCTTTCTCCTGGTTTTACTTCCCAGTTGACATCTTTGAGAACTTCGCCTGTAGGATAAATTTTACTAATATGTTCTAGTCGTAACATCTAATATATTCTCAGAGCAAGGGTACAACAAAATTTAAAAAAGTTACAAGTTTTTAAATGTTAATAATATCTTGTAACTGAATCCGATCTTACCACTACTTTAAAATTCTTTTCGTTGCCCACGACAATAATTCCTCTAACCAATAACAAATAACGAATAACGATCGACATATTTTAGAGTAAATTAGCTGACTCATAAAGTTGCCTTAATATACCCATAATCCGCTCTCCATAGGACAAATCTGCTGACCAACGTCGAGAAAGTTGAGAGACCGCAGGAGCGACACCTCGCGTTACTAAATGAAATCTCGGATCTGCTAACTTCTGCACTAAAGGTTCTCGACTGGCGTATGCTTTAAGGTGTTGAATATGGGCTCTAATACCAATTTGATGACTGGGAAAACTGGCATATTGACCCTTAGCGCCAACACCACCCAAACGAGCAAAATTATTCTCAGAATATTTAATGTCGTCTAGAAAGAGGAGAAAATCGGTTTCCAGACACATTTGAGAGAAAGCAATGTCCCAGTTAACTCCTTCAATTGACCCTTCTTGCTGGTAAATTTGGGGTAACTCAGGGAAATCGATCGCCCAGTCAGGGTTATTGAGTTCGAGAAAATTCATCAAATCTTCTTCTAAAAGATTACCGCGCCCCATAATAAAATCGATTCGATCGCGATCGAAGCATAATATCGATCGTAAATAGAGGGTGCGACTGACATTATCCCAGGCAACAGAGATATTAGATTCTCGCAGTTCAATTGCTAGAGTATAAACGACACCCCCATGCTCTAAAATTCGGCACTGAGACTGGGAGATATCGACGTTTCCCAGACGATCGAACAAATCGATCGGTATATAAGCATTGCCATTGACGAAAATTCCTGGCTCTGAATAATCTCGCTCGTCGATCTTAATATGAACTGTTTCACAGCCTACCTCAGCAGCAGGTAAGGAAGCCGACTCATATGGTTCGACACCGCCAACCTCTCGACTCCAGGCGATCGTTCCCTCGGCTATTCCTAAAGCCATTTCCTGATGATAGTAGAGTCTGGTGTCTGGGTCTTCTGAATTGTCGGCAAAATCTATTTTCATTGTCAGGGAAGGGACGATAATATGGCGACAAAAGCTTAAACTCCCCATAGCTGTGTCCCCTCGGCTTCCTTCATTTGGTAAGAGGGGTATGCGTTCCCCCAGCAATAGTAAAATTAGATCGGCGTGTTTTTTACGCTCGATATTGTTGGCAATATAGAAAATACTGGTTCCCCAAAGGTTAGGACGGCTGAGATCGGTATCAATTGCTAGGGCTACGTCTCCTGGTAAACAATGAAAATTAATCCAGTCGATCGCGGCTGATAAATTCAGTCCTCTAGGAACAGAAAAAACCTCACAACCTATAGCTTGCAACTCTAATACCACCCGATCGGCTAATAAAATTATTTCTTGGATTTGTGCTGTTTTTCGATAATTAAGTATGATTCTTCTTGTTTGTTGTTCTGTTTTACCTGCCCAAATAAATATTCTACCCATAATTTAAAGTAGAGAATTTCGCTCGAATTGCTATTAATAAGAAATAAAATTTCAAGAAAATAATGGAAACACCGCGCCTCCATCAAGAGACGATCGAAGAAGTTAAACAACGAGTTGACATTGTTGATGTCATATCCGATCGGCTCGTATTGCGCAAGCGGGGGAAAGATTATTTAGGTTTGTGTCCTTTTCATCAAGAAAAAACTCCCAGTTTTAGCGTCAGTCATAGCAAGCAAGTTTACTACTGTTTTGGCTGCGGTGCGGGGGGAAATATTTTTAAATTCTTAATGGAATTTGACAAAAAATCGTTTAGCGATGTCGTTTTCGATCTCGCTCAACGCTACCAAATTCCCATTAAAACTTTAGAACCAGAACAAAAACAAGAACTCCAGCGCCAATTAACCCTGCGAGAGCAATTGTATGAAATTTTAGCAGTGACGGCTAGTTTTTACCAACACGCTTTGGGTCAGTCGATAGGTGAAACAGCACTTAAATACCTCGAACGTGAGAGACGCTTGTCCTCGGAAACCATACAGCAATTTAAGTTAGGATATGCTCCTGCTGGGTGGGAAACAATATATCGCTATTTGGTGGAAACCAAACGCTATTCGGTAGCATTAATAGAAGAAGCAGGATTGATTAAAAAACGTTCTTCAGGAAAGGGTTATTACGATCGATTTAGAGATCGTCTCATTATTCCCATCCACGATAGTAGAGGAAGAATTATCGGTTTTGGCAGCAGAACTTTAGGTGACGAACAACCTAAATATCTCAACTCTCCAGAAACCTCCCTATTTGATAAAAGTAAAGTCTTATTTGCTCTCGATCGCGCTAAGGATAGTATTAGTAAAGAAGATCGAGCCATAGTAGTAGAAGGATATTTTGACGCGATCGCTCTCCACGCAGCAGGTATTACCAACGCTGTCGCTTCTTTAGGGACTGCTTTTACTGAAGACCAACTGCGACAAATTCTGCGCTACAGCGACTCCAAACAAGTTATCCTCAATTTCGATGCTGACTCTGCTGGTACTAAAGCAACCCAAAGAGCGATCGGCGCAATTGAACCTCTAGTTTACTCGGGACAAGTACAATTGCGAATTGTCAATCTCCCTGACGGTAAAGATGCAGACGAATTTCTCAAAACTACTGACAACGCTGTAGAAATTTATCGTCAATCTGTTCTAGAAGCACCTCTGTGGCTAGATTGGCAAATCGATCGACTCGTAGTTAATAAAAATCTCAAACAAGCAGACCAGTTTCAGCAAGTAGCAAAAAATCTGGTCGAGTTACTCGGAAAAATTGACAACAAAGACCTGCGTACTCACTATATTAATCGTTGTGCCGAACTGCTCTCTCAAGGAGATGCTCAATATTTGAAGACACTCCTAGAAGACCTTCACTTTCGGGTGAGAAAGCAAAGACCCAGGAAATTAAAAGACTCAAAAAGCGATCGCGATCGTATTCCCATTAAAGACTTACCAGTTTCTAACGAAAGCAATCTTTTACAAGAAGCCGAGGCTGACCTTCTACGCATTTATCTACACCATCCAGAACATCGACAAGAAATAATTGAAGCCTTAGAAGAGAAAGACCTATTATTTAGTTTGTCTCACCATCGCTTTTTATGGCAGCAAATAATTAAACTAGAAGATTCGAGTATAGATCCTAATAAAGATCTTTCCAATAAATTACTTTCTCAATTACAAGAATGCACCATTAATTTTTCCAAACAAATGAGTGAGATATCTCATCTACTGTATCTCAACGCAACAATTGACAAAAAAGAGAAATTAGAAACAGAAGATATTTTGCGTCTTCCTATAGTTATTAAAAGCGCGATCGCTACTCTAGAATATGTAGCTTGTGAAAAATACCGAAGTTATTGTCTCCAAGAATTGAAAAAACTCGATCTCAGTAATGACTCAGAAAAAATGCATTATTACTCTCAGGAACTCATCCACACCCAACAGAGACTAGAACAATTAAAAGAGAAGCGTCTCGTTCGAGAACAAGACTTAGTTTAGACGATCTACCTTAAATCGCGCGCACCGCGTAGCGGATCGCTCCCTCGATCGCCTCCACCCTAAACTCCACACCTCAAAGCCAGTCCGATCTTCAATCGAGTTTCCACGATTTATGACAAGTCCAAGACCAGTCAGGATGTCGTTCGTAAAAGCGCAATTCCCAGTTTACAGAAGCTTTAGGATCGACAGTTTCTTGGGCTATTTCGACCAAAGTTTTATATAGTCGAGGTTGAAAGTCATAAGCCAAACTCAGATGCAGCCATTCTTTGGAGCGCAATTTTTCCCTTTGAGTTGGGGAATGGGTTCTGCGAACAAAATCAATAATAATTTCTCTGACCCAAGGCGATTCTAATTCAAAACCGTGCCAGTCTGGCTTGAATTGTAAGTCAGCAATGACGAGAGCGGGTTGAGTTCGGTTGGGGAGTGCTTTGTTATACGAACGATCTAGAGATTGAATATACGTTGGAATCGCAGTTGTTTCATCTTCAAAAAAACTTGTTAAAGTACAGTGAGGCATATATTTATGGGCTGTATTCACACCGCACACCTCGCGACTTTTTTGAAAATAAGTTTCTAGTTGTTCGCCTAGCTCGCCAACAGGACATACATAGACGATAAATTTACTAACCATAATGTCTTAGTACTAAGTGTTTAGGATGCTTCTGCGACTAACAAACGCATATTATAGTTGGGAAAAATATAACATGACCAGATTTAACGTAAATTGTGAATTTTAAATTTGTTTTGCAGTTAGCTTTTCGGGGGTTCTTTTTTCTTGGGGACGCTGTAAAAGTCTAATTTCTCGTACTTTAACCAGGATTAGATATTCGTAAAAAGCTTGTAAAGTACACCAAGTAAATCCCGCTCGTCCGTCTAGGATCCCGCCAAGAATAAAATACATATAGATCCAACGTATTATTGGTCTTAAAGGCAAACGTAATGACAAGTCTTTTAATGCTCTTCTTCTTTCTATTTCGGTGCTACCCAAAAATAAATTTCGCCAATTAATATTTCCGCGATCGAGCTGACGTATAGTTTCTTCTGCTTCATCTGTCGAATAGCGATTGTGCTTTTCAATCCAACGACTCAATCCTTTGCTACAAGTATAGTGAGGGTAAGTTTCCTTTAAAAAGCCAGTCAATCCGTCGCATACTTCCCTCTCTGTGTGACCGTAGTCAGTAAACCATACTTTTCCTTTTTTAAACAGACGCATTTGATAGCGGGGATATTGGGTGCTGCGGCGAATCCACTTTCCCATAAACATCACCCGTTCTGCTACATAATAGCCGATCGCTTCAGTGCTTTGTATGGCTTCTAGACATTCGGCGAATAGCTCTTTTGTCATTCGCTCGTCTGCCTCTAAAATATAAACCCATTCGTATTTAGTGGGAACTTCTTTTAGCATCCAGCTACGCTGTTTTCCGTGACTTTCAAACTCGTGCTGAACTACGCGCACGGGATAGCTCGATGCTATTTCTACGGTGAGATCCCTACTAAAAGAATCTACTACAACTACGTCGTCGCTGAGCATTGCTGATTCGATCGCTTCAGCAATATCTATTTCTTCATTATAGGTCAGTATATATATAGAAAACATCTTTTATTCAGGTGTTATGTAGACGAGCAGAAGACTTTTCTGGGAGTTATATCTATAGTTCCCGAAAGACCGCAACGAAGATACTAAATTTTATAGTAGGAGCGATACCAATCTACGAAACGGGGAATTCCTACTTCTATTGGAGTTTGGGGTGTAAAACCCGTATCTCTGGTTAAATCTTCAATATCGGCATAGGTTTCGATCACGTCTCCTGGTTGAAGAGGTAATAGATTTTTAATTGCTTTTTTACCCGTAGATGCTTCTATTACTTCGATAAAATGGAGCAATTCAACTGGCTTATTATTGCCAATATTATAAATTTTGTAGGGAGCAGAGCTGATACTGGGGTCGGGATTTAATGCCGACCAATTGGGATTTGGTTGAGGAATTTTATCTAGTACTCTAATTATGCCGTCAACTATGTCATCTATATAAGTAAAATCTCGGCGCATTTTTCCGTAGTTAAAGACCTTGAGTTCTCGTTCTTCTAGAATGGCTTTAGTAAAAATAAACATAGCCATATCGGGACGACCCCAGGGACCGTAAACAGTAAAGAAACGCAAACCTGTGGCTGGGATATTATATAAGTGACTGTAACTGTGAACCATTAGTTCGTTAGATTTTTTCGTTGCTGCATATAGACTTAAAGGGTGGTCTACATTATCACTTACTGAGAAAGGTTGTTTTTTATTTGCTCCATACACCGAGCTAGAAGAGGCAAATACCAGATGTTTAACTCCATTGTGGCGGCATCCTTCTAGTATATTTGCCGTTCCGACTAAGTTGCTATCTATGTAGGCATGAGGGTTTTGCAGAGAATAACGCACCCCAGCTTGAGCGGCTAGATGAGCTACTTTTTCTGGCTGAAATTGAGCAAATAAGTTCTCTATTTTGGCGCGATCGCTCAACTCGATTTTTTCAAAATAAAAATTGTTCTTTCCTTCTAGTTCAGCTAGTCTGTCTTTTTTTAAGCTGACATCATAATAGTCATTGAGATTATCAATACCAATAACTTCGTCCCCTCTAGCTAGTAGTTTGTCAGCTAGATGAAAGCCAATAAACCCTGCAGCTCCAGTAACTAAAATTTTTGCCATAATATCTTCTCAATACACCCATTCTTAAAATAAATATTTTAACTTATTGAGCAACTTTTTTTGTAATTACGATCGCCTACGATCGCTCCCATTGGTAGTGGAAAGGAGTTCCTTTTTGCGCGATATCTCGCACTCGATCGCGTCATTATCATCTTTACCAAAGATTGTGGCTCTCGATCTTAGTTGTTATTTCTGAATTTATAGCTAATTCTTAATTCAGGAAAAATACCTAAATATAAATTTATTGTCAAGATTGAATTTATCTATTGTCAACAACTAAATTCAGGGATTAGAACTAAATTATCTAAGTATTTTTGTTTAATGTAATTTAAATTCCAATTACCACAGTTTTTTTCCAGGTGATTAAAGTGAATAACGACAACAAATCCACATCTTGCACTTCTTCTGACAAACAAACACACGCAGACATTGCCAATTACAAAAATGTCATGGAAGTATTAGTCTTTGAAGAGATAGAAAAAAAAATTAAGCAATACCCCAAAAACTTGAGTCAATACATTAATAAAGTGGAAGTAGCAACTTATGCTCTCAATCGTCTTCCATCACTGTATGCTTCATCTATGGAAGGTTTATCTTGGCAAAAGAAAAGGGCCCTTGACAACCACAAGCAAGAAATTCGTATTGCTGTTTCTCAAGGATTTGCAGCAGTTCAAAGAGATTTATTTAGAAAACATCATCCTCTAATTCGTGAAGATAATCAAGAATTTAAAGCGTTGAAACAAGCATATAAACAATTAGATACCGTCGAAGAATCTCTCGAAAAACTTGCAGAATTTATTCCACAAGAAAATTTAAAGGTGGATAATTTGGTTGATTTTATTGAGCAAGTATTGACTTCAGCAGTTAATGGAGAAATTACACAGGATAAAATAAACGAATTATATTCTCAGCTCTACTATGGCGAAGATGTTTGGGAGCAAAAATATTCTCGATAGTCTTCGATCGCACCTGTGAGAGAGGGGGAGAGGGGGAGCAGGGGAGCAAGGGAGCAGAGGAGAGAGAAGGAATTAATAGCTAACAGCTATACTCAAAGAAGCTTCAGGTTTTTCTAATTTGACAAAAAATACATGAGAAAAAGAGCTGAAATTTTATGAATTTAGACTCTCCTTTGAAAGAACTCAAGCTTTATCACTATCAGGTCGAAATTTCTTCCCCTGTATCGAAAGTAATAGCTCATTTCAAGAATTACCCCAATTTACCTGGGGTGATTTAACTAACTTAGCTAATCGACGAAAATTTGACGAGTATTTAGAGGAAAAATGGTTGGAAGTATTACACAATAGAAGTTGTATGTCTCTAATCATATGCGATATCGATCGCTTTAGAGAATATAACGATATATATGGAAGTTTAGCAGGAGATGATTGTTTGCGTAAGATATCTGAGGCGATCGAGAAATCGAGCGAGCAATTATCCTGTTTAGCTGCTCGCTATGGTGCAGATAAGTTGGCAATAGTTTTACCTAAAAAAGATGCTATTAATGCTGCTGCTTTAACCGAGCAAATTGCTCGACAAGTAAAATCTTTAGAAATCGAACATAGTGGGTCTGATGTTAGTAATTATGTGACTATGAGTTTCGGTATAGCAAGTATGTTAGCTTCTGGTATCAATAAGTCGGAGATGTTATTGATAGCAGCAGATAGAGCTTTATACCAGGCTAAAAGAACAGGCAGAAATCGTAAAGTTATTTGGAATAATTCTTATCTTAAAACCACTATGAAACAATCTTAGAATCTCAACTCCAATCTACTTCTTTACTTAAATACTGTATTTTTATAAAAACTAAAGGAAAATCCCAACGTATTGAAATGTCTCTATACTTTCACGATCGAAACAGCAAACCCAATTGCTGAGCAATTATTGCGATCGCGAGAAATATTTTTGTCTAAACTGGTGTACCAAACCTACTTTTTATTGTTGTATTGTTAGAGAAGTTTCTGCAACAGAAGGTGCAATATTGCTGCGGTTATTAGTAAATACTAAGTATCCCACGAACATTACTAGAATCAAGCCACCTACTATCTCGATTTTGGCGTATACATTAACAACGCGTAAAAATCCGCCTAGAAATTTGTTCACTGAAATCCTCTCAGTCTTGTTATGTTGGGATCTGTTATTTCATTACACATTGTAGCCCAATTGCTCTAACTTCTGAATAATCTTATCCCGATGGTCGCCTTGAATTTCCACAGTCATTTCCTTAACTGTACCCCCAGCACCGCACAAACTTTTTAACTGTTTTAACAATTGAGCGAGTGTTTCTGGTTTGCACTGAAATCCTGAGATAATACTTACTGTTTTGCCTTTACGTCCTTTTCTAGAGATTTGTACGCGGATCTTTTGTTGAGAAGGGGGTAATTCTGGAATTGCGCGCTTCATCGCTGCTGAAGAGGAACTATTCCCAAACTCGCGATAAACCACTTTATTATCTCGATCGCTATTGGCTTTCCGCTTGGACATAGGACAATATATTTTTAAATAAAAATCAAGTACTTTACTATCTTGACACCAAAGCGATCGACCTTAACTTAAGGTCATTGTCAGATTTGCTTTGTAAAGGTTTGCCCCATGAAGTTTTATTCCACTGAGATCGGCTCCGCTGAGATCGGCTTCGCTCAGGTCTGCTTTACTGAGATTAGCAAAGCTTAGATCGGCTCCACTGAGATCGGCTCTACTTAGATCGGCTCCACTGAGATTAGCAAAGCTTAGATCGGCTCCACTTAGGTTAGCCTCTTTCAAACAAGCACCTCTGACAAAAGCTCCTCTTAGGTTAGCTTCATTGAGGTTAGCTCTAAAAAGATTGACCCCACTCAGATTGGCTTCATTAAGGTTGGCTCCTTCAAGAGAAGTATTTTTTAATGAAGCTCTACTTAAATCAGCTCCTCTTAAAGAAACCCTACTTAAAGAACTCTCAGCAATATTTGTTTCAACTAGATTTGCCTTACTCAGATTTGCCTCACTCAGATTGGTTTTACTTAGATCGGTTCGACTCAAGTCTATTCCACTTAAAGAAATGTTACTCAGGTCTGGTCTGATTTGAGGATTCTTTTTTCTCCAGTTATCCCACGCTTTTAAACCTCGCCTAAGTATGGCCAGATGCTTTTTATTTGCCATTGAGCTTTAGGAGACACGACCTTAAAGATATTTCAGCAGTGACATACTCCTACACTGAATCACAGATTACAGTGTAGGCTTCTCACCAACTCCAGCTAATGCTTCGGATGCTCGATGAGCTTTGCGCACGGGATGCCCCACCGCACGGTTTTTGATGTTGATCGCGGCGTTCAGATCTCTATCTGCTTCAAAGTTGCAGTGAGGACATGAATGCCATCTATCGGATAACGCTTTTTTGACGGTTTGACCACAACAAGAACATTCTTGACTAGTGCCATGAGGTTTAACTGCTACTGTTAACAAACCAGCTTTTTCAGCTTTGCTTGCCAGTATACTTAGAAATTGACCCCAGCCAGCGTCATTGATAGATTTTGCGAGTTTAGTTTTAGCTAGACCTTTGATATTTAACTTTTCATGAGCTATGACATCATTTTTCTTGAGTAGGTTTATAGCAGTTTTATAGTGAAAATCTTTCCTAGTGTTTGCTACTTTTTGATGTCGTCTAGCTAGCTTTTTAATAGCTTTTTTTCTTCGGTTACTTCCCTTCTTTTTCCTCGATACAGCTTTTTGTTTTACTCTTAATTGTTTCTGAGCTTGACGGTAGTATTGAGGTATTTGTACTTCTTTTCCTTGGCTGTCTATTAAAAATGCCTTTAACCCCATATCAATCCCGATAGTATTATCAGAATTGGGGATTATTCTGATATCGGGATAAGGTACTGATTTATCCTCAAGAGACAAGATGATATAATAACCGTCAGCTTTCCTTATAACAGTAGCAGTTTTAATTTTGAAACCATCGGGAATAGGTCGGTGTTGAATAAGCTTTATCTGTCCTATTTTTGGTAACTTTATTTTTTTGCCATTAATGCAATCTGGCTTCATTTGAGGATAGGTAAAAGAATGATATCTACCGATTCCCTTAAATCTTGGCTTACCAGATCGCTTGCCGCTACTATCTCCTTTTAACCATCTATCAAAAGTCAACTTGACTCTTTTGATAACATCCTGAAGTACTTGTGAGTGTATACGCTTGTATTCAGGAAACAACTCTTTAGTATTAATTAAATCTTTCTTTTGACTGTAATAGTCGGGGTTATCTTTAAGTTGTGGTAAATGACAAATTAGAGGACAAGAATTAATATTGCTTCTATTTTGTTCGTACCAGTTAAATCGCTCACCTAGTCTATAATTATATTGACGACGTAATAAATTAAGCCAATTTTCAAGGGCTTCTATTTGTTGTTTATTAGGTCGTAATTTGTACTGGTAAGCTACTCTCACAACTGATAAAAAAACATCGTATCAATGCCTATATTTTACCAAAACTATCTAGTTTAAAAACTCGATATATTAAAGTTTTAAACAAGCTGTTATATTTAAGATGCAAACAATCATTTCTCGCGATTCATCTCACACTGACGAGAGATGAATCTATTTTTATAGAGGGAACCCTTCTATAGTAGTTAAGTTAAAAACGAAGCAAGAGAGTTATTGAAAAAGGGTTCCCTCTATAAAAATAAAAACATTGTATGACCACGATAGTGGTACAGATGTGAGATGAATCGCGAGTTCAGCTAATTAATTAATGGAATTTTCGATGTTTGATAGCTGAACTCTCAGTTTTTTCTTAAAGAAAATTTAATATTATGACGAGTAATATTTTTACTAACACAGATCGATTATTTAGCCACTTGACTCTTTAATCGTGTAATAATTGGTGATGTTTTGCGTGAGTTATTTTTAGTAGAGAACAATTGCAATTATCTAGAGATTCTTCAAATATTGCTCCTCTTGCTTTAAGTTCGGCAATATCTGTTTCGCACAATCCAGTACCGTAGCTAAATTTTGCTTGTTTGACTATTGTTTTACGGAATTTGACTTTTGTCAGATTGGCGCAACTGAGATTGGCACAACTGAGATTGGCTTCACTCAAATCTGCTTCACTTAGATCTGCTCCTCTCAAGTCTACTCCTCTTAGATATGCCCAACTTAAATCCACTTTACTTAGATATGCTCCCATTAAAGAAGCACCTCTTAAATACGCGCAACTTAAGTCTGCTCCCCTCAAGTATGCTCCTGTTAGAGAAGCTCCGTTAAGTTCAGCTCCTTCTAAATCG
This sequence comes from Prochloraceae cyanobacterium, assembly GCA_030065755.1. Taxonomy (GTDB): domain Bacteria; phylum Cyanobacteriota; class Cyanobacteriia; order Cyanobacteriales; family JASJDA01; genus JASJDA01. The sequence goes on along the minus strand of JASJDA010000011.1, from coordinate 11,820 downwards.
GCTTTGCTCAGGTATGCCTTACTTAAATAAGAATTATTGAGGTTGGCTTTACTTAGAGAAGCACCTCTTAAGTAAGCACCACTTAAATAAGCTGCGCTTAGGTCTATACCGCTTAGGTTTCGGCTTTCTGCTACTTGGTTGACAATTTGCCAGACTCTATGCCATTTAGTATCGATGACTGTTTGTTGACTTATTTCAGCTTCTCTCAAGTTGGCCCAACTTAGGTTTGCTCCTCTTAAATGTGCATCTCTTAAATTTGCTCGGCCGAGATCGGTACCACTTAGATTGGCACAGCTTAGATCTGCTCTTTTCATGTCGGCACCATTTAAATTGGCCCAGCTTAAATCTGCTTTACTTAAATCAGCACCGTTAAGATTAGCTCGATTGAGGTTGACTTTGGTAAGGTTGGCACGACTTAGATTAGCACAACTTAGATTGGCTTGACTCAGGTTGGCTTCACTTAAATCTGCTTCTCTAAAAGCTGGTTTAACTGACTCGTCTGCCTCTTTTTTCTCCATTAAGGAAATTAATGCTTTTTTAGCTTTTGTATAGAAAGCCATTTCTTGTTCTTTCCTTTTTAATGTGTTTTTCTCAATGTTTTATTCGTTTAGTCTTAATCTACTTTCTAGATTCTAAAGGTAAAAGAAATATATTATCATAAAAATATTTGCTATGAAATATCTGGATTCAGCAGTTTACAAAAATTTTTGCTCGTGGCTGGGTTACTGGAAGTACCTCGTAAAAGCTTTTGCCTCTAGGGATATTTCTCACTCAGTCAATATAAATGAGAAATTGCCTATCATTCTTGAGCAAAACAGCTCACATTCAGCGTTCCATAAAGAAATATTCATAAATCCGACATTTAAATTATTAATTCCACTTATTATTTCTTTTAATCGATCTGTCTCCTTGACAAAGCGTAGTCATAACGAGTACGCTTTAGATAGTAAGGTCAAATGGAGAGTTCAAAGTTATGACAACTACATCTATTGCTCAACAAACCTCATCTCAAAAATTGTATCCGAGTAGGATAGACCTTTCGGAAGGAATGCGAGTAGGAGTAGTGGAAATATTGAGTAAAACTTTAGCAACTACTACCGACTTAAAAACCCAGGTCAAGCAAGCTCATTGGAACGTCAAGGGTAAGAATTTTTATCAGCTTCACGAACTATTTGACGAGATGGCTGGGGAACTAGAAGAATACACCGACACGATCGCCGAGCGAATTACAGCTCTTGGAGGAACAGCAATGGGAACTGTTCGTATTGCTGCTGCTGAGTCTCTACTAGCTGAATATCCTGTGGAAATTGTCGATGGAGTAGAACATTTAAATGCCCTAGCCGATCGCTATGCTGTATATGGAAAACACCTAAGAGAAGCGATCGCCAAAACCGACGAACTGGGTGACGCAGATACAGCAGATCTTTATACTGAAATCTCTCGCACCATTGACAAGCGTTTGTGGTTCCTAGAAGCTCATTTAGTTTAATAAAATTCTTATTCCCCCTCATCAGAGCAGGGGGGAGTTAACTAGAGTAAGCTCACCCTCGGCTGAAGCACGAGGGCTTTCACCACCCGAACATTCAGGAAAGAGTTTTTCAGTAGCCCTACAACTTAAATCTAGTCTCATATTGGGGAGCATTCAACTTAAGTCATGAACCTCTAGGTCGGCTTACATTCCGTGTTTTTCCCAAACCATAGGAGAGCTTGGGCAACAGATGTTTTTTCTTCACCGAGGTTATATTCTCGGACGACCCACGCATCTAAACAAAATTCGACATTAGATGCTTTACTCAAATTGGCGAGACACGCGCTGCTCTCTGTCCTACTGCTTAGCCGTTTCTCCTGAGTAACAGAATGCCTTTGCTTTTTCGGACTAAAATAAGCGTACCACAGAAGTACACTTATGGATATTAGTTTTCGTGAGAGATACCTTTGCCAAAAAATTTGGGCGGTTCGGAGAGGGTGTAAACTTCGGTATGTCGAGCGATCGCCTCTCGAATATATTTAGGAGTTTGCAACATTCCCAGTAGAGTAATACCATCTATCAAGCGAAAACCGCCTGTAGTTTTTTCTAAGATTAATCGATCGATCGCCGCCGGATCTCGACGAGTGGGAATAGTTGCAGAAGAAGCCAAAGCAAATCCCCAAGGAGATCCATAGGTGGGGGTGTGGGAACAGTAGGAGCGAACGTTAGCAAAAACACTTTTGAGAGTATTTACCAGACGAGCGTGGAGCATAATTTCAACGGGTGCAACTGGTCCCGCTTGAATGACCGCATATCCTGCTGGTTTGAGAACTCGCTTTAGTTTCTCAAAATACTCTTTAGTAAACAGTTGGAATGAGGGACCTTCTTCAATAGGGTCGGATAGATCGGAGATAATAATATCCCACTGTTGAGTTGTGTTATCTAATACTTGTAGCGCGTCAGCAATTACTAATTCAACTCTGGGGTCGTCAAAAGCATTTTGATGCATTTCTGGCAAGTGTTGGCGACAAGATTCTACTACTTCGCCGTCAATATCCACCATCATTACTTTTTCTATAGTTTTCCAGCGCAGCACTTCCCGAATAGTAGCTCCTTCACCACCGCCGAGGACTAGTACGTTTTTGGGAGATTGGTAAGCGATCGCAGCGGGATGTACTAGTGCTTCGTGGTAAAGAAATTCATCCCCAGTACACGACTGCCATTTGCCATCAAGGACTAGACCTTTACCGTAGGCTCCTGTTTCAACAATATACATCTCCTGATAAGCTGTTTTTTTATAGTCGAGTACTTTAGTTACACCATGTACGTATATATCCCAAGGAGTGATATATTCACTTACCCACAGATCGGCTTTTACTTCGCTACCAGCCATTAGATATTTCCTAGTTCCTCTATTGGTGCGGATATTTCATAATCTTCGATCTTAACATAACTTATTTCGAGACTATTTAAGGGGCAATTTTTATCTGTTTTCCACATCTTTAAAGCTAGGATAGCTAAGTTATAACTTAAATAAAGGCTGTCCCGTAGTTTTCTTTTTTTCCTCTTGGGAAACGCCCATCCTCAATTTAACGACCAGAGAAAAATATTAAAGATGGCTTTTTCTTCGATTATTCGGACTCTAGAGCGTTCGTCTCTCACATCTGAACTTCTGCAAAAACTGACGCAAAAAGGCTCTCTCAATTTAGAGGGAATTCCTCGTTTACCTAAAGGTTTAGTTGCGTCGAGTTTAGCACGAGCAAAAGGAAATAATTTATTTGTCGTTTGCGCTACCCTCGAAGAAGCAGGACGCTGGGCGGCACAATTAGAAGCGATGGGTTGGAATACGGTACACTTCTACCCGACCTCGGAAGCGTCCCCCTACGAGCCATTTGACCCAGAATCAGAGACGATTTGGGGACAGATGCAGGTTTTAGCAGATTTGATTCACTCTACAGAAAAATCCCGAACCTGGGCGATAATTGCGACCGAACGATCGCTTCAACCCCATCTTCCTCCTCAAAAAGTTTTCGAGGAATACTGTTTCCTCCTGAGTGTGGGAATGACCCAGGATTCTAAAACCTTAGACCAGACACTAGCTAAACTGGGTTACGAAAGAGTTCCCCTGGTAGAAACAGAAGGACAGTGGAGCAGACGGGGGGATATAGTCGATATTTTTCCCGTATCTGCGGAATTACCAGTGCGACTCGAATGGTTTGGGGACGAGTTAGAACAACTGCGAGAATTCGATCCTGCTAATCAGCGATCGCTAGATAAAATCGATAAATTAGTTCTTACTCCTACTTCTTTTGGTCGCATTATTCTTAACTCTATTATTAATGTAGAGGAAGTTGAGGCTAATTATTTTTCTGCGGAAGAAAAAGAGGGTTTAGAAGCCGGTAAATTACCTGAAGGAATGCGTCGCTTTTTAGGAGTTGCTTTTGAAAAACCTGACTCTTTATTAGACTATTTACCTGGGAATACATTAATAGCGATCGACGAATTAGAACAGTGTCGCGCTCACAGCGATCGCTGGATAGAACGTGCGGAAGATAAATGGCTAGAAGGGGAGAAAAAGTTACCTAAAATTCATCGCTATTTTCAGGAAGCTTTGACAATAGCAGAAGTATTTCCTATTGTTTATTTGTCAGAAATAGCAGAAGAAAATGATAAAGATGCCCTCGATCTTTCTAGTCGTCCTATTCCTACGACTCCCCATCAGTTTGCTAAATTAGCAGAAATTATTAGAGGAAAACGAGAAGTCTATAGTGGGATCGCTTTAAATAATTATTCCACTTGGCTAATTTCTGCTCAACCTTCTCGCTCGGTTTCTTTATTACAAGAACACGATTGTCCAGCCCAATTTGTTCCCAATCCTCGCGATTATCCAGCTATTGAAAAAATACAAAACCAAAGAACTGCTGTCGGGTTAAAATATTCAGGACTGGCAGAATTAGAAGGCTTTATTTTACCGACATATAGAATAGTTGTCGTTACAGATAGGGAGTTTTTCGGACAGCATACTTTAGCCAATCTGGGTTATATTCGCAAGCGTCGGCGCGCTACTTCCAAACAAGTAGATGTTAATAAATTACGCCCTGGAGATTATGTAGTGCATAAAAATCACGGCGTAGGGAAATTTTTACAACTAGAAATTTTATTAAATCGAGAGTATTTAAGTATTAAATATGCCGACGGGTTACTCAAAGTTCCTGCTGATAATTTAGATGTTTTATCTAGGTATCGCCATACGGGGACTCGCCCTCCAGAATTAGATAAAATGTCTGGGAAAGGCTGGGCAAAGAAGAAAAATCGAATTCGCAAAGCAATCAAAAAATTAGCAGTAGACTTGCTGAAATTATACGCCGAGCGATCGCAACGTTCTGGTTATGCCTATCCTCAAGATACACCTTGGCAAAAAGAATTAGAAGATTCCTTCCCTTATCAACCAACGCCAGACCAACTCAAAGCAACTCAAGATGTAAAAATAGACTTAGAAAGCGATCGCCCCATGGATCGCCTCGTTTGTGGGGACGTGGGTTTCGGAAAAACAGAAGTAGCCATTCGCGCTATCTTTAAAGCGGTTACTACTGGGAACAAACAGGTCGCTTTCCTCGCTCCAACTACTATCCTTACCCAACAACACTACCACACCATTAAAGAAAGATTTGCTCCCTATCCTATTAATATCGGTCTGCTAAACCGCTTTCGCAGTGCGTCGGAACGCAAAGAAATACTTCAAAGATTAATTACAGGAGAACTGGATGTAGTCGTCGGTACTCATCAACTACTTGGTAAAACAGTTAAATTTAGAAATCTGGGGTTGCTAGTAGTAGACGAAGAACAGCGCTTTGGGGTAAATCAGAAAGAAAAAATTAAGTCGATGAAAACCCAGGTAGACGTTCTCACTCTTACCGCTACACCTATCCCTCGCACCCTATATATGTCCCTATCGGGAATTAGGGAAATGAGTTTAATTACTACTCCACCTCCCTCCCGTCGTCCCATTAAAACCCATTTATCCCCCTACAACCCAGAAGTAATTAGAACCGCTATTCGCAACGAACTCGATCGGGGGGGACAAATATTTTACGTAGTACCGCGAGTAGAAGGAATAGAAGAAATTGCTGGATTTTTGCGAGAAATGATTCCTGGGACGAGAATTGCGATCGCCCACGGTCAAATGGTAGAAGCAGAATTAGAATCAACGATGCTTACTTTTAACAACGGGGAAGCAGATATTCTAGTTTGTACCACTATTATTGAATCTGGTTTAGATATTCCCAGAGTTAATACGATTATCGTCGAAGACTCGCAAAAATTCGGTTTGTCCCAACTGTATCAGTTACGAGGTAGAGTCGGGCGATCGGGAATTCAAGCCCACGCTTGGTTATTGTATCCCAATAAAGACAGCCTCTCAGAAGCCGCTAGAAAGCGCTTGCGCGCCTTACAAGAGTTTACCCAACTCGGTTCGGGGTATCAGTTAGCCACCCGCGATATGGAAATTAGAGGGGTTGGGAGTCTTTTAGGTGCAGAACAGTCCGGACAAATGGAGGCGATCGGCTTTGAATTGTATATGGAAATGTTGCAAGAAGCAATTAGGGAAATACAAGGACAAGAAATTCCCCAGGTAAGTGAGACTCAAGTAGATTTGAAATTAACTGCGTTTATTCCTGCCGATTATATTACCGATGTAGAACAGAAAATGGACGCTTATCGGGTAATAGCTGCGGCTAATTCTAGAACAGAACTAGCACAAATAGCAGCAGATTGGAGCGATCGCTACGGATCTTTACCCTCCCCCGTAGAACAATTACTTAGGGTAGTAGAACTCAAACAAATTGCCAAACCCCTCGGTTTTTCTCGCATCAAACCCGAAGGAAAACAGCACGTTATTTTAGAAACACCCATGGAAGAACCCGCTTGGAAGCTGTTGCAGGAGAAGCTGCCCGTTCACTTGCGATCGCGCTTCGTTTATGGTAAGAAAAAAGTTACCGTGAGGGGTTTGGGGATAGTGAAGCCCCAGCAGCAGTTAGAGAATTTAATTGATTGGTTGAGTAAGATGCAGGATGCTTTAGGAGAAGTTGAGGCTGGATGAAGTATTTTTAGGGTTAGTTGAGATTCTAGAAAGCCTTCTTAATATTTTTTAGTATTAAGTATTTGAAATTTTTCTTTATTGTATCTTGAGAAAGTAGAGCAATTGGCAAACAAGAACTAATGAACGAGGTTAAACCCAATTTTGGCGATCGAGACTACACTTTTAAGATGGATAGTTATTTCGATCGAGGTTGGAATATTTTCCGCCAGTATATGTGGGGATTTATAGGGTTTTTAATACTCGATAATCTGATAATCTCAAGTGTTTTATCTAGGCTTCCTTTTCCCCTAGGAACAAACGAAGACGGACAAGGAGGAATTCTCTACTTGCTCCTTTCTTTTGGTTTAACAGCAGGTTACTATATTGTGGCTTTGAGAATTGCCAAAAATCAATCTAAAAGTTTTGGCAATTTCTTTGATGGGTTTAAAATAATTTTTACCATTTTTCTAGTCAGCCTAGTTGGTGGATTATTAATTGGTCTCGGTTTATTATTTTTAATTATTCCTGGTATTTATTTGGCTATTTGTTATTTTTTTGCACTTCTTTTTGTAGTCGAAAACCGTTTAAATTTTTGGTCAGCTTTAGAAGCTAGCCGCAAGGTAGTAAGTAAAAAGTGGTTTTCTTTTTTCGGTTTCGCTTTTTTATTAGGCTTAATAAACATAGCTGGTGCGTTAGCTTTGCTTATAGGTCTTGTGATTACTATTCCTTTTACTATGTGTGCAACTGTTGCTGCATTTGAGGATATCGTTGGTTTGAAAGTAGCAAAGTTATAAACGTAAATTTAACCTCTTTGGCACAGAGAGAAAAAGTTAAGGCAAGATCTGATTGAGTATGGCGATCGCACTCCAACCGAGTTGGTTTTTCTTTTTGTCGAGTTTCTTGACAATAATAAGATTCACTTGTTGACCATTCTCCAGCTGACTTGCTAATTCAGGTGGAACAAAAACATCTTCTACAAAACCAAATCCTTTTTGATGTAAGCGCACAAAACCAACTCGTAAAGATATATTTTCATTTTCGATAAAAGTGGAGGGAGAAAATCGATAGGCATTGATTCGATCGCGATTTCTCGCACAAATAACTTCGATCGCACTACCAGGGGTTAAATTAGCGATCGTAGGGAACTCAGTATATGGAAGTGTACAGTGCTGATAAGGATTGAAGTAAATGAAAGCTTTGTTGTCACAATGGCGATCGACTATCCCATATATGGATTCAAGTCGATCGAAAGGCTTTCCTGACTCGCGCTTCTCAACCACAACAACTTTTTGACGATCGCCACTCTCATCAACGATCGCTTTAACTGGATCGCCAAGTACGAGATTTAGGTTATTCAATAGTCCTAATGCTGAACTAGCTAATTCTTGAGAAGATCCCCCAGAGAATAACCCAAACTTAACCATTAACTTTCCACTTTTGCTTGTAAAGGTACCTAGGTAGTTAGCATCATAGCGAGGAAAATTTATCCAAATTACCTTTTCTGCATCAGCTGCTATCTGGGTTAATACTTCGTTTGCATTAGCAAGATTTTCTGTATGAGAGTACCAATCAGCGTTTAGGAGATTACTAAGGGATGGTGGGATTTTCCATTGATTGTTATTGCGAATCTCAAAAGCACGATCTGCCGACCATTTAGCAAGTGACATTTTACCATGTCTACCTGCTAGTTTGCTGAGATATTCAAAAGTTCCGACGCCAAATTTCGGATCCTTGCAAGTTAAGCAAGCTTTTGCACAAAGCGCCAAGGCAAGTACTCGATCGGATTCTTCCACAACTTTAGCAAGAGCGTGCCAAGCCCAGAAATCATTACGTTTCTGCTGGACGACGGAGACGAGAAGTTTTTGAGCCTCTTCTAAGCGCCCTAATTGACCGAGCAACAAAGCTTTGCTATAGTGCAACCATTGAGGGTTTTGAACCTGTGCTTGCCTAAGTGCTGTATCTATAAGCTCAACGGCAAACTCTTGTAACTCTTGTAATTCTCGTGAATTAGAACAATCTTCCACTTTCAGATCTCGAACAACTTTTCCAACCTCTCTAGCGACCTTCTCAACTAGGGATTCAAAAACTTTACCTTCATTACTAGTATTTACCTGAAAGTCTTCCGATCTGAAGCTATCTATACCTGCCCATTTGATAAACTTGGGTAGGAATTTAAGCGGTTTTGGAAATCGAAGAGTTTGAGATAAGAGAAGACTAAAAAGTACATTTTCGGTTCGAGAAAGACGAAGACGAGCATACTCTCTGAGTATATTTCTGAGTCGCTCGATAAGTTTATCTACCTCTGGGGATTGAGATTGTTTAGCTTCATCGACTATTTTCTTGACTTTTTCGTAAAGAACCCACCCAAAACTGGTAGCAAGGAAGCGATCGTCTGGATTTGTCTTCATTAGTTCGTATCCTCTCGAATAAGCTTGATCCAAACGTCCTGCTTTTCTCAATGCAGTAATTTCTTGACTTGGATACATTTTTACAACTCCATTGCTAGACGAACTTCTTCGACAATCTCTAGTGTCGAGTAAGCAAGTGGAGCAATCTGTGTAATACGATCGCCCTTGTCGTAAAATATCTGTAGTTTTATCTCACCTTTCTCAGACTTTAGGTAGTAAACTTCTTGAAAATTGTGGTGTTCGACTGCCAGGATCGATATTTTATGTGGGTCTAGCTTTCCCTTGATGAAGTTATATATCTTCTTCTGGGGTTTAGTTTCCAGACGCAGGTTGGAGACGATCGCGTCACGCACTTGGTTAGCGAACTCACTTGGATCGGACTCCACTGTTTCAATCCGCGTCACCTTAAATTTGCCATTGTAATACAAGCGTAGGTAACACGAAGATCGATCGTCTTCTCTCTCAAAACCATAAATTTCCTGATAAGTGTGATGCTTATATGACTTGACATTAATTCCCTGGGGCTTAAGCTTATCTAGGATATGCCAATAAAGGTTTCTCAAGGCTTTCTCCGATATGGAAAACTCTGGAATATCTGTTATACCTGCTTCAGCATCGCGATCGAACGCAATAAGATCGCGAGGAACAATAGAATCGAGTTTACCTTTGCTATCGTCCCAAATTGTTTTGTAAAAAGGCGTAATTGAGGGGATCTTTGAGAGAATAAGTCGATCGCGAACTACCGCAAACAAGGTATAAACCCAGCGAAAATAAGTTTCATTGGTCTGTCCCTCACCTGTATCCATAGTGGCAATTACAGTGCTGAATTGCCTTCCTTGAGCGCGATGAAGGGTTAGCGCATAACCGAATCTAAGGCGGACTGCATTGAAGTAAGGATCTTTTTGCAGAAATTGAGCCAGTTGTGGGGAATTAGAATTATCAAATTGCTCTATATTTTTCACGTCGTGCTTCTTGTGATATTTTTGGCGAAATCTTGCTTTTGCCGAGACATAAAGTGCTAAAAGAGTATCGCGATCGACTTCGGGTTTTTCCTCATAAAGAAACTTTTTCAAGCAAAGAAACTCAATTTCTTGATTATTCTCAAGCAATCGCGCTCGAATATCTAAAAAGGGGACAATAATAGGTCGATTTCGACCATTAAGAGGTTGTACCAGAGGTTTAATATTATCGTTGACTGCTACAATTTCGGCAAACGAGCCACGAGAAACATAAATTGAAGGCTCCAATTCATCTTTATTCTTCACAGAAAAGCTGTTATGAATCTCGACAATATCACCTGCGCTAATCTTTTCACCACGTCCAAAAACCCTTTGTCTAATCCAATTATTAATCCTATTAACTGCCTCGTGGTTATAAGCTACAAACTTTGTGGATGTTGGGGCTTCAGTAAATTCCTTCCTTAGCAACTGATGTTTTTCCGATTTTTCAGTTGGTGCTTCTATACATCGCAAGCCGTCGGTAGTGATATAGAGTCGATCGAATTCTTTTTTACTTATAGACTTTGCTATTTCTAGAGAATTGCTAACAAATAAATCTTTTTCTTTTCCAGGAAAAATATAGTCAATCGAAATTTTTTTCACCTTCAATCCAGTAATAGCCTGTAAATGCTCGGCGAATATTGCTGATTGTTCTGGTTTATCCCGTGTCATTTGAAATAGATCGCCGAGAAAAATAATTTGCTGTTGTGATTCTCGAAAATTAATAAACTTGAGTAAATCCGTTAGTAATTTTCCACTACCGTAGCGTTTAATATCTCTTTGAAAAAATGAAGTTGAAACTAAATGAGCTTCACCAACAACATAAATATGTTGTTGACTGTCATTATTTTGAATTAAATCAAAACAAATTAACCCTCTATTATGTCCTGTTTCATCTGTTTCGGGTTCAATTGTCGGATTAGCTGAGTAAATAGAAGCATAAATACTCTTTGCTTCTATTTCATATTGTGAAGCTATGGGGCTGCTCGGGACTAAAATAGAGGAATTTCGATCGCGTGCTAAAGCAAAATTGCTAATAGCTTTGAGCAATTGTTTTAACCCAGTTCCGATCGCTCCTGTAACAATTAAAATTTGCTCTGAAGAGTTCAAAAAATCACTAATCTCAGACATTACCGACTGTAGAGATTCGGGTAATTCCAGTTGATTTGTATTTTTTTCTGTTTCCAGATTAATTTTAATTCTCGAACCTACTGGTGTATATTCAGGAATAGAAAAATTGCTCGCAATGAATTTTAGATCTCGATTAGAAAGGTTAATTTTGCGGCTAGTAATTTGTGATAATCGCTCTACTGCACGGTCAAAATCAACCACGTGAAACCAACTTTCAATTTTAGGTGGTAATTGGCTGTCCTCAAAGACGATCGGTTTGTGAAAGAGTGCTAACCCAGATATATGTCCTAAATCTGGTTGTCTACCTGATGGTAAATCAATTGCTTTTAAACTGTTAAGTAATGCAAACTTATTCTCTTTGATCTGAATAAATGGGTTTGGTTTGCTACCACCCTTAACTTCTACTTTATCCGCAAACCAGCTACCATTTTCTGAAAAACTTATCTTTCCCCCATAATCTTTGAAATCAATGACAGTAATGCTGCTTCTTTTGAGAATAGCTGCATCGATCTCGCAATTGTTACAGTAAAAATTTCCCAGCAGAATCACGAGATCTTCCTCATCACCCCAGACTATCTCTAGTTCCCTCAGCAACGCATCAAATATACGGTTCTCGTGGGTCGTTTCGTAAGGTTGCGTTCGATATGCCTGAATAGTCATTGAGGAACGGGGTAGACTTTCTAGTCTTAGTTTTTCAGTAGATTGAGTCAAGTTAGGGATAACTTAACAATATTTTTA
>JASJDA010000165.1 GCA_030065755.1 Prochloraceae cyanobacterium | reverse complement strand
GAAATAAAGGATTTAGAGATAATTCTACCACAGAATCAGCTTGCTGATTAGATGAGAGTGAGTCTATTAAATCCATGACTGTGTCTCGTCTATAACCAAGAGAATTATAGAGTTGACTTCTCCAAACTTGAAAATGTTTGATGTCTTGACAAATTGGATTTTGCGGCATTATTTTGCTTAATAAATTAGCGTAAAATTTACGCTAACATATTTTTAAAAAAAGTGGGAATTATCAAAGCAATTGGAGAAACTGAACCAGATCCCTCTTATTGTATTAACGGATTAAAAGACGATTAAAAATCTCTAACTTATTCGCTTCAATTTAACAGTTTTTGTTAGCGTAAATTTTACGCTAAAATTTTTTTTCTTTTGTCCAAAGTCCAACACTTACTCTTATACTTCTTTTTCCCGATTTTAAATCATAAAATCTTTCTCCTTTTTTACTCCAAGCATAACTATAATTTTCTCTGTTATCTATTCCATTTTCATCAATATAAATTCAGTTATCTTTCAATTTATCTTTTAAATAAGTTAAGAATTAGAGTCGTTTTTCTTCATTTCTTTCTCGATAGTCATAAGTCTTTTTTCTTTTTTTTTCTTGTAAACCCAATTTTTTTTAGTCCTCGACTAATAGTTCTTTGACTAATTGGTTCATTCCAAGCTTTAGCCATTTCCGCTCGTGTTTTGTTGCTATACTTGTCAACAAATTCTTGAAATTTTTCCCAATCTTTTATTTTGCGCTTGTATCCTTTTTGATAACCCTTTTTTGCCTGATAATCCCCAGTTAATTCTCTCTTTTTAAGCCAAAGGTCAATAGTTTACGACTTAAATTGAAAATTCGGGAAGCTTCGATTTTCTTCATGCCTCGATCGAGGGCTTCAATTACTTTAGTTCTCAAATCGTAACTATAAGCTTTTCCCATTCTTTTCCTCTGGCGGCGAGCGCGTAGAAATGAATATAGATTTATCCTCTCATGTCCTAAGCTTTATGGCTACTGCTATAGATAAATACCATAGAGGCACATTCCCAACTGCTCGCTCTCTCATAGAGAAAAAAAGCTAAAACTATTCTGACAACGAAATTTAATGGTAAAACTCTCCAGAGAGGGAGTTAAATTAGAAGTCTATGAGGATAATTATGTAGCTCAATGAGTGAGAAAAAAAAACCGCTCGCTAGAGTAGGTAATGGTTGGTCTTTAGAGGAGAGAGATCCTCAGTTTATTAGTTCATTAATGCCTTTCCTAGAATGGCTTTATCGCTACTATTTTCGGGTCAAAAGCGATGGGTGGCATCACATTCCATCGAAGGGAAAGGTTTTTTTAATCGGTACACACAACGGGGGATTGGCGGCTCCCGACCTGGCAATGATAACTTATGAATGGTTTCGCCTTTTTGGGACCGAACGCCGAGTATACGCTTTGACTCACCCTAATGTCTGGAAAGTTTTTCCTCCATGGGGTAAAGTACTGGGCAAGATCGGGGCCGTTATGGCTCATCCGAAAATGGCCAGAGCCGCTTTGAGCCAAGATGCAAGTGTTTTAGTTTATCCAGGAGGTATACAGGAGCTATTTCGACCTTACTCTCAACGAAAACAAGTTTACTTTGCCGGTCGTAAAGGCTTTATTAAACTGGCATTGCAAGAAGAAGTTCCCATTACACCCATAATTTCCAAAGGTGCCCACCATACCTTGATTGTTTTAGCTGAATGTTACCAACTAGCAAAGAAACTACATCAATGGGGAATGCCCTGGTTATTCGATCTCGATCCTGAAGTTTTTCCCATCTACTTAGGCTGGCCTTGGGGAGTGGCGATTGGCCCTTTACCGAATATACCATTCCCCGTGCCCATTCATACTCGCGTCTGTCCCCCGATTGTCTTCAAGCGCTATGGAAAAGAAGCCGCAGCCGAGCGCCACTATGTAGATACTTGTTACCATTTAGTTTGCCAGCAGATGCAGCAAGAACTAGATCGTTTATTTCAAGACAATTAAACTACTGGTGACGAACCAGAAAATCCCTCATGGTTGGTCAGTTCAAAGTTTTTGGGAGTATAACTCTTTGATAAATATTTATCAAATTTTAGCAACTAGATGGGATTTCCCTAGCTTCTCTGGGGAGCAAACGGCGGTATATTTCACACAGGTGAGCGAGAATATCGATTAAGACCAGACGATAATGAAGTAAAATTTTCTCGCTCAATCCTTTTAGCTTGAGCTGTTGTCTCAATTGTTCCATTAATTTGATGTGAAGGGCTAAAATGTGCTCGGGAGAAATATCTGCGAAAAAGGCTTTATAGACAAATAAATCAATTTGATGGTTGATAATTTGAGCTTCATGACAAAAGTAGTTAAGCAGAATTTCACTGTATTCCTTTTTCAACTGCTTATCTAAGTCTTTTTTGTCTTCTTTGGAGAGATGGCGATAAAAAGAGTTAGGATTTCTTTGATAATAGACTCCTAAATAGTCTAATCTTTCTTTGAGTTTGGCAGCCAAGGGGGCCTGCTCTAAAATCAAATCAGTTGCTAGGCTATTTTGGGGATGGGCTTTGAGAATAGCTTGAGATGTAATCATAATTCGGCGGCCCAAGAGAGTAATTTGAGGCAATAACGATCTTCACTCAGTGTTTGGCTCAGCAACTAAGCCAATAATTGAGTTTTGTCAATAAAAAGACTCTCTCGATAGTCGAGAAGACGAAGTTTTTCCAGATGTAAATTTACGAGCTTGATAGTTATCACCCCATTAACACACAACAATAGTGCTCTTACTTCCATTTTAAAGTGATTACATCCCCCATCGATAGTAGCCTGACTTTTTGGCCAGGTGCGACAGTAAAAAATACGAGCTTTATAGTTCGCACTTATGCTGATACTGTCTCTGGAGAAAGCTTTTTCTATAGAATCATTGGACCCCACACTCCCCACACTTCCCACCCTCCCCACACTCAAGAGCGAAAATTATTTGTAGCAAAGACAAATTAAATTGGTATTACATACTTCTGCTTTTTTAGACATTATTACTTTTGCTTGTTTTTGCCTGTTATTATAAATAACTTTTTTCAATCGGATTTAGTATTAGTACCCTTAGATCGAGTTTCTTGAATGAAGGCAGAGGGTAGATGGCAGAAGGAGAAGGAAGGGGATAACAAATAAGTACTCTGCCTTCTGCCTTCCGCCGTAGGCGGTGAAATATGGGTAAGTTTGGAGAAAACTAAACGAATAAAAAAGAGAAATACATGCCTCTTTTCCCACATTTTATTATGCTTTTACACGAGGCATTCTTGACTTAGCAGCTCGGGGTTTTGGTTATAAAATTCGCTCGAGATCGATCACTAGTTTTCCTCGTCTAATTCCACCGTAGTTTCTCCTAGCTTGGAGATTAAACATGTCCCTCAAAACTTGATTAGGGCGATCGTCGGGCTGTAAAGTTATTAATAACCCGTTGGATTGACATCGTCCCGATTTACTGGAAACGCAGATTACATTTTGCCCATTCATTCTACCAGTAGAAACATATCTAAAGTTTTTCGCATCAGAATGTTGCTGAAAACGAGAGGTAACAATTTGACAACGAGTTTCAGGAGTATAACCGCTACCAGAAAAGAAATTACTCTGCCAAATAATTAATTCGATCGGACCGTTTTGAGTATTAGCAATTGTTTTGAATACTCCTCCTTGCTGAATACAAGTATATTGTACGGATCTTCTTGTAGCTGCAATTTGTCGATCTCGATTGTTTTGATATCTGGAATTGTAGGTATTAGTAAAACTGTTTTGATATCTGGAATTGTTGATATTGGTGGAATTGTTTTGATATCTGGAATTGTAGGTATTGGTAGAATTATTTTGATATCTGGAATTGTTGGGATTAGTGTAACTGTTTGGGTACCTGCGATTGTTGGGATTATTGTAATTGTTTTGAGAGCTGCTATCTTCTCGAACTGTTCCCCCTGTCAGCTTATTAATATCGACAACAAATTTTCTACCTCCCACTATTGCTTGACTAGGGAGATTATTAAACAATCTCCTGAAAGCTGATTGAGAATTTTGAGAAGGTTCAATATCGAACAGCCAACCAAAGTTATTCCCAATACAATCTCCTGAACGATTTGCAACACATACAAAAAATTGCCCCTTAAATTGACTGATGGAAATATAGTTTAGCTCTCCTGAATCAGCATATTGTTGTAGTTTTATCGAGACATCCTCGCAAAGCTTTTCTGGAGTGCTTTGATTGGAAATTACTCTGTTATTTTCCCAATTAATCAGCTTTACGTTTCCTCTGGGAGTATTGGCTACGGTTACTGGTTGACCGTTCTGCAAATTACAGGAATAATAGACATTAGCCCAACTCGGTTTAGCTACTCCGACTGTGCCAAACACAGTCAGGGATGCTAAGAGAATTTTCCAAAATTTTTTCTTTTTCACAGTCATTTTTCAATCGGCTTTCTTAATAACTACAAAGAACTCCTGGACAGAGGGAGGCGGTATTTTAGAGACTTTTTCTATGGCTTCTTTGAGCTTCCCTTCTTGTATGTCAAGTGTGGTTACTTCTTCGAGTAGCTTTTTCTTTTATCGAGAATGGGCTTGACATCATCTATTAAGTCAGTAACGCCCCGACTGTATCGACAATTTCGCCCATTTTTGCGTCTAACAAGTCTTCCAATTCTATACCAGCAGTCTCTAATGCAGAAAGAGCCGAAGAAGTTAGACTTTCAGATGAACCTATAAGCTGGCTGACAACCTCTTCGGCGAATTTCGTAGCAAACACTGTTCGACGAGCGCATTAATATTCTCATCCATATTTTTTTCTCAGTAAATACACGGCAGCAAATACACAGTTATTTTAATGATTTATTGATGTTTAATATTTTATTAAGCATCTACAGTATGATTATATATTTTTAAAAATATAAATTCAATGAATTTTGTCGGCAACATCGATCTAGTTAACACGAAGCGATTGAAGATTCTGAGTAACGAGTAACCAGTGGTGTTATCCCAATAAATACAAAGTTTTTTTTAGTTGTTAAGTTGTCTTCTTAGTAAAGTCGGATAGAACTTAAATTCGTTATTCGATAGCCTTCTATTTTGATCGCTTCGCTCGAAGTCAGAAGTGTGAAGTCAGAAGTCAGAAGTTAAAAATATTTAACTTTTGACTTCTGACTTTTTGAAGAGAAATCGACCGGATTTCAGACAAAATTATATCTAATACTAATTTCTTTTATGGATCCGATCGAATCAATCAGTTCTATTTAAACTGCTCTTTTTATATCCCATCTTGGAGACGAGGAAATCCCTCTGCGCGTTCAATTGGTTTAGTGTTGCATCTTGGCAGCTTTGAGTATGTTGTAGGTAATAAGTAGCTGAGTTAATGCTAAAGGATAACTTTGGAGCGGTTCTCCTGTGGTGCTAATAACTTTACCTATTTCTTGATTGCCTTCCAAACTACAGAACTTACCCAAATAAGGTATCTCATGACAAAGTATGCGTTCTAATTCTCTAACCTGTTCTGCTGTAGCGTGACCGTCAATTTCTAAAACATCTACGGGTTTGCCCATATCGCGATCGAGACCTAAACGAATTGCTTGTCCTAAATGATTCCCTTCTGGGTTCAAAATAATAGTTAAATTTGGATGTGGAATAGTCGGTCGCAGAATTAAGCGCACGTTGAGCATTAAATCGTTTTGGTTGTGGTTGTCATTTGGGGGATAAAAACTAACTATTAAATCTGACCACTGACGCTGAGGACGAATAAATGATTCTGAGTCAGGTTCTCGCTTGGCTAATTGTTGCATAACTTGTTCTTGAGTATAACCTCGCTTGCTCGTATCGCGCTTAATTTTCCAAGCTGTTCGCAAAGATTCTGGGGGTGCCAAGTAAACCATAACGTCGTAATTGGAACGCATACCGACTGTAGAATAGCCGAGAAGTCCTTCAACTATGACAAACTTGTTTGGCTTGATATATTCTGGAGGATCGAACCGTCCAGTGCTGTGGTTGTAAATGGGCTTGAGAATAGATTCTTCGTTACGGAGCAAGCTTAAATGCTGCTCGATGATATCTAGATAGTTACAGTCTGGGTGGAGTGCGGAAATACCTAGAGCAGCTCTTTGAGAGCGATCGTAGCGATGATAGTCGTCAGTGCAAATTACTGTAACGTTTTCAGTACCTAAGATTTGAGCAATTCCCCTGGTTAGGGTTGTTTTACCCGCAGCACTGTCACCGACAATGCCCAGGATAATTGGCCGATGAGTCATGCTTTCTCCAAGAAAAATTCACAACTAATAAGGACTACTTATTTTACGACAAGAGAACGATCGCTCGCAAACACCAAACCGAACAGATATTAAAAGCTATCCAGAATGAGGTTGAACGACTATCTTAATAAACCAAGGTACGACAACAATCACGCTAATTAATCTAATCAGATGCATCACTACTACTAAATTAGCTTTAGCACCCATATCTAAAGCAATCAAGGTCATGTCTGAGAGACCTCCAGGAGCTGTACCGAAAAAAGCAGTTATCGGTTCAACCCCTAGAACGTGAGAGATCAAAAGTCCAGATAATACTCCTGTCGCAATAGCAATTAAAGCACAGAGCAAAGCTGGTCGCCACAGCTCTTTGGCAGCATATAGGGTATCAATGGTTAACTTACTTCCTAGCATGAGACCCAGACCTAGCTGGAGAAAAAAGCGCGCTTCTGAAGGAAATCTGGGAATTTCAACGGCACCAAATACATTGACTAATCCTACTGCTAACATTGAACCCACTAAGGCTCCTGCTGGCAATCCCATGACGTATCCAATTAGAGCGCCTGCAACTCCTATTAAGATTGTTATTACATAACTTAAGAGCATATCCACTTTTTTTTCTCCTGACTGTATAGGTATCCAAGTTTCACTAGGAGCTTTTGAAGGTTACATATATTTAGCCTACCTCAAGCCTTAGCATACCTTTTCGCTCCACTCAAACCCAAGGTTTTTTTGACTAAATAAGGGCTTATAAAAAGCCCCTAGAAATCGAACTTTAAGTATCTAACCCCTAAATTTGCTAGCTTATTTAACTAACTCTAAAACACTATTGCTCACAAATGCTCTGGCTTTCTCCAGCATGGCATTATCTAATTCCTCCTGACATTCAGCGCAAGCAAATGCTTGGTCGTGACAAGCATCTAAATATGGATAATTTTGCTTGGCTTCGACTGCACGTCGCTTAGAACTATCGATACGGACGTATATTTTGCCCTGTTTTATCCGATCGTTCATTAAAGTTAATGCTTGCTCTGTAAAAATACGGGGTACGGAAGCAGAGGCTATTTTAGCATTGGCAGCTAAACTTTCTATATGGTTTACTCCTATAGTATCTACGTGAGTACCGCCGCTAGGCTTTTCCCAAGGTACAGCAATAGATAAATAACTGGCACCTTCTAAAGCTTGCTCTAGAGATTGAGCACAAATAACTTTCTCAGAAGGAATTCCTTTGCGAGCGAGTATTTCCGATCGTTTGCTGGAAAATTCTTGCAAAGAAGGACTTAATAAGTGAACTGATAAATCCAACTTTATAGCCTCGATCGCGACGTTTTTACCTATATTTCCCACTCCAACAACTGCAATTTTACTTCCAGGTTTGGCATCCTCTAGTTTGAGGTGTTTTATCATGTGTTTGGCAACAAAAGGGGAATTGATCCCTGGTAAATTACCCACAGCTACAGAGTATTCGCTTGCTGCTAATTTGTCGATCGCTCTAGTATCTACTCCTCGTCTGATAGCTAAAAGTCTTTTGTCACTCTCTACTGCAGCTCTCCAGGCTGCTATTGCCTTACCTGGAACTGCGTTATTCCCTGCAATTAAAACATCTGGTTTAATTGTCTCTAAAGCGAGTCGCAATATTTCTAAACTCGGATCGTGCTTTTCATTCGGCTGTTGTTTGATAGCAATACCAGGAATATAAAAAATTTCTTCACTTTTGTTCCTGGCATAAAATACCTCTTCGGGAATCGGACTCAGGTCAGCTCTTGCTTGCAGGCTTGGATGTATTTTCTTGAGGCTTAATTTTACGATGGTACCCTCGTAAATGGGATGGGTAATTAGTATTCTTGCCATTCTTTTTTACCTGATAATCTCATAAAAAGCGAGCGGTAAATTCCAGGTTTACCGACTTGTCTGAGGGAATAATAAAATTTCATCCCAAAACTTTGTTAGTGTTTGCAATTCTCAAGCCAAATTCCTAGTTTTTTTTACCAATTTCATAAGTGGCACATTGTGACAAAGTTTTATAAGTCAGTCAACTAGAATTCCTCCATAATATATAAAGGCACTCGCTGTTGTTGGAAGTTATACATTTTAGTCTGTTCCAAGGGAATTCGACAAAAGACACTATTGCCATTTAGTGTCTCTCGATCGAAGGTTGTATTATTGTACTTGGTTCAAACAATAGCCCTCCTTGCGAGAGCTACGATCTAAGATACAGCAGAAAGCTATTCTGTTGTCTTAGGAAGAGAATTAACTGAAACTAGATTCAATTTAGCTAGCTACATCCACTTACATACTTTACCATTTTGCTAATTTTGCGATCGTTCAATTTTTAGATGAAAACTCCCCACACTCCCCACACTCCCCACACTCCCCACACTCCCCACACCTTCCTCACACTATGCATGGGGCATCAAGTGCTATAAACTGAGAAAAGCGACACACAAGTATCATTAGCCTGCTCAAAAAACAATAAACAAGTGGTTCAATCAGACTTCATACTTTCCCGTACTCCCTTATTCGATCTAGCGCTAAAATCAAAAGCACGACTGACTGCCTTTTCAGGTTGGGAGATGGCTGCACAATATAGCGGTCTAAAACAAGAACATCTTGCTGTACGCACCTCAGCAGGGATGTTCGATATCTCTCACATGGGTAAATTTGCTTTTAAAGGGAAAGGACTCTTAAAATATTTACAATCTCTGGTTCCCTCAGATATCGATCGCTTACAAGCAGGTCAGGCTCAATATACAGTACTTTTAAACGAGCGCGCAGGCATCATAGATGACATCATCTTTTATTATCAGGGAGAAACTGCAGCAGGAGAACAACGAGGAATGGCGATCGTTAATGCTGCTACTACGGCTAAAGATAAAGCCTGGTTGTTAAGCCACTTAAAAACCGCCCCCATTGAATTCCTCGATCTATCCCCTAATAAAGTATTAATAGCAATTCAAGGTCCCAGAGCGATCGCCGACCTTCAACCTTTTGTCGAACCAGATTTGACAGGACTTAAACCCTTCGGACATCTAGAGGGCAAAGTTTTGGGAGAAAGCGCTTTTATTGCTCGAACTGGTTACACTGGGGAAGATGGGGTAGAAATAATGGTCGAACCGAAAATAGGAATTAAGCTGTGGCAAAATCTTCTCGATGCTGGAGTTACTCCCTGCGGTTTGGGAGCGAGAGACACTCTGCGTTTAGAAGCAGCTATGTGTCTTTACGGACAAGATATTGACGAAACCACTACCCCCCTAGAAGCTGGTTTGGGTTGGTTAGTTCATCTCGATCGCAAAGGGGATTTTATCGGACGATCGGTGCTAGAACGACAAAAAGCAGAAGGTCTAGACCGTCGCTTGGTTGGCATACAAATGGAAGGTCGCCATATCGCTCGTCACGATTATCGAGTATTATTTAATGGCGAATCTGTAGGAAAAATAACTAGTGGTACATTTGCACCAACTTTAGGAGTACCGATCGCTCTTGCCTACGTGCCTAAATCTTTAAGTAAAATAGGACAGCAACTAGAAGTAGAAATTCGCGGCAAAGTTTATCCGGCATCGGTAGTTAAAAAACCATTTTATTCTCGCAAAAAACTCTCTAATGCAGCTAAATAAAGCCCAATTGCGCCGCCTACTTCTCGAAAAAAGGCGAGCGCTTCCCCCAAATGTGTGGCGACAAAAAAGCGATATTCTCTGCGATCGTCTGTCTGCTTTATCTATATTTAGAGAAGCAAAGACAATTTTGGCTTATTTAAGTTTTAGACAAGAACCAGATCTCGCCCCACTATTTACAAGCGATCGCCGATGGGGATTTCCGCGCTGTCTTGGCAAGTCTTTGCAATGGCATTCTTGGATGCCAGGAGAAAGTCTAGAAGTAGGTACCTATGGAATTTTAGAACCTCTTGTAGATTCGCCAACTATTTCATCTGAAGAAGTGGATTTGATTTTGGTTCCTGCTGTTGGATGCGATCGTCAAAGATATCGCTTGGGTTACGGTGGCGGTTTTTACGATAGAATGTTAACCTGTCCGCAATGGAATTCTAAACCAACTATTGGTATTGTCTTTGACTTTGCTTATTTACCTCAGCTACCAGTAGACCCTTGGGATCGACAGCTCAGTTATATTTGCACTGACAGCGAACAATGTAGTCAGCACCTCCCACTATAAGTTCGAGGCTTTGTGCCTCAATCTTTAATGAATAAATTCAAGGCGAGTATTTGTACTTAAAAAACAAACATTGTTTGTACTTAAAAAAACTCAATAAAAATATGTTGATTTACCAGAGAATTTTTAGTATATTTTGAATATTCTTTCGCAAAAACAAATAAATAGTCTTTGTTAAATGGACGAAGTAAAGATAAGAAAAGTTTCTAGAAGGTTTGCATCAAATTTGATATTTTAGTATATTTAGTGGATTTGGAAGACGAAATCACACTAGGATGTTGATACGCCAAAGATTAAAGAAAGTCACGTCAATTAAAACTTTCTAAGTAAATCTTTTGAGGTAAAGTAGACTTTGATAGTCTTTTTAAACCAAACAAATAAATGCTCGTTCGAGTTTTAAAAACTGTACAAATAGGTTATTGGTAAAAGATGAAACATTTCTGTGATACTTGGATTCAAGAATGGTGTGAAGAAAACGGATGGACAGATTTATTTATAGAACGTTATATGTATTGGGCTTTTCCTCCAGGAGCAGTAATACCAGAGCCCATACCACCAAAAACATTAAGAGCAATTAAAGCCCAAAAAGGATTTAGCGACCAAGAGCGTTTGTGGTCAATTGCAGCAGTAAGCGTAACAATAATTGCAGCAATTTTAAGTTATTTATTGATGTCACCGATGCCGCTGGTTTTAGATTTTATTTTTGTGACATTTGTCGTCGTTCAATTTGAAATCGAACAATTTTAGAAAGTAAATGTTTTTAGGTGTTCTATGGGGCGCTATCGCCCTAACACCATACTTTAAGAGAAACAACTGAGAGTATTTAAATTAATATAATAGGGGGAAGCAGAAGGCAAAAGTACGATTGTCTTCGCTCGATTTACTTACAAAAAGACTACCATATTGCCTGTTGTCAGCATAACGAGATCGAATTATGACCCCCTGGTAAGCTGATGTGCATTTAAACTGCATATTAATTGAGTAGGAAATAAATCTTTCATCCCTCTCCCCCTCTCCCCGTCAACCTCAACAAGTAAATTAAATGTCTGACTTTTTAGATGAAAAGATCTAATTTTAGATATGAAGGCTGAAGATTTTTATAAAGAAGGTCAGAAAAAACTGGAAAATGAAGACTATCAGGGGGCGATCGAACTGTTCGATCGCGCTTTAAGTATCAAGGCAGATTATTTTGAAGTATATAAAAGTCGGGGTAATCTCTATTTATTTCTAGGTAATCTTAACCAAGCAATAGAAGACTTTAATCGAGCTATAGAGATTCAGCCCAATGATTCTTTAATATATCAAAATCGAGGGATAGCTCACTTAAAGTTAAAAAATAACCTACAAGGGATGGAAGATCTAGATCGAGCAGTTAATCTCAATCCTACCGACCCTAAAATTTATAATCTCGTAGGATTTCTCCGAATTATGGGAGGAGATGCTAGAGGAGGGCTAGAAGATCTCAATCGCAGTATACAACTCGATCCTGAATATGCTGAGGCTTACAATAATCGAGCTGCGGCTTATATGCAATTGGGAAATACCGATCGAGCTATAATTGATTGCGATCGCGCCATAGAAATCAATCCAGGTTATATAAAGGCTTATAATAATCGAGGTAGTTTGTTTGTATTGTCGGGAGATCTGCAAAGAGCAAAATCCGATTTTAACCGAGTTATAGATCTAGATCCCTTAAATGCCGAAGCTCACTACAGTTTAGGACAGACCTTTTTGTTCTTAAAAGAATATAGCAATGCCCTCGAAAAGTTAAATCGAGCCATAGAACTAGATCCCAACCACAAAGAAGCTTATCACGATCGAGGAAAACTACGCACTCTTCAAAAAGACTTTTTAGGAGCAAGATCGGACTTAGATAGAGTTATCGAACTAGATCCTACTAATACAGAAGCTTATCAAAATAGGATACAAGTTCGCGTTAAATTAAAAGATGCTTCAGGAGTTATTGAAGATTACCGACAGTTATTAAAAATCGAGCCACAATTATTTGGAGAAGACCCAAAAAATGCAGAACAAATAATACAGAGTTTGCAACCAGTATCCGATGGCGACCCTATTTCTTATTTTACTCGCGGCTTGTTTTATGTTGCCTTAGAAGATTTTAGTAAAGCATTTGCAGACTTCAATAAAGCGATCGATCTGCAACCAAATGAAGCTTTATTTTATGCTGGTAGAGCAATAGCAAACACAGCTTTATCGGAATATCAAAAAGTTATTGAAGACTGCGATCGAGTCATACCAAAATATCCCGACAATTTTACTATTTATAAACTTCGAGCAGTTGCTCGCTATAAACTAAAACAATATCGCGCAGCATTAGAAGATTGGGGAGAAGTAGTAAAACTCAATCCTGACGATATTGAGATCTATAAAAATAGGCTGACTTGTAACAGCGAAATAGGAAATATAAGAGCCGCGATCGAAGATTTAAGTCAAATTTTGCGTCTCGAACCTAATAATTTAGAAGCTTACGACGACAGAGTAAATGCTTATATACATTTAAAAGAGTTTCAGAAAGCAATTGTAGATTGTAACTCGGCTTTACTCCTAAATCCGAACAACGCCAAAATGTATTTATATAGAGGTGCAGCTTATTTAGAATTGCGTAACTATCGAGAAGCTATTGGAAATTTCGATCGAGCTATTTACATAGATCCCGATTTAATTGAAGCTTATTACAATCGCGGACGAAGCTATATTTATCTTCAAGAACCAAATAAAGCCATTAAAAACTTTACTAAAGTCATAGAAAAAAATAATGCCGATTTAACCCTTTTAGCTTATAAAGATCGAGGTGTACTTCGTTACGAACAAAAAGATTTGCAGGGAGCATTAGCGGATTTTAATAAGGTTATTGAACTAAAGCCAGACTGTTTAGAAATTTATAAAAATAAAGCTCAAATTTATTGTGACTTGGGACAATTAGAGGAAGCACTTGTTGTTTTTGATCGCATTTTAGAATTAGATCCTAACGACATTAATTCCTACGAAAATCGCAGCAAAATTCGTCAGTTTCAGGGAGATTTAAAAGGAGCTATCGGAGATTTAGATAGAATTATAACTATCGACTCTAAGAACATTAAAGCTTATTGCAAACGAGCGAAGATTTATCTCGATGCTGGAGATTTTCAGAAAGCTTGGGAGGATTGCAACTCAGTTATAGAGATCGAATCTAACGATGCTGCAGCTTATTATTTACGAGGGTTAGTCTATTCTAAGTCAGGAAATCTAACGGAAGCGATCGCGGATTTCGATCGAACTATTTCCCTGAATCCTAATGTTATTGACGCTTATTACGAGCGCGGAAGAAGCTATTTAAACCTTCAAGAAATCCAGAAAGCAATAGAGGATTTTACCAAAGTCATCGAAATCGATTCTAATCTTGCTGCTGGATACGAAAATCGAGGTATTGCTTATCTCGTACTCGGCAATTACAGTAAAGCGATCGAAGACCTTAAAGAAGCATTAAAAATCGATTCTAATTCAGTCGATGCTTATCGGTATTTAGGTGTTACTTACTTAAGTTTGGGAGATCTGGAAGCTGCGATCGAAAATTGTACCCAAGCAATTAAAATCGAGCCCCAGAATGGCGAAAGTTATCAGATTCGAGGTTTTGCTAATATTCTCACAGAAGATTATCAACAAGCTATAGAAGATTTCAATTTCGCAATAAAAATAAATGCTAACTATCTCAACCATCAACCATATTATGGTCGAGGATTAGCTCATTCTAAATTAAAAAACTATAGGTCAGCGATCGAAGATTTTAATAAAGCGATCGAACTGAATCCTAACTATTCTGACGCATATTTTCATCGTGCAGCTGTTTGTGTTTCCCTAGAAGATAAATCCAAAGCGATCGAAGACTATCAAAAAGCAGCTTCTTTATATCAGCAAGAGGGAAACACCGCTAAACATCAAGAAGTACTAGATATCCTCGCCAAATTAGAAGCTGATGATTAAAATTCAAAGGGAACAGGGAACAGTCAAAAGTTGAAAAGCGGACTGTACTCCTCGTCAACCAAATTGCTGTAACTAATAACCACCAGCCAATAAAACAATGATTAGATTCGATCGAACCCCAGCTGACGACCCACAAAATAAATGGCGATACCAACTGGACGAATTTGTTGAAGATAATAAGCAACAATTAGCCGCATTAGCTTGGGGATTATTGCAAGAATGGGAAGACGATCGAAGTGGCGATCGCTTTGAGAGATTGCGCGACAAGACTTTAGGAATCGATCTCAAACCACAACCTCATTTCGTCGCTTGTTCGCGAGAAGCCATAGAACAACTAAATAGAAAAGTTAACAATCAGTTGCGAGAAATTTTGGGGATTTTGGACGGTTACAAACCTGAGAAAGAAGTTGTAATTATTGCTATTGGTCAAGGTCAAATCAAACTGATTAATTTTCAACCAGATCCTTCACCTCCTGAGTGTTTTGAACGACTAGAAGAAGATTTAGATACCTCGATCGAAAGCTTGGAGAAGCGTTTGAATCAGTATATGTGGGATTAATTTTTGAGGAAGTGTTTAGCAGTTTAACAGTCTCGATTATCAGCGATCGACAAATAATTTAATTCCGAATTTTTCTGCTTTTTTATGACATTCTTCTAAGATTTTATCCCCTCCTGAACGAATAAATTTTAAACTGGTAATGTCGATTATTACAATTCTTACTTTGGCTGCGATCGCTCGGTTAATTTCTGCGTATATTTCCTCTGCATTATTAGTTTCTAGAACTCCATACAGTCTAATGACATTTGTTAAACGAGCTCGTTCTACTTCCACAATCATAAGCTTATTTTATTAAATCGATCTATAATCTATAAAAATTTTTTTTATTTAGCTAAATACTAAAAAAATCTCGTGTATTTGTCAATTACGATATTGAATCGAATTAATTATGAGGAAAATTAAAAATATTAATATTTTTTTGTTTGAAAAAAATAAATAATAATCAAATAATACGATAAGATAAATTGTTAGATAATTATTATGTTGTTCAAAAGCTGCAATAGCAAAGGATAAAGTTTTTGAAAACTTGAAAAATTAAGAGCGATTTGCTAAATATAAAAAAATAGTCAATATTGGTAAGCGATCGCTGCTGTCTCTGGAAAGTAAGAAAAAGCGGTTGTATTTAATTAGTGTATCAAAACATCTCTACAGGGACTTACGACTGAGTTATATGTATCCCCAAAAACAATCTGTCCTTGGTTTTCTTTCCTTAGACAAGGCTATCGATCGCCATCCTTTAATTGTTGCTCCCGAAACTCCTCTAGTCGAAGTTATTAACTTAATGGGTCAGTCTTTGAGAGATAGTTGTCGCTTAGAGGAAAAAAATGCTATTTCAGGTGCAATAGTATCTAATGGTTGCGCTCTAGTAGCAGTGGATTCTCAACTAGTTGGTATATTCACCGAACGGGATTTAGTGGGGTTGGTAGCGGCGGGGAACAGTCTAAAGGGGATAAAAGTTGCTGAGGTGATGACAAAACAGGTAATTACGCTCAAAGTCAACCCAACTCAAGATTTGTTCGTCGCTCTAAATTTACTGCGTCAGCACAACATTCGCCACCTACCTATAGTAGAAGAAAAAGAGCGAGTCATAGGGCTAGTAACCTCTCAGAGAATTCGTCAGGTCCTGCATCCTACGGATCTATTGAGATTGCGTCAGGTCAGTGAAGTGATGAATTGTCAGGTAATCGAAGCGCCACCAACAGCATCGGTGTTAGAAGTGACCCGATTAATGCACCAAAACCAGATCGGTTATGTGGTAATTGTAGAAAAAACCCAAGACAATTGCCAACACTTAATACCAGTTGGCATTATTACCGAACGAGATATCGTTCAATTCCAAAGATTAGAGCACAATATAGAAGCAATCCAAGCACAAACGGTCATGAGTACGCCGCTGTTTCTCGTGAGTCCGAAGGATTCCCTTTGGAAAATTCACCAGATGATGGAAAAGTATCGAGTGCGACGGTTAGTAGTAGCTGGATCCCAGGGAGAATTGCGGGGTATTGTTACGCAAACAAGCTTGCTACAAATACTAGATCCGATCGAGATGTATGGAGTTTTGGAGGTATTGCAGCAGAAAGTCGATCGATTAGAAATACAAAAAGTCAAATTAGAGCAACTTAACACTCAAAAAGAACGATTATATCGACAAGTTCGAGAACAACTCAAAGAGCGCACAGCAGTAGAGAAACTTCTCAGGGAAGAAAAAAACTTCATCTCGGCTATTCTAGATGTTGCTGGATCCCTAGTGTTCGTTCTCGACTCCCAAGGACGCATTGTTCTGTTCAACCAAGCCTGCGAGCAAACTACTGGCTACACAGTAGCTGAAGTTGAAGGTAAGTGCATCTGGGAATTATTTTTAATTCCAGAACAATTAGAATCGAATAGAGTTGTCTTCGAGCAACTTTTGGCAGGAAATTCCCCCAACCAACAGGACAACTACTGGATTGCTAAAAATGGCGCTCGCCGCCTCATTAACTGGTCTAATACGGTTTTGGTAGACGATAAAGGAGCAGTAAGATATGTAGTCGCTACAGGTATCGATATTACAGAGCGCAAACAAGCAGAGGCAGCTTTAAGAGAGAGTCAAGAGCGCTACGCTTTAGCAGTTAATGGTTCTCAGGACGGACTGTGGGACTGGAATATCCTCACCGGCGAAGTATATATAGCTCCTCGGTTTAAGGAAATTCTAGGCTATCGAGACTCGGAAATACTCGATCTGTTTAGTTTTTGGCCCTCGCAATTACATCCTGAAGATCGCGATCGAGTTTTGGCTGCTTTACAGAATCACTTAGAAAATCGAGTTCCCTACGATATAGAATACCGCCTGCGCCATAAAAATGGAGAATATTGCTGGATTCACGCTCGGGGTCAAGCAATTTGGGACGAAACGGGTAAAGCAACCCGCATGGCTGGTTCCATTTGTGATATTAGCCAACGAAAAGAGCAGGAAAAAAAAATCCGCGAACAAGCCGCTTTGTTAGATGTAGCCACCGACGCAATTATAGTTCGAGACCAAGAGCAAAAAATTTTATTTTGGAATAAAGGAGCAGAGCGTCTTTACGGGTGGAAAAAAAAAGAAGCGCTGGGAAAAATCGCTAACGAGCTAGTGTATCTCGATTCCATACCTGAGTTTGAGACAATTGAAACAGCGCTCTCTGAGAAAGGTGAGTGGCAAGGAGAGTTGCATCAAGTAACTAAAACTGGCAAAAATATTATCGTTGTCAGTCGTTGGAACTTGGTGGCTAATAATGGAGGGTCAATTCTTGAAGTCAACACCGATATTACTGAGAAGAAACAACTAGAGAGGCAATTTTTACGCATCCAGCGTTTGGAAAGCATCGGTACTCTTGCTAGCGGAATTGCCCACGACCTAAACAACATTCTCACACCTATGTTGGCGATCGCTCAACTTTTACCCCTCAAACTTCCAGAAATCGATCGAGACATTCAACAATTGCTCGAAGTAATGCAAGACAGCGCTAGGCGAGGAGCGGATCTAGTCAAGCAAGTGTTGTTGTTTGCGCGAGGAGTTGAAGGCAAAAAGACAGTCATGCCGATCGATCGCGTCATTTGGGAAGTCAAGAAATTCATTGAAAAAACCTTGCCCAAATCCATTGAAATCCAGACAAACGTACCACAAGACCTCTGGGAAATCAGTGGAGATAGCACCCAAATCGATCAAGTACTGATGAATTTGTGCGTCAATGCCAGAGATGCCATGCCTGACGGCGGAATTCTCAGCATATCTGCCGAAAATTTGTTGGTAGACGAACACTACGCGCAGATGAATCTGGAGGCTCGAGTTGGCTTTTACGTTGTAATTACTATTTCCGATACGGGTGAAGGCATTCCTCCTGAAATAATCGATCGCATTTTCGATCCCTTTTTCACTACTAAACAGCCAGAAACTGGCACTGGTTTAGGTCTGTCCACTGTTATCGGTATTGTTAAAAACCACGGCGGTTTCGTCAAAGTTTATAGCGAAGTGGGAAGTGGCACTCGATTTACAGTTTACTTACCAGCAGTAGATGCTGCAGCAGCATTCGCGCGGGAAGAATTTGAATTACCTGCTGGAAGTCAAGAATTAATTCTCGTTGTCGATGACGAAGCGCCTATTCGAGAAATTACCAAAACAACTCTAGAAACTTATAACTACAGAGTGATGACTGCTAGTGATGGAGTTGAAGCGATCGCCTTGTTTGCCGAACACAAAAATGAAATTGCTGTTGTAATTATGGATATGATGATGGCAAAGATGGACGGGACCACAGCTATCTCTATCCTACAAAAAATAAATCCTCAGATTAAGGTAATTGCCGTTAGCGGCCTTCCTTCTAGCAATAAAGTAGTTATTGCCAAAGATATTGGCATTGAAGCCTTTTTAAACAAACCTTACACTGCAGAAGATTTATTAACAACCTTAGATCGGGTTTTTCACCATTAAAGTGAGTTGCTACAAAGAATTTTTT
>JASJDA010000164.1 GCA_030065755.1 Prochloraceae cyanobacterium | reverse complement strand
TATCGCAGAAGCCAAAGCTATCCTATCGCGATCGCCTCTTTCAATCCAAGAAATTGCCGATCGACTGGGTTTTAAAGAACCAGGTCATTTTTCCCGCTTTTTTAAAAAGCATACAGGAATGAGTCCTTCTTCTTTTAGACAGAATTTACTTTCTTGAAACTGCAGTTTAGTCCAACATTCATATTAAAAGGTATGATATTAAAGTTTGCACTGCAAACTCCAGTTATGAGTAGCAGCTTTAAAGGCTGCCTCATATTGGTCTCGAGCGAAAAATACAGAGTGGGACTTCTGCTATGGAAAGCTAACAAATCGATCGGTTTCCCTAGAAAATATCCATGTACTCCCCTAGTGGTTTGTCGGTAAATTAGAACCAACACGAGTAAAACTATTAAAAACAAGCAAAAGGGGGCGTAAATCGTGAAATATCGTCAATTAGGAAGCACAGACACCCGAGTATCTGCAATAGGTTTAGGCTGCATGGGAATGTCTGATTTTTATAGCGGACGAAAAGCTAACGATGCTGAAAGTATAGCGACAATTCAACACGCGATCGCTTTGGGAATTAATTTTCTCGATACAGGGGACTTTTATGGAGTCGGACACAACGAGGAATTGATCCGCGAAGCTATTAAAAACGTACCTAGAGAAAAAGTCTTTATTTCCGTTAAATTCGGTGGTTTACGCAATTGGGACGGCAATTTTATCGGTTTTGACAATCGTCCTGTAGCCGTGCGCAACTTTTTAGCTTATAGCTTGCAAAGATTGGGAGTTGACTACATCGATATGTATTATCCCGCGAGAGTAGATCCCAATGTACCCATAGAAGACACGGTTGGAACCCTAGGAGAATTGGTACGAGAAGGAAAAATTCGTTATGCGGGACTGTTGGAAGCAAGTGCAGAAACCTTGCGTCGCGCTCATGCAGTGCATCCCATTTCCATGTTACAAACTGAATATAGTCTGTGGACGAGAACTCCTGAAACCGATGTATTACCCCTATGTAGAGAACTCGGTATTAGTTTAGTAGCTTATTCTCCACTGGGAAGAGGATTTTTAACTGGTGCATTTCAAAAACCCTCTGATTTTGCTCCTGATGATTTTCGCCATCATTCACCGCGTTTTCAAGGTGAGAATTTTCAACGCAATTTGGAATTGGTGAATAAAGTCAAAGAAATAGCCACAGAAAAAAATTGTACTCCCGCACAACTTGCTCTTGCTTGGTTACTCCATCGAGGAGAAGAAATTATCCCCATTCCAGGGACAAAAAGACGCGATCGCGTTACCGAAAATGTTCGGTCTGTTGACATCGAATTGAGTACTGAAGATATCGATCGCATTGAAGAAATTATGCCATTAGGTGCTGCTGCTGGTCAGCGCTATCCAGAAGCACTAATGAATACTCTTAACCGTTAATAGCTAGGAGGGGAGGTGTGGGGAGTGTGGGAGGACACTTATAGCAATTTAACTTTAATGTTCCACACTCCCCTCTCCCTAATATGTATAAATTGCATATTATCAATGCATTTTTTGCCATAAAAAATACATTCTGTAAAAAAATATACAAAATAGCAGCTTAAGACTTTTTTAGTATGGAGCGAAGCTCGAAATTAGTAGGTACAAGTTACCGCTTTTACGAATATAGAGAAAAAATATGAGGCAAGGAACAGAAAATAACAGTAAACTGCCTAAATTTGAACGCTGGAAACTAGAAAAAGACGGATTAGCTGTAAAAGAAGAACTAAACGAGTTTGCCCGTTTGGGCTGGGAAGACATCGATCCTGTCGATCGAGATTTTCGACTCAAATGGTTGGGTTTATTTTTGCGACCCGTAACCCCAGGAAAATTTATGTTGCGGTTGCGAGTGCCTAACGGAATACTGACCAGCGAACAAATGAGAATGCTAGCCAAAATAGTACAGCGCTACGGAGAAGATGGAAGTGCCGACATTACTACCAGACAAAATATACAATTGCGAGGCCTCCTTATAGAAGACGTTCCCGATATATTTTCTCGCTTGCACAAAGTAGGTTTGACCAGCATTCAATCTGGGATGGATAACGTTCGTAACATCACCGGATCTCCTATAGCTGGAATAGATGCAACTGAATTAATCGATACCAGAGAAATAGTTAGAGAAGTACAAGACTTAATTACCGATCGAGGTCATGGAAATCCATCTTTTTCTAACTTACCTCGAAAATTCAACATTGCGATCGCTGGAGGTCGGGATAACTCAGTCCACGCAGAAATTAACGATATTGCTTTCGTACCAGCATATAAAGGCGATATTTTAGGTTTTAATGTTTTAGTCGGGGGCTATTTATCTTCCACGCGCTGCGTCAGTGCAATTCCCATGAATGCTTGGGTAGAAGCCAAAGACGTAGCCCCTTTGTGTGGAGCTATTTTAATAGTTTATCGCGACAATGGCCCTAGAGCTAACCGCAAAAAATCGAGGTTAATGTGGTTGATAGATGCTTGGGGAATAGAAAAATTTCGCACCGAAGTAGAAAAAGAATTAGGTAGCAAATTAGAAACAGCAGCCCCTAAAGACGAAATAGATCTAGAAAAAAGCGATCGAATTGGTATTTACGCGCAAAAACAACCAGGTTACAACTATGCCGGCTTAAACATTCCTGTAGGTCGTCTTGGCGCCGAAGATATGTTTGAATTAGCCCGTTTAGCAGAAGTTTACGGAAATGAAGAAATTCGCCTCACCGTCGAACAAAATGCAATTATTCCCTACATTTCAGACTTGGGTCTCGAACTATTTTTACAAGAACCCATTTTAGAGAAGTTTTCTGTCAATCCCAAACCCCTAGTAAGAGAATTAGTATCTTGTACGGGGGCGCAATTTTGCAACTTTGCTTTAGTAGAAACCAAAAACCGCGCCTTAGCACTAGCCAAAGAATTAACAGAAGAACTATTTTTACCAAAACCTGTCCGCATTCACTGGACTGGTTGTCCCAACTCCTGCGGTCAACCCCAAGTAGCAGATATTGGTTTGATCGGTACTAAAGCCCGTAAAAATGGGAAAACTATAGAAGCTGTAGATATTTATACGGGAGGAAAAGTAGGAAAAGATGCTTGTTTGGGTAATTGCGTAATGAAAGGAGTTCCCTGCGAAGATCTCAAAGCAGTATTGCGCAATTTATTAATCGAAAAATTCGACGCTCAACCCCAAGAGATAACTAATTATCCACAGAAATTAAATGCTTAGAGAATTATTTTCATTTCGCTTGCTGCAAAGTCAACCCCGAAACAATCGCTACCTTATTTTACACCTTACTTGGTTTGCTTTCTTTCTGACTTTTGTAGTCTGGTTCAATTTTGCTCCCTTAGCTACCACAATCAAACAAGACTTAGGTCTAACAACTGCTCAAATTAGAACTCTTCTTATTTGTAACGTTGCCCTAACAGTACCAGCGCGGGTTATTATCGGGATGTTGCTCGATAAATACGGACCGCGCATTACTTACTCAATCTTGCTAATTTTTGCGGCTATTCCCTGTACGATGTTCGCTTTTGCACAAGATTTTTCAACCCTAGTAATCAGTCGCTTGCTGTTGGGTATTGTGGGGGCTGGGTTTGTCATTGGTATCCGCATGGTAGCCGAATGGTTTCCCCCCAAAGAAATTGGTTTAGCCGAAGGTATTTATGGCGGTTGGGGTAATTTTGGTTCTGCTGCTGCTGCTTTTACCCTTCCCACGGTTGCTGTAGGGTTAGCAATCTTTTCGGGAGGAGAGTCTAATTGGAGGTTGGCGATCGCCTTAACTGGTATTGCTTCTGCTATTTACGGTGTAATTTACTTTTTCAACGTCCAAGATACTCCCAAGGGTAAAGTTTACCAGAAACCCAAACGTCACGGCGGCATGGAAGTTACTAGCAAACGAGACTTTTGGTTTTTGTTAGTAATGAACGTGCCTTTAATTGGGGTCTTAGCATTGCTAGCGTGGCGCTTGTCAACAGTTGGTTTCCTCAATGCCAATCAACTATATACAGTCTGGGCTGCACTTTTAGGACTGTATTTGTTTCAAGCATATAAATGCTGGGATGTCAATAAAGATTTGATGACTGGGAGAAAGCGCTATCCAGCTGACGATCGTTATAACTTCAGCCAAGTAGCAGTTTTAGAACTAACCTACATAGTTAACTTCGGTTCGGAATTAGCTGTTGTTTCCATGTTGCCAGCATTCTTTGAATTAACTTTCGGTTTAAGTAAAGCCCAAGCTGGTATGGTAGCTGCAAGTTATGCTTTCATGAATTTGATGTCCCGTCCTGGGGGCGGTTTAATTTCCGATAAATTAGGCTCTCGCAAGTGGACGATGACAGTATTGACAGGGGGGATGGGATTAGGCTATTTCTTGATGAGCGGCGTAACTGGAAACTGGTTTTTACCTGCTGCAGTTATCTTAACTATGGCTTGTTCGTTCTTCGTGCAAGCTGGAGAAGGTTCTACTTTTGCGATCGTCCCTCTCATTAAAAGAAGAGTAACTGGGCAAATTGCAGGTAATGTAGGGGCATACGGAAATGTAGGCGCAGTATGCTATCTCACTCTTTATAGTTTGTTGCCAGAAGGTGCGGTTGGAAGCCAAATATTCTTTCAAACTCTGGGCATTACTGGTTTCACTGTCGCTTTCTTGTGTGCCTTTTTCCTCAAAGAACCTTCAGGATCTTTTGCCGAACATCACGAAGGAGAAACAGAAATGAAATTGCCAGTAGAAACGGTTTCAGTAACTGCAGAACAACAAGAAAATAACCCCATTGCTTAAATTATGAGCGAACCAACAAAAACTCTTTGCCCTTATTGTGGGGTTGGCTGCGGTTTAGAAGTTTTGCCACCAACGAAAAAAGACGATCGAGGGTTCCCTATCTGGCGAGTTAGGGGCGATCGCGCTCATCCTTCTTCTCGCGGTCAAGTTTGCCTCAAAGGCGCCACTATTACCCAATCTCTCGATAAAGATCGCCTCGAATATCCCATGATGCGAGAGTCTTTAGAAGAACCTTTTCAAAGAGTTAGTTGGGAACAAGCTTTTAGAGCGATCGTCGATCGCATTGAAACTGTTTGCCAAACCCAAGGCGCAAATGCTATTTGTATGTACGGTTCGGGTCAATTACAAACAGAAGATTATTACACTGCCCAGAAACTAATCAAGGGCTGTCTGGGGACTAATAATTTTGATGCTAATTCTCGTCTTTGTATGTCAAGTGCAGTAGCGGGATACATACAAAGTTTAGGATCTGACGGGCCACCCTGTTGCTATGAAGATTTAGAAATTACCGACTGTGCTTTTTTAATCGGTACGAATACAGCAGAGTGTCACCCTATTGTTTTCAATCGCTTGTTAAAACATCGCAAGCAAAATCCCAAAGTCAAAATAATTGTCGTCGATCCCCGTCGCACCCCTACGGCGATCGAAGCGGACTTACATCTAGCAATACAACCAGGGACGGACATCGATCTACTAAACGGAATCGCCCACCTACTATTACGTTGGGGCGCGATCGACACTCCTTTTATAGATAAATACACGGCGGATTTTTCTACTTATACAGAAGTAGTTACTCACTATCCGCCCGAAACTGTAGCGCGACGGTGCAATATTACTGTAGAACAATTGGAAAAAGCAGCCCGTTACTGGGGGGAGTCGCAAAAAGTTCTCTCTCTGTGGTCGATGGGGATCAATCAATCTACAGAAGGTACGGCAAAAGTAACAACTTTAATTAACTTGCACCTGATGACCGGAAATATTGGCAAACCAGGGGCGGGGCCATTTTCTCTCACGGGTCAGCCAAACGCTATGGGAGGTCGCGAAGCAGGAGGACTTTCACACTTATTACCTGGATATCGTTTAGTTAAAAATCCCCAACATCGTCAGGAAGTAGAGAAATTTTGGGGACTGCGATCGGGTCAAATTTCCCCAGAATCGGGTTTGAGTGCCTGGGAGATGATAACAGGATTAGAAAGGCAAGAAGTGGGTTTATTTTGGATCGTAGCGACTAATCCCGCAGTCAGTATGCCAGATATCCAAAGGACAAAAAAAGCACTTAAGAAATCTCCTTTTACTATTTGCCAAGATGTTTACTATCCCACCGAAACAGCAGCTTACGCCCATCTCTTATTACCAGCCGCCCAGTGGGGCGAAAAAACCGGCATTATGACTAATTCCGAACGAGTTGTTACTTATTGTCCTAGTTTTCGCACCCCCCCAGGAGAAGCTAAAGCAGACTGGGAAATATTTGCTGAAGTCGGACGCAGGTTAGGATTTGTAAAACAATTCGATTTTAAAAATTCTGCTGAGGTTTATGCTGAATTCGTTCGACTTACAAGCGATCGCCTCTGCGACATGACTGGTTTGAGTCACGATCGCTTGGCTGAAGTAGGATCGATTCAATGGCCCTTTCGAGAAGGGGACGAGAAAACAACAGGAAAACGCCTTTATACCGATCTTCGCTTTGCTACTACCGACAGACGGGCTAGATTTGTTGCCAGTCATTCGAGAGGACTTGGCGAACCATTAGACGATCGCTATCCAATAGTTCTTACTACTGGAAGACTTTACGGTCACTGGCACACCCAAACCCGTACTGGCAGAATCGAGAAAACTTTTCAAATGCACCCCGAACCATTTTTAGAGATACATCCCCGCGATGCTGGGAAATTGGGAGTTAAAGAAGGAGAAATCGTAGAAGTGCGATCGCGCCGAGGTCAGGTCAAATTACCCGCCAAAATTACTAAAGCGATCTTACCAGGGACGGTATTTGTTCCCATGCACTGGGGAGAACTTTGGGCTGAATTAGCAGAAGCTAACGCCCTAACTCATTCTCTAGCTTGTCCCGACTCAAAACAACCCGAACTCAAAGCTTGTGCAGTTCGATTAAGTTGTTAATTAGTAGGGTATTGGCGAGAAAAGTATTATTCGATCGTCGAGATGCTTTCAACTCAAAACTTTACACGACATTACATTTTCTGCTAATGGATTATGTTAGAGTGAAATGGTAGTAGGAATATTTTCGGCTATGCCACTGACTTGATAAACCAGCGACTCTTCGAATCTAAATCTCTACATTCATTGATTCGAGG
The DNA here is from genome assembly GCA_030065755.1 of Prochloraceae cyanobacterium. Classification (GTDB taxonomy): domain Bacteria; phylum Cyanobacteriota; class Cyanobacteriia; order Cyanobacteriales; family JASJDA01; genus JASJDA01. The sequence goes on along the minus strand of JASJDA010000164.1, from coordinate 11,542 downwards.
AGTGTTTTCTATCAATTGATATCAGCTTCTCATTTCTATTCCGTTTTCTCATTTTTATCGGAAATTGAGCGATCGAATTTTTATGGGTCAAATCTTTCATCTTAAGTGCTTGTGCTTTCCAAGAGGAACAGAAGAGAGATAACTTTATTTGCTGACAACAAGTTACTTTGAGGTATTTATTATGTCAATAGATCGATGGTGGGTAGAAATTAATACTGCTATTCCTGGATATACTTACCATTTAGGGCCTTTCTATAACCTTCTTGAAGCAGCAGAATATAGAATTGCTTTTATTAAAGATTTAATCGAAGAAGGAGCTAGTGGAATTACTTTTCACAATGTTAAAAGTTAGCCTTAAGCCGAATGTCGCTAAGAAAAGCTGAAACCCTCTTTTAGGCGGAGGGGCAGGGATCGGGGAGCGAGGTTTTTAATTAAGTATTTGCATTAATATGAAGTTTTGTATCTAAATTCAACATTTCTCGTACAGGTGTTAGGATAAAAATTGAGAATAAGTATCGGTAGCAGAGTTTGTTTTTAGTATTGACAGGTTTTTCCCGTTTGGTTAAGGCAGCGATTCTCTCCGAAATACCAATCTCTACACCCATTTTTTTTTGACGGAGACAATCTATGTCAATTTATGTAGGTAATTTATCCTATGAGGTTAGCGAAGAAGACCTCAATGAAGTTTTTGCTCAATATGGTTCAGTGCGGCGAGTCCAACTTCCCACCGACCGCGAAACTGGGCGGATGCGCGGCTTCGGTTTTGTGGAAATGGAGACCCTAACTCAAGAAGAAGCAGCTATTGCTGCCCTAGATGGAGCTGAATGGTATGGTCGCTCCCTCAAAGTCAATAAAGCTAAGCCCCGTGAAGAACGAGGCTCGTCCAGGCGTGGCAGCTATCGGTAACTAGTCAAGACAACATTTAGCTATCCCAGGAAATAGAGTACGTGCTGTTAATCCCTCTGTCTTTGTGACAGGGGGATTAACTTCTTTCTCGGTCTCGGTTTATATTTCGTTAACTCGCTCGACCAATGCCGGACTATTTTACTTCTGGCTGCATCACAATCTTCTTAGCTAAACCGATCGTCTGGAGTAGTTTAATCGCCCACCAAGTTACGTCAATCTCCCACCAGCGCTGACCAGCCTTAGCCACACGGGGATGAGCGTGATGATTGTTATGCCATCCTTCTCCATAGGTTAAAATTGCTGCCCACCAAAGATTGCGAGAGCTATCTTCAACTGAGAAATTTTGATATCCTTGTCGATGAGTAGCAGAGTTAATTAACCAGGTACTGTGCCACAGCAACACTGCTCTGACGAAAATACCATAGATGACAAAAGACCAGCCGCCTAGAGCATACAGTACTAAACCTAAAAGAATCTGTACTAATATGAAATTCCGATCTAACCAACGATAATAAGGGTCTCGATCTATATCTGGAGCAAACTTTTTATAGGATTCGTAGACGAAAAATGGCTCCTGCGGGTAAAGCATCCAAAGCATGTGACTCCACCAAAAGCCTCGCCTAGCAGAATAGGGGTCTTTTTCTTCATCCTCAGTATAAGCATGATGCAAGCGATGACCTGACACCCAAAAAATAGGTCCTCCTTGGAGTGCTAGCGCGCCTATAGTTGTCAGGATATATTCCAACCATTGAGGCACTTGGAAACTGCGATGAGTTAAGAGGCGATGATAGCCCAAACAAATGCCAATGCTACCAAATAACCAATGGAGAAAGATAGCCACCCCTAAAGCTGACCAAGAAAAGAACCAAGGTGCTAGCAGTGCTAGAGCGTGGATTCCAGCAAACAAAGCTACAGTAGTCCAGGAGAGGACAAGCGGTTCTTTTGCTTTTGAGGTAATCGATGTTTGTGTCACGATCGTTTTGTCCTTAAAAATACTTTAAATTCATCTATCTCACTTCCCCTTACTGACCTATTTATCCTCGGTCAGTTATAATTTAAAGGAGATATGCAAGTGCTACTTACATCTTGCAGTATAGCAAGTATTTTTTAGTCATGCAAGTGTCACTTGCATTTTTGACTTATGTCTTTACAAAAAAAGTCAACAAAAACTCGTTTAATTGAGGCTGCACTGGATTTATTTGCTGAAAAAGGAGTCACCGAGACGACAACTAAGGCAGTTGCCGAACGCGCCCAAGTCAATGAAGTTACTTTATTCCGTCATTTTGGCAATAAGCACGGCTTACTTTTAGCAGTAATGGAAGATTCTGCGGTATTTGCTCAGTTGGGAAAAGCTTTACTCGAACAAACAGGCTCAAAAGCCAGTGTTTCCCAAGCTTTAAAAGATTATGCCGAGGTCAGTTTACAAGCTCTCGATCGAGTTCCTAAATTGGTACGCTCTGTGGTAGGGGAAGCAGGTCAATATCCCCTAGAAAATCGTCTGGCATTAGGACAGGGATTGACTCAAGCCAACGATCGTGTTGCCAAACACTTGGCTGAGGTAATAGAGAGAGAAGGATTGCAAAGTCGTTTTCCCCCAGAAAAATTAGCCAGTTTACTCAATGGGCTTTTATTGGGTTATTTCATAATTAAATCAACCAGCGAAGGAGACAAACTCTGGGAAGGACGAGATGATTTTTTAGAGAGTTTGGTAGATTTGTTTTTGCAGGGTGCTATTCTACCGCCAACGGGAACAAATACCGCTACAGACAAAAAAATTTTCCCAGCCAAAGTAAATCGAGTTGACGATCTCCCAGCTAATTTAGTGCGCACTATTCTCCTCAGAGCCAAAAAACTAGGACGACAAGATTATGCTTTGGCTTATGTTTTGTTTGGAGCGGGTTTATCTACAAGCGAGATAGTCAATTTAGAGCGATCGCATCTAATCGTCGAACTTCAACAACATCTTTTGCAGATCGATTCGGGTGCTAAAAGGCAAGTTCCTCTCAATAAATGGATTATGGGGTTTCGTTACGGATCTTCTAGTAGTAATCCTTTAACTCATTGGATTAAAAGTCGTAAAGACGATCTAACAGTAATGTTTGTCGATCGGGAAGAAAAACCGATATCAGAGCCAGAATTAATTGCTTCATGGCAGATTTTGACTGAGGGTTTACTCACTCCTACTGGCGAACCTCCCACAATAGAACAAGCTCGACAAACTTGGTGTGTGGAAATGCTGATGAAGGGAATTAAGTTAGAGGATTTGAGTATTTTGAGCGGTATGGAAGTTAGAGAATTACAACCACATGCACAAAGAGCTACAGAAAAATTAGCAATAGAGCAAGCTCATCTTCTCGATCGAAAAAAATAGCGATCCCTAGTGTTTAGATCTAAATCATATATCGTGACGATCTAGATCATTTAGTTATTGTTGAATAATTCCTATTCTTAATTTTATTAAGATGATGTAATCTAATAAAATGGGTTCTATTTACTTCTAATTCAAAATCGGCAGGTCAAATTTTTTCCGATCGGAAAAATATCCATCTACTAGTGAAACAAATAATGAGAAAACCGATAAAACGAGTAGTTATAACCGGAACCGTAGGAGTTGGAAAAACAACATTTATTCGTACAATAACTAAAAATAGATTTGTAGATACGGAACGATTAGCAACAGATTTTACTAAATTACTCAAACCTAAAACAACAGTTGGTATGGATTTTGGCAGAGTCCAAATCAAGCACGATCGCATATTACATTTATATGGAACTCCTGGACAATCGCGATTCGATTTTATGTGGGATTTGTTAATTAGTACTGCCCATGCTTATGTGCTATTAGTAAGTGCCAATAGTCCCCACGAACTTAATAATGCTCGCAAAATTCTCAATTTTATGAATCAAAAAGTAAAAATCCCCATGATGTTCGGATTAACCAATTGTCAGGCTCCTGATGCTTTAAATGAGAAGGAAATTGCTATGAGTCTCGGTCGTGAAAATCTCAACAAAGAAACCCTTTTTGTTTCAGTAAATCCCCAAGAGTTTACATCTGTTCAAAATATACTAAATATTCTTGTTTCACAAGTAATGTCAAAAAACGAAAACCAATTTATTTCAGCAGATAGTAAATATAATAACCAGAATAAAGTTATCTCACCAACTAGATATCATCGTAAGAATAAAGTTATTGCCGCAGGTAGTGCTGAATACACGCCACTTTTTCAAGGTTTGAAGATTTAAAATTAGTAAATTTATTTAAAAAACAAGAAACGCCTGAAATTATTTCAGGCGTTTCTTTAAATTGATTGCCTAATTTGTTTGCTCTCGGGCGAGTTGGCTAACTACTGGCATCTGAGTACTAATTTCTTGTTGTTGCTGGGTGACAATAGCATATTTCATGAATGGCGTAGTGGTAATGGAATTAGTTGTTAGGGTAAACAGAGGATTGGATAAAATCCCTGCCAAACAAGTAACTACAAAAGAAACAACTAAACCTACTTGTAAAGGACGCATTCCTGGTAAATTCCAGCGAACCTCTGGGTAATTTAAAACAGAATCGGACATTTCTTGAGGTTCTTTGACCACCATCATCTTGATCACGCGGATATAGTAGTAAATCGAGATAACACTAGTAATCAAACCTATTAGTACCAGACTGTACAGTCCTGCTTGCCAACCAGCCCAGAATAAGAAAATCTTACCAAAGAATCCAGCTAGAGGCGGAATTCCCCCCAAGGATAGTAAGCAAATACTCAAAACGAGGCTTAAGATAGGGTCTTTCTGATAAAGACCGGAATATTCACTAATTTGGTCGGTACCGGTACGTATGGAGAAGAGAATAATGCAGATGAAAGCCCCCATGTTCATAAAGAGGTAAACCAGCAGATAAAATACCATACTGGAGTATCCTTCTTCTGTTCCAGCGATCAGACCGATCATCACAAATCCAGCCTGGGCGATCGACGAGTAAGCTAGCATCCGTTTCATGCTAGTTTGTGCTAAAGCTACTACGTTACCCAAGACCATACTGAGAATTGCCAGTGCGGTGAAAATAAATTGCCATTCTTCGGTAACTGGGGCGAAAGCTGTGAGTAACAGGCGAATTGCTAGGGCAAAACCAGCCGCTTTAGAACCTACAGACAAGAAAGCTACTACTGGAGTTGGGGAACCTTCGTAAACGTCAGGAGTCCACTGGTGGAAAGGAACCGCAGAGATTTTGAAAGCAATACCAGCGATCGCGAACACCAAAGCAATTACTAATGCTAGAGATTCGCCTCCACCGGAAGTAGCAATTTTGGTCGCAATCTCAGTTAAGTTGCTTTCTCCTCCTGACAAACCGTACAGTAGGGAGATTCCATACAGGAAGATTGCGGAACTTGCAGCTCCAATCAATAAATATTTCAAAGCTGCTTCGTTGGAGCGGGGATCGCGCTTCATGTATCCCGTCATCATGTAGGAAGAGATACTGAGCATTTCTAGGGAGACAAAAATCATCACCAATTCATTCGCCCCACACAAAAACATCCCTCCCAGAGTTGCTGTCAGCATAATGCCGATAAACTCTGCTAAGGAAGTTCCTGACTGTTCCACGTAGCGAACGGACATGAGAATGGTTATGGCTGCGGATAAGGCAACAATAACGCGAAATATTATACTGAGATTATCAGCATTAAAACTACCCAAGAAACCGATCGGTTCGGCACTGTTCCACTGGAAAACAAGGGCTAATACTGAAGCGAGCAGACCAGCGAGAGCTGCATAAGGCAACCAGCGAGAGGAACTGCGTCCTACTATTAAATCTCCGATCAAAATTGTCATTAACGTGATAATGACAATACCTTCGGGCAATATTGTCCCAGCGTGTAGCTGAGAAGCGATACTACTAGAAAAATTCATATTGTGGTTTTCGACTCAGTAGCAAATTAATTCAGAAGGATATCTATAGCAGCATAGCCTAGGCTTGCTAAGCTCAGCTACACTTCCATAACATCGATTTAGAGGTAATACAATCGAAATGTAAAAAAATATTAATTGGCACTTAGCTAATATTATCGTATATCGTAGCGATCGTAGTACTGTTTATTTTCGATCGCCAAACAGCAATTTACTTTTCACTTGCGAGCGATCGCCTTTATCCTGAGGAATAAGCCATCGGGTTTTTTTTAAAGCAATATAACAACAGCTATTTTGCCCCTTTCGAGTCAATCCCATGTCAACTCTGGTTATCGTCGAATCACCAACTAAAGCACGCACTATAAGTAACTATTTGCCTAACGGTTATCGCGTAGAGGCATCGATGGGACACGTGCGCGATCTCCCCTCCTCCGCCGACGAAATTCCCGAATCAGTTAAAGGAGAAAAATGGGCAACACTAGGTGTAAACGTAAAAGATAGTTTTGACCCGATTTACGTCGTTCCCGAAAAAAAGAAGAAACTGGTAGCCGAACTCAAAAAAGCTCTCAAAGAAGCCAGAGAACTCATTCTAGCTACTGATGAAGACCGAGAAGGGGAAAGTATTAGCTGGCACCTATTGCAGGTGTTAAAGCCAAAAATTCCTATCAAGCGAATGGTGTTTCACGAAATCACCCAAGAAGCAATTCAACAAGCTTTGAGCAATTGTCGCGACATTGATGAAAATTTAGTTCGCGCCCAAGAAACGCGGCGGATTTTAGATCGTTTGGTCGGTTATACTTTATCTCCTCTGTTGTGGAAAAAAATTGCTAGAGGCTTGTCCGCAGGACGGGTACAGTCGGTAGCAGTTCGCTTGCTAGTGCAGCGAGAAATAGAAAGACGCGCTTTCCGTGCAGGGGGATACTGGGATCTAAAAGCAATTTTAGAACAAGTTGAAACGCCCTTTGAAGCCAAATTGATTAGTCTAGACGGCAAAAAACTGGCGACGGGTAGCGATTTCGATCCCAATACGGGAAAAATCCAGAGCGATCGAGATGTAGTTTTACTAAACGAAGCTCGAGCAACCGCTTTAAAAGAACGGATCCAAGATAAAACTTGGACAGTTAGTAAAACCGAAGAGCGTCCCACTACTCGCAAACCCGCCCCGCCTTTTACTACTTCTACCCTACAGCAAGAATCTAACCGCAAATTGGGAATCTCTGCTAGGGAAACAATGCGCCTAGCCCAAACTCTTTACGAGAAAGGCTACATAACCTATATGCGGACAGATTCGGTACATTTATCCGCTCAGGCGATCGCTGCTGCTAGAGAATGCGTAGAACAAATGTACGGCAAACAATATCTCAGTAGTTCTCCTCGCCAGTACAGCACAAAAAGCAAAGGCGCTCAAGAAGCCCACGAAGCAATTCGCCCCGCAGGAAGTAGCTTCCGCACTCCCAAAGAAACAGGTTTGTCCGACAAACAACTGAAGCTTTATGACTTAATTTGGAAGCGCACGGTAGCTTCTCAAATGGCAGAAGCTAAGCTAACTCAAATTGCCGTCAACATAGATGTAGAAGAGGCAGTATTTCGGGCTTCTGGCAAGCGGATTGATTTTCCTGGCTTCTTCCGCGCCTACGTGGAAGGATCGGACGATCCCGAAGCAGCACTAGAAAACCAAGAAGTGATTTTGCCACCTCTTGCGGAGGGAGACACTCCTACTTGCAAACAGCTTGACGCGATCGAACACGAAACTCAACCCCCAGCGAGATATACTGAAGCTTCTTTAGTTAAAACTCTAGAAAAAGAGGGGATCGGCAGACCCAGTACTTATGCCAGTATTATGGGTACGATCGTCGATCGAGGCTACGTTGTCATGCGCAATAAGGCGCTAGTACCTACCTTTACTGCTTTTGCCGTTACGAGTTTATTAGAAAAACACTTTCCCGACCTAGTAAATACTAGTTTTACTTCCCAGATGGAGCAAACTCTCGATGAAATCGCCACTGGAGAGGCGCAATGGTTGCCTTACCTGCAAGATTTTTATCTGGGAGAGGAAGGGTTACAAAATCTAGTTAAGGTGGGAGAAAAAGAAATCGATCCCAACGTTGCCAAAGCAGTTTCTCTAGAAAACTTGGAAGTAAAAGTTAAGATTGGTAAATACGGGCCTTATTTAGAATTTCCCCACGGCGAAGATACCCTCGCTGCGTCTATTCCTCTCGATTTAACCCCTGCCGATCTGAGTCCCGAACAGGTTCAAACCTTACTGCGCCAGAAAATAGAAGGCCCCGATAAACTTGGGTTACATCCCGAAACTAACGAGCCTATCTATATCAAAACTGGTCCTTACGGCCCCTACGTGCAACTGGGAGACAAAACTGAAGATAATAAAAAACCCAAGCAAGTCTCTTTACCTAAAGCGGTCAAACAAGAAGAAGCTACTCTAGAAATGGCTTTGGGTCTGCTGTCTCTTCCTCGTCACTTGGGCGAACACCCAGGTACGGGAGGAAAAATTAAGGCAAGTTTGGGACGTTTTGGACCATATGTAGTTCACGAATACAAAGATCCAGAAGAAAATAAGGCCAAGAAAGATTATCGTTCTCTCAAAGCTGAAGACGATGTCTTGACAGTAGGTCTAGAACGTGCATTGGAATTGCTGGCACAACCAAAGCGATCGCGCGGTGGCGGTGGTGCCAAGAAAAAACCTCTACGAGAATTAGGTCCCCACCCAGAAGATAAGGAGCCAGTAAATATCTATCAAGGGCCTTATGGTAATTATGTCAAACACGGCAAAACTAATGCTGGCCTTCCAGAAGGGGAAACTGTTGAAAGTATGACTTTGGAAAAAGCGCTACCACTGTTAGCTGCCAAAACTTCAACCAAGAAGTCCACCCGCAAGTCAACCAAGACTGCCTCTAAAACTGCTTCTAAAACTAAGAAGAAAACTACTAAGAAGAAGTCTTCTACTACTTGAGAAGCCAGAAAAAAACTACAATCGAGATTTTAAACCAAGGGAAAGGGAAATCGAAGAGATCGAACCTTTCTCTTTATTTTTGTGGCTGTAAGTAAAGAAATTTAAATTGTAGAGCGAAAATGTTACGTTTTTTGGCTCTATTGGGCAATCTATGTATGTGGACTTGTTCTATATATTAGTAAAACTAATACAATACCATTAATTAGTCATTTAGGAAAGAAAAATAATGTTTAAAAAGCTATTGCCTGCCAAATTAGCAGTGGCAGCGGCTTTAACATTGCCGTTAGTCGCTTCCAGTGCTCCAAAAACCTTCGCACAAGGACAAAATTTATTCGGATCTATTGCTGTCTCTCCTAGCACTGGAGCTTACGGCTATTCTTGGAACTATAAATCTCGTCAAGGTGCTGTCAATGGAGCATTAAGAACTTGTGAAAATTATGCAGGCAGAGCTGGGGACTGTCGAGCTCTAGTTTGGTTTCAAAATGCTTGTGGCTCTTTAACACAAAATTCCCGTGGCTGGGGTTCTGGCTGGGGTACGACTAGGAGTTTAGCTCAAAATTATGCTCTACAAAGTTGTCGCCAAAACTATGGCAGTGGTTGTCGAGTAGTTGAAACCGTATGCACTTCTCGTTAAATCAGTTATCGGTTATCAGTTATCACGGTTTCGGATTTTGGATTTAAACTGTTACCCACACTGCAACTACAGAGTTGGGGGTCTTTTTATCCCAGGGTTTACACATAACCGATCGCTGTTAACTGGCAACTGATAACTGTTAACTGGTAATTGTTAAAAATGCGGACGAAGAGACTCGAACTCTTACGTCAAAGACACTAGAACCTAAATCTAGCGCGTCTACCAATTCCGCCACGTCCGCTGAAATTTGCTAATAACTATATTAGCAGACACAATTACTAATTGTACCATAAAAATTCTCAAATTTTCCCCAATATCATAAATTGCAAAATCTGCGGTGACGATCGCGCTGTGGTTCTATCCAGGGATAAGCAAAATGACTCAGAGAATTAATTTGAGGAAAAGCACTGCGGAGCGCCTGCATTTGTACTTCTAAAGGAGGGTGATCTCTGTAAGATTGACCCCAAATTCCCGCGATCGCGGGAATTACTTTAGTATTGGGAGGAGCTTTTGCCAAGGTCTGTTGCACTTGTTTTACCACGCAGCTAGTATTATTACCGCAAACTGCATAAGCCATAGGGTGCCACTCCATAGAAGAGGGAAACTTGTCCCAAGGCTGCAAGCGAGAGTCAAAACCTCTTTTACCTAATCTTCGGTTCCCTTCAGGAAAAAAGACCGCTCCCGTAGGAATACCTTGCTGCGCGAAAGGAGAGGAAGCAAAAGAAAGGAAATCGAGTACCCCTTGAGTAGCGTGGTTAACACTGAGATTCCACAACTGCGATCGCCAAATTTGTTGGCGAACCGAAGCAGAGGCTTTGGCTTCAGTGGCTGTTGCTTGGCGACCTTCCCAAAGGGGAATTTTTTCTGTTGGATAAAGTTTATCTAAAGCAATTACGTCCTGAGCTGTAATATGTCCCTTAGTAATAAATCGCTCAATTAAAGCTCTACCCTTGTTATTCTTGGCTCTGTTATATAGAGCTTGTCGCGACGCATCGCCATAGATCCAAAGATCTCCGACTTTGTTAACCGCAGATCGAGTGCCAGTTCCTTGAGGATAGCGAACGTAGTCAAATAATACCCCGTCCGGACGGCGTTTTAGTACCGATCTAACCAATCGATCGTAGTCTATCCGAGCTTGTCTATTGTAGGGATCTATAAAGGCTTGAGAGCCGCCTGAAACCACAGCCAGACTGTTTTCTCCCTTTCTGTTACGCGCCAGCACTCCTTTTTTTGCTGGTAGCTGAGCGTAACTGTATCCAAAATTGAGGGTATACATAGCAGCATAGACTTGCAAACCTCTTTTACGACCTTTGGCGATCGTCTCAGCCAATAAATCTATATTTTCCGCTCCAGGCGATCGCACTACTGTTAGCCAAGGAGTGGGATTGTCCGCTGGAGGTAAGAGGACTTGAGAGTCAAAAAATACTTCGAGGTAAATTCTATTGTATCCTAGATTGACGGCGCGATCGAGAACGTAATCAATAGCTCCAGAGCGAATGTCACAAGGATACAACCGCAGCCAGATTGCTTGATTTTGAGGCCAGGTTCTTTGGCGACACCGGCGTAACATTTGCGAGTGTTGTTTGAGGGTTGCCCAGTATTGTTTTTCGGCTTGTTCGTCTCCTTCTAAGGTTGCTCTGAGAAGATTTTCTTTGGTCGCGATCTCTTCTTTAGTGAACCTGCAGTAATTATTTGCTGCTAGTACTGGTTTGCTCCAGCTCTGTTGAGTTATTAGACTGCCTGCGAGGGCCAATCCTGCGATCGCAGTACGCCACAAACACTTCCTCGGCGATATCCTCAGCACAGATAAGTCTCCTAGCGCCAATTTTCCTATTTTTAATTTATTTTATTACGGGACTCTCACTTCTGACCCCAAAATCAATCTAAGTAAATATATTAAGAAATATAATCATTAAGATAGTAGATTTTGATGGAAAATATCCCTAAGCGATCGAATCAAAATTTTCCATGTTAGTGAAACTTGCAAAAAACAGACTAATTCGTTCCTATTTGATTTAGGAATATTTCTCGTAAATCTCTTTTGGTTTTCTTTAGGAATTCTTTACTCGGTTTTATGAGTAACTTGTAGCCAGTTTTTGTGTTATTAACCTTGTAATGCCTTATGTTAAACCCTA
>JASJDA010000163.1 GCA_030065755.1 Prochloraceae cyanobacterium | reverse complement strand
ACTGAAGAGTAGAACTAATTTTCACAGTTAAAAAACTTAATATAAGCTTTTTGTTTGTAGAGCAGCGCAGAAATTTTGAGCTGAGAAAGGGACGCTTTCTAACTTTGTTTTCTGAGAAAGAAACAGAACGGCGAACGACTTAATTTTTGTTTTCTTAAGATTAAAAATATCAAAATTTTAATCAAGATTATTTTATGGCTAACGATCGAAAAAAAATAAACAAATCTTTCGGAACAGAAAAGACTAGATCGGATGAATATATAGCAGTTGAAAATGAGCCCTATGTGAATTCTGTTAGGAATAAGGAGCGAGAATCTAGCAACATTATTCAAAAAGATAAGGTCGTCAGTAATAATTCTTACTTTTCAATTAACTCTGAAACAGCGATCGACATAGTAGATAGAGTAGTTTTTATCGAAACTAACAGACATCTCAAAGAGATAGAAGTCTCTATTCTTGAGGGTTCTTGTCGAGGGCAAAATTACGAAGAGATCGCCAAAAACTACGGATATACTGGAGATTATCTCAGAAATGATGCTGGACCGAGTTTTTGGAAATTTCTTTCTCAAGTATTCGGAGAAAAAGTTAATAAAAGGAATTTTCGTACGGCTATAGAGCGAAGAGTTAGAGAACAATTCAAATTAGAAACACAACCTGAGAAAGAGCTATTATCTAAAACAATTTTAGAAAGAAAAACGACGAAAACTCCTTTAGTTGAAAGCATCGATACTCAATTAGTAGGAAGCAGCCACTATGAAGATTGGGGGGAAGCTCCAGATGTGGATATTTTTTATGGTCGAGAGCAAGAATTAGCAACTTTAAAACAATGGATAGGAGTCGATCGCTGTCGATTAGTAGTTTTATTAGGCATAGGTGGAATAGGTAAAACTGCTTTGTCAGTCAAGCTGGCTCGACAGTTAACCGAGGGGTTTGATTACGTTATTTGGCGAAGTCTGCGCAACGCTCCACCATTTTTTGCTCTGCTTGAAGATTTAATCTTTTTCTTGTCACAGCAGCTTGAAACTAACCTACCCAAAACAGTGGAAGGAAGAAGATTGCGACTTCTCCATTATTTACGTACTTCGCGCTGCCTGTTAATTCTAGATAATGGAGAAGCTATTTTAGAGACTGGTCTTCCTACAGGTCGGTATCGAAAAGGATACGAAGATTATAAGCAACTGTTTAGTTGTATTAGTGAAATAAATCATAAGAGTTGCTTGCTGCTAACTTCTAGAGAAAAACCTTTAGGATTAACTGCTGATGAGGGAGAAAATCTATCGATTCGTACTTTTCAATTAAAAGGTTTATCTCCAGTTGAAGGGCAAAAAATTTTTTCAATTAAAGGAACATTTTCTGGCTCACAAGCTCAATGGGAGAGTTTAAATTGTCGCTATTCTGGCAATCCTCTGGCTTTAAAAATACTCGCCAGCACGATCCGAGATTTTTTTGAGAGGAATATCGGTCAATTCCTGGAAGTTATCGAGCAAGGTTCGTTTATATTTGATGACATTAACGATCTCCTAGAACAGCAGTGGAAGCGTTTAAGCGATTTAGAACGAGAAATTATGTATTGGCTGGCGATTAATCGAGAGCCAATTTCTTCTCAACAATTACGAGAAGATTTAGTCTTCCCCAGAGCAGTAGGAGAATTTTTACAGGCAATAATTAGCTTAGAACGTCGCTCCCTAATTGAAACAGGAGTTTCTGGTTTAACACAACAAACAGTGGTCGTGGAGTACGTGACCGAGGGACTAATTGAGAAAATATTTATCGAGCTAACTTCCGAGAAAATAAACTTTTTCAATCGTTACGCCTTAACTAAAGCCGATGCTGTCGATTATGTTAGGGAGAGTCAAGTCCGTCTGATTCTTCAACCGTTAATCGATCGACTGTTGATGTTTTTTCGCTTTCGTCAAAGTCTGGAAAATTGCTTGTCTCAAATTTTGGTCAAATTACAAACAGAATTTCGTTTAAAACCAGGATATGCGGCAGGAAATCTACTCAATTTACTGCGTCAATTAAATATAAATGTCAAAGGCTACAATTTTTCTGGCTTGGCGATTTGGCAAGCTAACTTACAAGGAATGGACTTCCATGAAGTTAATCTTTCTCGTTGCGATCTGCGCAACTCAGTTTTTAATCAAACTTTCGCCAGTATCTATACACTAGCATTCAGTCCCAATGGAAAATTTTTGGCTGCGGGGGATCTTAACGGCAAAATTTACCTCTGGAGCAGCAAACATAACAAACCACTTTGGCTATCTCAAGAACACGAGAATAATGTTTGGTCAGTTACCTTTAGTCCTGACAATCAAGTAGTTGCCAGCGGCGGTGCTGATTCTTCAATTAAACTTTGGGATGTTAGAACTGGTACTTGTTTAAAGACTTTATCAGCAAACATTTATAATGTTTGGTCAGTTGCCTTTAGTCCTGACGGAAAAATACTTGCTAGTAGTGGAGATAATTTTTCAGTCAAGCTTTGGGATGTAAAAACAGGTCAGTTTCTTAAAACTCTCAGATCTCCTAAACCCTATGAAGGTACCAACATAACTGGGGCTACGGGTTTAACACCAGCTCAACAAACAACATTAAAGTTACTTGGAGCCATTGAAAATTAAGAGTCCGCGTTATCAAACGCATAATCTGCTTCTGGAAAATGACCTTCAACTTCAAGTTGTCTGACAATGTCTACAGCATCTAGCGCTTGCGATAAGCTAGTCGATTTTTTTGGTAATGAAGTAGCTCTTCTAATCTCTCCAAAACCTGTTCCATTGATTCGTAGTTCTGCTGTCTGGTCATCTTGAGATAAACTAGTTCTTCTTTTTGATAGTCAGGTGTTTGGGGAAACTCCGACTAAGGGCAGCATTGAGGTTGCTCTTTACTTTTAACTCTTACCCTTGACGATCGAGGTTTTTTTTCGTTAACTTATACGTAGTCGTTATGAGTTTATTTAAAAGTTGAGGAGAATTAATCCTATGGTTAAAATTGTCGGTCTTGGGGGAAGTTTGCGTTCTCAATCCTATAGCGCTTCTGCACTCAAATTAGCAGCAATGCGAGTAGAAGCATTAGGAGCAGAAGTAGAAATTCTCAACTTAAGAGATTTGAAATTACCATTTTGCGACGGTAGTGACGAATATCCCGACTATCCCGACGTAGAGAGAATGAAAAATATTGTTAAAGAAGCCGACGGCTTAATTTTAGCAAGCCCAGAATATCACGGCAGTGTCAGTGGAAGTCTGAAGAATGCTTTAGATTTAATGAGTTTCGAGCATTTATCTGGGAAAGTAACGGGACTAATTAGCGTACTGGGGGGACAGTCTAACAGCAATACCCTAAACGATCTGCGGGTAATTATGCGTTGGGTTCACGCCTGGGTAATTCCCGAACAAATTGCGATCGGACAAGCCTGGAAAGCATTTGATTCAGAAGGGAAATTACTGGATCCGAAAATGTCAGAACGTTTCGATAAATTTGCCCAAAGTTTAGTAGATAACACGGCTAAACTCATCTAAACCAAGAGCTGTTTAGCTACCATTTATATCTGAACTAATGCGATCGAAAACACCACAATCTAGTAATTTAAATTACTAGATTTTTTGATTTTATTTAAAAACAATATTTTTGAAGTTTGTTTAAAGTAAAAACACCTAACTTTAACAAAAAAATATATTGCAATATATTAAATTCAAATAACAAAGTAAAATCGCCTAATTTCTGAAAAAAGTGTTAGCATTTGAAAATAATCGGTTCGTTATGTGATAAGCAAAATGTTTGTATCATCTAAAGAAGTATTAAACAATGTGGACTTAATTCAAAAATTAAACTCTCTTGAATTTAAGGAAATTTGGGCACAAGTGGATTCAGAAATTGATGAATCAAAAGTAAATACAACTAAATTAGTCTCTCAAAAAGCCCAGCATAAAAGAATATCAAACTTGGAAGAAATAAAAGCAAGCAAGACTAACCTAAAAGCTAACAAGGAGAGAAAAAGCCATTTTCCGCAAAAGAAAGAACGATTGGCAATTAAAAGTCACACACAATTGAAAGAATACCGAATTGCTTTTGATGCAGCCATGGTAATTGTTGACTTGTCAAAAAGATTTCCTCTTGAAGAAACTTACTCGTTAACTGATAAAATTCTTTACTCTTCCCGTTCAGTTTGTACTAATTTAGCAGCAGCTTGGAAACAAAGGGATATTAATTCTGTTTTATTCGTTAATAAATTGAATGATTGCTGTCTAAAAATAACAGAAACACAAACCTGGATGCAATTTGCTGTTGAATGTGGCTATATGGATGCCAAAATAGGTCAACAATTAGATGAGGTATATAATCAAATTTCAGACAGCTTAGTCAAAACGATCGAGAAAAGACAAAAAGCTTCTTATCTGACCTCAAGTAATCTAAAGTGAAAAAAAATCGAGCAATTATCTGCGGATATTATGGGAAAGGAAACGGTGGTGACGAAGCATTGCTAGTCTCCTTGTTGCAAATGTTACCCGAAGAAATAGAACCGATCGTCCTTAGTGGGTCCCCAAAAGAAACCCAACAAAGATATGGCGTAGAAAGTTGCGATCGCTCCTCTGCTTTTTCCATTCTCAAAGTATTGGGAAACTCAGATCTATTTATCTGGGGGGGTGGTAGTTTAATACAAGATGTCACCAGTATAGCCAGCCCATTGTATTACATTGGTTTAATGGCACTAGCACAGCAGCGAGGTTTAAAAACTATTGCTTGGGCGCAAGGAATTGGCCCCTTAAAATATCCTTGGACGCAATGGATGACCAGAGAAGTTTTGCGCGGTTGTAGTGCTATTAGCGTGCGCGATCGCGCTTCAGCTCAACTAGTTCAACAGTGGCAACTTCCTTTTACAATCGCACCCGATCCAGTTTGGGCATTAGAAGCAAAATCTGTCAGTGGCTTGTGGGACACTAAAGCACCCAGAATAGCAATAACTTTACGTTCTCATCCTCAACTTACTCCCGATCGCCTTTCTAATCTAACTAGAGCATTGGTTGATTTTCAAAAAGCTACAGACACCTATATCTTAATCGTACCTTTTCAGCCTGTTAAAGATATGGCCGTAGCTCGTTACATTACGTCTGAGCTTCCGACCTCTGCTAGTCAGATTATCTCTTTTGAAGATCCAAGAAAACTAAAAGGATTATTTCGCGGGGTAGACATGGCGATCGGTATGCGCTACCACAGCTTAATTATGGCAGTCGCAGAAAGTTGTCGCTGCTTTGCTATTAGTTACGACCCTAAGATCGCCCAGCTCAACTTAGAATTAGATTTACCTGGATGGGAATTAGAACAAATTCCAGATGACTCCAATACTATTTGTCAGGCTTGGTTAGAACATTATGCCAACGCCGAACCTCTGAGCTTAACTCAAATTGAGTCTTTAGTAGATCGGGCGTTAATGCATCAAGAAATGTTAAAAAAAGTGTATACAAAATAACAAAATTAAAGATGTAGGCGCTCTTTTTTTATTATCAATTTTTTATTATCAATTATTACAGAATATTTTTATAATTTTACTAGCCAGATTTTAAATATCATGGGTGTGGTAGGATTTACTCAAAACAAAAATTGAACGATTAGGATAATACAAACCGATCCAGATCGCAAGCCAGCTTTTAGTAACCTAATTCCAATAACAACATAGTTGGCAAAATAGATTAAAACTAGATAAAGATTATTCTGGGAAATTGGCTCAAGTCAATTTTTAGAAAAATTACATCAATCGTAATTTTTCCCAGAAAACATACCAAGTTTGGCAGCTATTCGAGCGAAAAACTTGTGTTAACAATAGCATAGCTTTAATCCTACAAATCCCATTTTTCTTTCTCATTCTCAAAGGAGTTTGTCAAATTAGAAGATATTGTAGTCGATAAATGGGCAAAAAAGTAGATTCTAATAACTAAAACTTAAAATTGCTAGATTTTTCTTTGCTAGCAAGGCTTTCTCACTCTACTTCTGGACTAAATTATGAGCGAAGCTAATATACCATTATCCAATCAGCAGCAAGCCGAAGTCTACCAAGATAAAATCGGCAACAAAGATCGAGACAGCGATCGGCAAGAGGATCGCAAAGAGCCGCTCGAGAAAATAACACTCACACAACAAACCAGCGATCGCGATACTAAAAATAACAATATCGATTGGTGCGCTCAAGCTCACAAACTCCGTCAGCGCAATCGAGAACTCCTCAAAACAGTAGTAAAATTAGAGCAGACGATCGCAGATTCTCAGGAAAAACTGCAATCTCAGGTCTTACGAACCCGCAGTACTGATAATATCGTCGCACAACAAACAGAACAGCTTAACGCTTCTCAAGAACAAATAGAGAGTTTAAACCGCGAATTAGAAGCAGCTCGTCAAACAGCACAACGTCAGCAAATTTTAATTGAAACCCTCTCCAAACAGTTAGAAGCATCTCAAGAACAAGTAGCTCAGCTAGAACGAGAATGCGCCTTACTTCAAGAGGACTACAATCAACAGACTCAGAAAGTTTCTGAAACACGAGAGCAAATTCACGAATTGCACTCTCGCCTGCAACGCCAACAA
The DNA here is from genome assembly GCA_030065755.1 of Prochloraceae cyanobacterium. Taxonomy (GTDB): domain Bacteria; phylum Cyanobacteriota; class Cyanobacteriia; order Cyanobacteriales; family JASJDA01; genus JASJDA01. Next base: position 12,101 of record JASJDA010000163.1, on the reverse strand, counting down.
CGCTATACTCTGCAATATAAAGCAGCTTTGGACAGGTATTTGGAAGTTCCTTCTCCAGCCTCACTTTTAATACCAAAAGCTCAGCCTATACAACCCTGGTCAGCTCAACTCAACGACGAACCGAATCATTCCCCTTCTAGTCAAGCACCTTCCAATACGAAATCTTCTGTTGTGGAAATTGCAGAACCAACTATTGAGGATTCACAAACCTTAGAAGAACAAAATGACGCAGTCAAAGAGGTTGTTTTACCAAAATTTAGTGATTCTAAATATAGAGAACAACTAGACCAAAATAAAAGCAGCGATCGACCGATAATACCTTCTGAATCTGAGGTGTCTAACTCTGCTTCACCACCAGCTGAACCAGCGCGTAAGAGCAAAAAACGTCAACCAGATACAGATATCACTTTACCTAAATTCATTCGTCGATCGTCTTAGAGTTTTCGCACGCTTACTTTTGTCTGACTTCTAAGCCATTCGCTCTTCAGTCAAATACTTATCTGGCACAAGAGCGAAAATGGCGTTGTTGAAGACGGCTCTTCCCTTTCAATTAATTTACTGTTGATTAAAAACAAGGGAATTTATTGTATGAGCAAATTATTTAATTCTTTTTTTGAACCCAACTCTTTGGTTTTTCCCGATCGACTCAAAGAAGTCTACGATCGAGTAGTTGTTCCTTGTCTAGATAAGTGCTACGCAGCAATGCCTTATCGTGAGGGAAGGAATCCTACACTGTATGCAAGCATACAGTGTAGGAGGAGGTCACAATTAATTCTCAGGCTCTAGAGTGAGAAACGTGCGAACAGTACCAGCCCTTTCCGAAAGTGCCGTAATTTGAATTTGACTACCCCGAATAGCTTCGATCGCCCACTCTACATGACAACGACAGTCAAAACCTTGAGCTACATTTTTTTTCGCCTTATTTGAGCGTCCTTCCAGATGACCGATTTCTTGCTGTAGTAGACCGACGACCAGGTTAGCTCCTTCAGGCAAGGACAGCTTAACTTCAATAGGTCTGACGCAGGAACGCTCTTTGGCTTTCTTACTGGTATAGGTAGGCAAAAAGCCCTGATTTTCTAACTGTACTACTACACGATAGATGTTTTCTCCCCGATAAGTTACTGCCTTACGAGCGATCGCCAAACGAGGAGACATTAAAGCATGAGCAATAGCAAAGGAGCAGTGTTTCTCGCATAGTTCTGGTAAGTATTCTGCTGGAGCATTATGCCAGACTCTTTTCAAGTCCCAGCCGCCAATTTCTACACGCCCTAATTGGGGATGCTCAAAAGACTGCCAGTCAATAAAGCCCGCTCCTCTTAGTTTTTCGTCGTTCCAATCCATTAACTTCAGCTCGTCCGCCACAGGACGAAACCTACGCCAGCTAACATAATCTTTTTTTTCAATCCCTGCTGCAATAGCGGGATCCCACAGCTCAACAGTAAAACCAAACCAACCGAAGCGATCGTAACCATAATCGTCCATAGCGCCAAAGGTTACTTTTTGGTGATTGTAGCGAAAGTCGTGATAGACAGAAATACAATCGCAGCCAGTAAGAGAAGTTCCCTTTTCTCCAATGAGCTTGTAAATTTCTAGATCTTCAAAGGGGAAATGGTCGTCAGGATGGGTGCTATAAGGACGCAGGAGAACTCCTCCGTAAGTGTGATAGGTTAAAAAACCGTTGATATTGGGATGCTGATGCCAAAATTCTGCTTCAGCACGGGTTTCTGGTTCAGAAAAGGGGAAATTACCTGCACCTTTTTGCTCGCCTTCAGGAACCCATTGATAGGGATAATTGCGGTTAAAGTCCATCCCTTCGAGAGTGGGTGCTAACTTAAGATCGTAGCCGTCGTAGTTATGAATTATTCCTTCTGGTAGGAGAGTGTAGTAAGTGCCGCCAAATTCTTCTGGTTCCCTAGGCACCATTATTCTCGGATCGTCCTCAGATACCTTCCAAGCTCCACACTTATCTTTAATTCGCATCTGTAAAATTAAACCGTCGCCATTGATATCTTCTGGGTAGAGTCCGTCTCGCTGTTCTGGGTAGGGATAATGACGAACGCTAGAACGCAAACTGTAGGGAGTGGTTAGATATTTTTCAGCACCATCAACAGCCAAACGCGGCAAGATATAGACAGTATAATTCTCTAGCAGACGAGTAACTTGAGAGTCTTGCTTATATTGGGTTAATAGATAATAAATGATATAAAGAGCAACAGCAGAGCCAGTTACTTCTCCTGCATGGGTGTTAGCGTCAATCCAATAGCCAGGTTTTTCTAATGGGGTATCAGTATTCTTACGAGTAAGGGTGGCAAGCCAAAGGTCGCGTCTCTCATAACTCTTCCCTATAACCTCTAGACTTAACAAGTTCGGATAAGCTGACCCTAAAACCTGCAAGTAGTTGACCAGTTCCGAGTAAGTGTAGTAGTGGCTGAAGTCGAAGCTCTCTGCCTTCATAACGAGCCCTAGATTGATGTTAGCTGACTTGCGATAAAGTCTCTGACAAAATCCCTTTGGGAGATCTGAAAAAGTAATATTCTTAGTTTGCCTAGACTTCTTAGAAATCATCATTCTTCGTTGGTTACGACGGTCTATGTCTCTAGCTGGATTGATAAATTTCCTAGCTTTTACAGTACCGTTTTTACCAACTATAGAAGCCGTAGCAGCGTTATTAATTCCTAAATCTACACTACAAATAAAATCTGCTTCTGCCATGGCAACTTTGTCGATTTGAACTGGCATAGAAAGTTGACAAGTTTTTTGATTAACTAACAAAAATACAAATATTTGGCGATAAATCTGATTGGGTAAAATAAGGATGCTGCGCGTTTTTTTCTTGTCTCACTAACCCCATCTAAATCAAAGATTCTAGATGGGGACTGCGTTCGACATTTTGTTCAAATAAATCTCGATTACAAGCTCCTTATCTCTATAATTTTTTTCCAGAAAAGAAAACTAAATATTTACTTGCGTATGTCAAAGACATAAAGCATTGCCTCTTTGTCACTAACTATGTAGAGGCGGTTTGAGTCTCGATTGAGCGTAACTCCTTCTGCCTTTTCGATTTCGCGATACTCGCCTTTTTTAGAATATCCGAGTCTGAAACTCTGAGTGACATTATTAACTCCCCAATCATATAAGAATAGCCGTTTAGCTTTGTCACTCACGATCCAAAAGCAATTACGATTGAGATCGTAACAAATTCCTGAAAAGTCAATCTCTTCGCTGTTTAGATGAGTGTCATAAAATCCATTGTTCTCATTTAACAGCTTATAGCTCCGAATAGTCTGTAAGTCGGCTGAAACTTCAATTAGAAGTCCAGGGGGTCCTTCTTTAAGTAGAAAAATCGTTCCAGTTTTTTCATTCCAGGCTATACCCTCAAGACCTTTATTACCTCCACCGTTAGTAAAGAAACTTGCAATTGCATCGTAACCCATCATTTCCTTGAGGAAATTCCTTTCGGTAACTTTTTCCGTGTCAATCTTTATTTTCATGATTTCATTGGTCTGTTCTTTGATTGCAAACAAGAACTTACCAGTTGGATCTAGAAGAATACCTTCGAGACCTTTTTCGGGAATCTTGAAGGACTTATCTTTGATTAATTTTCCATCAAGCCCCAATTTAAAAATCTTTTTCGTATCATCACCGATCGTCCAAAGAGCATTCTCCTGGTGTGAGAGTGTAAGACCTGAGGGCTCGCACAAACCTTCAGATTTATTCTTTATTTTGAAGCGCTCTAGATAGGTCAGACTAAGGGATATATAACGCGTCATCACAATCGATCGCTTGTATATTTATCCATTAAGTCTAACTGGACTTTAGGAAAAAAGCGCTCGCACGCAGATTAAAATCCAAATAGAGAAAGACTTTCGATCGTCTATTTAATTCGGCGAGCGCCTTTTCCATTCCTTATAATGCATAAAACTGATATTTTGTCAACTAAATTTAAATGCGTTTACCCTGGCATTTTTAAGTTTTACTGAACTAGTTTCTGAGCCTCAACTAAACAATTTTAGATTTGAAGTAGTAACTTTAAATGCAAGCGGTAACATAATCGATCGCCCGTAAAGGTAAAGTAGAAGTGGGGAAAACCGATCCGATGGTTACTGCGACTGTTGACTTTCTTGAGGAGCAATAGTAACCCCATCTTTTAAATTGAGAATTCCTGAAGTTACAATTGTTTCTCCAACTTTAATTCCTGAAATTACTTGATACTTTTGACCCTGAATATCTCCTAATTTAACGGGTTTTTGTTTGGCAATTAGGTTAGACTTTCCTTCTTTAGATTCTACTGTTTCGGCGATAAAAACAAATTCTTGTCCGCCAATGCGAGAAACAGAAACAGTGGGAATTAAAACTCCTGGTTTGCTCTCCCAAATTATTCTAGCGGTTACAAATTGGTCGTCTCGTAAGTTGCCGTTATTTTTAAAGGTAGCTTTGGCTAAGATAGTTTGAGCTTGTTGGTCTACTTTTGGGGATATAAAACTTATTTTACCTGTTACTTCCGTCGTGTTATCAGCTTTAACAATCTGTACTGGCAGTCCGACTCTTAGTTGGGAAGATAGGTCTATTGGGACATTTATGTTTAGCTCCAAAGTTTGGTTTTGAGTAATAGTAGTCAGTTGTTGACCGATAGTTACGAACTCGCCCACTTTCACTGGGAATGACCCCACTTCCCCGCTAATTGGCGCTACTATTTGGTTAAATTTTAAATCTTGAGTAGCCACACCTACTTGCGCCTGTGTTTGCTTTAGAGAGGATTTTTCGCGATCGATATCAGCCATAGCAGCTTTGACTTGTTCTCGCGCAGCATTAACCGATTTATTGGCTGCATTGAGAGCTTCTTGGGTCGCCTCTCGTTGATATTTTGCCCGCTCGAAATCGCGAATTGTGTTATCTAATTCTTGCCTTGCTTGGGCACCTTGCTCTACTAAAAATTTAGCCCGCTCTATATTTTTTTTGGCTAGTTCTAGATCGGATTTTGTAGTTCTAAGTTGTGCTTTGTGCCTTTCTACTTCTGCTGTTGCGCGGGCTAATTCTGCTTCAGCTAACTTTAATTGGGCAAGAGAGCGAGTGACGACCGCTTTTTGTGCATTTACCTGTTCTACTCTTGCTGTTACTTGTTTCTCTTCTTTAGTCGGTTCTAACTGAACGATCGGTTTTCCTATTGTTACTATATTGCCATTTTCGACAAAAATTCGAGTAATTCGACCATTAATTCGCGGTGCTAAAACTACTTTTTCTTTAGCTTCTAAATTCCCAACAAAAGTGCTACTTTTTTCAAGATTTCCAGTTTCTACTTTTTGCAATTGTACGGGAATTCCGCTGAGATTAGGATTTTGAGGAGATCTGTTACTACAGGAAGTTGCCAGAAAAGCAAACATGAAGACTGTACCCAGCAATTTCCTCGATATTGAGGTTTTGATTTTTACCATCTTGCCACTGATTTACACGATAGATTTGCCTGTGCTATGGAGATCGATCGCCTAAATTTATAAATCTTATTATAATATTCTGAAAAATAACGATCGCTATTTTTAGTGTATTTATATTAGGTTCTAAGATCTAAGGATACAGCAAAAAACAACCTAATTTTTTGCAATATTTCTTCATTTAAATAAATAATTCTTGACTCAATATCCTAATTAATGACTGGTGTAACAGCAACGCTCCTAATATCCTGTCCCGATCGAAAAGGGCTAGTAGCCAAAATAGCTAACTTTATCTACAGTAACGGTGGCAATATAATCCACGCAGACCAACATACAGATTTTTCTGCTGGCTTGTTTCTCAACCGCGTAGAATGGCAACTCGACGGATTTAATCTCCCTAGGGATGTAATTTCTCCAGCTTTTGAGGCGATCGCCAAACCACTAGAAGCCAAATGGGAAATTCATTTTTCCGATACTGTTCCTCGTCTGGCTATTTGGGTCAGCAAGCAAGATCACTGTCTGTTAGATCTTCTTTGGCGACAGCAAGCTAAAGAAATTCCCGCAGAAATCCCTTTAATTATTAGCAATCACACCCAACTTAAATACATAGCAGATCAATTTGGAATTGATTTTCATCACATTCCTATTACCAAAGAAACTAAAGCAGAACAGGAAGCAAAGCAACTAGAATTATTAGAAAAATATCAGATAGATTTAATAATTTTAGCAAAATACATGCAAATTTTAACCCCAGAATTTGTCAGTAAATTTTCTCAGATAATTAATATTCATCACTCATTTCTTCCTGCTTTTCCAGGTGCAAATCCTTATCAGCGTGCCTATAGTAGAGGAGTTAAAATTATCGGTGCCACAGCCCATTATGTAACTGCTGACCTAGATGAAGGACCCATTATCGAGCAAGATGTGGTGCGTGTCAGCCATCGAGATGATGTTTCCGATTTGATTCGCAAAGGTAAAGATTTAGAAAGATTAGTTTTAGCTAGAGCAGTTAGATTACACTTACAAAATAGAGTACTTGAATACGATAATAGAACGGTAGTTTTTGCTTAGATTAAAACGATCTTTAATTAATTTGGTCGATTTATCTCAAAATTAGACAACCTAATCTCATAATCAAAAACAATCAATCGAAAAAACAGAAAGTAGGATTATGCTAGGTTACAACTTTCAGGGCAGTAAATTAGCAAAACTATGGTTGTATGGGATTACTCTCGCGAGTATAATTCTAACTACACAAATTGCCACAGCCGAGACGGTGATGGAAAAAGTAGCCAGAACAGGAGTTTTAACGGCTGGTACCAGTAAAGATGCATCTCCTTTTGCTTATGCTGACCGTGAAGGGCAGTTAGTAGGTTATTCTGTAGATATGCTTGCCCTAATTAAAAAACAACTAGAAAAAGAATTAGGTCGGAAAATCGAATTAAAATTAGTGGCGATCGCACCTAAAGACAGAATTCCTCAATTAGTAGAAAATAATGTAGATATTATTTGCGATGCTAGTAGTTTTACTTGGGAAAGAGATAGAAAAATAGATTTTTCTGTTAGCTACAGCATCACAGGAACGAGACTATTAGTCAAGCAGGATAATTATTTACCTATTTCCCAATCTTTAGTAGGAAAACGAATTGGCGTTTTACCAGGAACTACCAACGAACTGGCAATGAAACAAGCCGAACCTAGAGCAAAAATAGTTTACTTTGACGATCGCGCTGAAGGTTTTTCTGCTTTAGAACGAGGAAAAATAGATGCTTTTGCTGGGGATAGTATTTTACTAGAAAGCTGGTTGCAAACTGTCAAGAATTCTGAAGATTTTGCGATCTTAGGCCACTATTCTAAAGAAGGTGTTGCCTGTATGATTCCTGAAGATAACTCGCAATTTCTCAACAATGTCAATTATGCTTTGATTCGCTTCATGCAAAGTTTTTTAGCAGGTAAACGAGAGTCTGTAGTTGTATTCGATCGCTGGTTTGGTTTTCAAGGAAGAGTCCCGTTAAGCAAAGATTTGCGAGAGTTAATGTTAGAAACCATGCAACTTGTTGTTGATTTTAAAGAAGAAATTCCCGCTAGAGAACTTTGAAAAGTCATATTAACAGTTATCAGTTACCAGTTACCAGTTATCAGTTATCAGTTATGTGTAAACTCTGGGATAAAAAGTCCTCCAACTCTATAGTTGGAACGTTTTAGTAGTGGTTTAAATCTACTACTGAAACCGTGATAACTGTTAACTGATTGAATTAAAGGGATTTTATAACCCTTTACGAAGGTAGACTACCTTTGCGCAATCTATAAACTACGATAAGACCGATCGCTACTATACCTAAAAGCATCCATTCTTCTGGTTCGGGAACCCCAGATACTTCCGTAGGACTAAACGGCTGGTTTAAATTTTCTACTCCTGTTTCTACTTCTCGATCGAAACGATCGCTGGCTGCTTCAGCTTCTTTCAGCATTTTACGCTGTTCGTCATTTACTAGGACGATCGTGGAAGAATAGGGAGTAACTATGCCATATTGTTTGGCGATCGCGTGAATGGCATCTAGTTGTTCTAAGGATTTTGCGGTCATTTTTTGACTCAAACCCAATACTAATTGTCTCGCGCCAAATGGTTCAAAACCAGTTTCAGAAGTATTCTCAGCAGAACCTTTTTCCATCTTCCAGACATAGCCATCCACCACATTGACCACATCCGAACCCAAAGTTTCTTTAGCTGCTATGCGCTGCATAACTGTAGCAATATCTTCAGCTACACCACCTCGACTATCTTGGAGCGCTTTTAAGGTATCGTCGTCATAGGCTGGGGGCATTTTATCTCCTAAATGCACCAGCCACAAAGGTGCAGATATTGAGGGAATTTTCTGTTTATCGTCAGAAAGTTCGTAACTGCCCTCATCTGTTATTACAATAATGCTGTCGTATTTAGTATCGCCACGTAAGTCAGCAAACTCTTTGAGGAGTTCTTTAGTTTGAATTGACCCATAGAAGGTTATTTTATTGGCATTAAAGCTTTTGATGTCGTCGAAGCGTTCGGCTTTATTTTCTGTTGAGTCAGTGACGTATAAATCCACATCGTTGTCAGACAAGTTTTTTTGCAACCAAGCAAAAGTTTCCTCGACCTCTTGACGATGGGCTGACATACTGCGAGAACGATCGAGAATGAGGGCGAAGTGTTTATTTTTAGGTAGAGATGCTGTTTGTTTAGTTAGGGGTGTTGCCGAGATGCGATAATTATCAGTTAAGTTAACTTGATGTAGCGTTGGGTTTACTGGTTCTGCGGGTATGTAGTCTTCTAACCAAGCATCGTTAAAACCTTTTTCTACTTTGCCATTGCGAATGCGCTTAGTCCAATTAGTCCAAAAGATATTGCGTCTTTCTTCTAACTTAGGTAAAGCCCATCCTTGTTTTTGTTGCATTACCTTATAAGTAAGCCACAAGTGTAATTCTGTCGGGCGTCGATTGCTGTTTCGCTCTATTCTCTCCCAGGATCTCAAGGGACGAGGGACTGGAAACGCCCTCAGACGATAACTTCTCGGCCCTACTTGCTCTAGTAAAGCTGGATCTACTGGTCGCTGTCGCCTCACTTGAGAATTATATACTGTTTGGGCCGCACCTCTAGGAGAAACGATAGGAGGATAGCGAAGGTCTCGATCGCTTGTATCTCCCAACCACAACCCCGTAATCGTAGCGCTTTCTGGCAAGGAGAAGTAGTAAAAAATTTCTTCTACGTCGTTGGTTTTATTCTCGTAAACCTCGTACAGTTCTATATCAGCCCAATCTCCCTGTGGTTTGACCGTAACTTCTTGTTTTCGCAACCACACTCTGGGTTGGTCGATATTAATTAAACCTGCTTTTGCTTGGTCAACAATGGCTGTAGATTGTAAGGCGTGTTGTACTGCTTGACGTTCGGCTTTTTGTAGCGGGATGTCAAAAAACTCTGCATAAAACTTACTTGCTTTTTTTGTATCCTCTTTCGCACCTCGATACAAAAACGGCAACATTAACTCATTGTAAGTATTTTGTAAGGACTGACACCAGGAATCTGGAAAGCCAAATACATTTTTATAGGTGACGTAGATGTGATTATTTTCTTTAGTGGTACCGAGATAGCGATAGGGGTACAAATTAGCATTAACTAGACCTCGGCGAATTACATTGGATTTAGCTAAAATTGCTTGGCGATCGCTGTCTGTCTGTGCGGGTTTATCTAATAAATTAAATGCCTGGACTTGTGGCTGTACGTTAAAAGAAAAGAACAAAATTAACCAAACACCCAATACAGCGATCGTCCCCTGAATCATTTTATTGCGCCCGTACTGTTTGGCAAAAGCCCTTAAAATTCTTTGTCCCGAATGCAGGTAAAGGGCTGTAATTGCTGACGGCATTCCTACGAACAGAGTACAACTAAAGACAAACAAGAGTAAATATAAAACAAAAAATAATAAGGTAAAAGGATTGATGATGTAGCTAAGAGAATTTATCAGTGGTTCGACCCATTGAAAAGAGAAAAAGTAGGTAATGCTAGTAAACGCAACAGGTACGGCATAGAAAAGTAATACTAACCCCATATAGCAACCGATTAAAAGCATTAAGCTATGGGCAACTAATTGCAGCCAAGCTAAAATTTTATTCTCTTTAGCGTAGCCAGCTACTAATTCTAGACCAAAGGCAAAAATACAGAGGAAAATTGTCCCTAAAACTAGGGTACTAGCAGGGGTAAGTTCTCTAAATACAAATAAACGAAGCAAACACAAAACAAATAAGGGCGCTTCTACGCCATAGAAGAGACGTATTAGTTCCCTCGGTTGTTTTCTTAGCAAGAATATCCCTATTAATGTGCAGATAGTCGGAACTGCAATTAAAGTAACAAACGAAATGAAAAACTCAAACGGAATGTCTCCGTCAATAGTAGCCACGATTAAAGCAATACCAACAAATGGTAAAAGTCCCAAGCCGACTACCGTTAAAAAAATCAGATTCCACAGCCAAAAAATAGAGTGAAAACTGACATTAAGTATTGGTTTGACAATTTTTATTAGATTAAAACTTTTCGATTTCATTTTTTTAGGAGTTGGTAATTAGTATTAAAATTCTTTTCTTGAATATCTCGAGCGATCGCTTCGTAAATATTGTTAGTAAAAGCTTTAATTTGAGGATTATTGGGGTTTTCTCGTCGATCGAAAAGTATAGAAACTAACACCCAAGTTCGCCGACGGTGGGCAATATATTCCCAAATTTTAGATAAAAAATCGTCAGTGGTATCTTGGGGTGATTGAAACCAATAAGTTGCTGAAATTCGTCCATTTTCTAAAGACAACCACCGCGCTGCGATCGACTCGGTAAGATGTTTACTTTCTGTATCGTCTATTTTCAAACCACTACCAGCAAAGCACAATTCTGGAAGATGATGAGCATTCCAAGCACTACTAGCTACTAACAACATCGAACCAGAAATATTTTCAAAAATAAAGCGCTGTTTTTGTACTACGGAGTTAGCAGAATTATTAAAAAAGTTTTCTTCGGGTTCGCTTAGAGGTATAGTTTGAGTGACTATTTGCTGCGGTAACTCAAAAGAAGTAATTGTCAGTGGATTTTCGGATGGCGGCTTAATTTGAGCAACTAGCGCCAAACCAACTACCATAACCAACAACCAAGATATAGGCGATCGCCCCCTCTCCCCCTCTCCCTTTCTCCCCTGCTCCCCCTCTTCCCACTGAGAAACAGTTTGCAGCAACATCCAAGTTAGGAGCGAAGAAACAATAAAACCAATTACCCCTAAAGGTACGTGGAGAATTTTAGCAATTTCTGGCTGTTGCCATACTTCGATAATTAAAACTAACAGCAATACTCGCGTTATATTAGCAAAAATTAGAAATAACCAATTAGCAGCGCCAACTAAAAACCACTTCATTCCTAGTTTGCGCTTTTCTAGCCAAGTAACAGCCAAGAAAAATAAAGTTCCCGTCCACAAACTTTTCAAGCCACTACAGGGCAAATCTACGCGAGCAATTCCATTTTCTAGGATAATAATGTCATTAGAAGAGATAGCGCGAATGTGCCAAACAGAAAGGATATTTTCTATTACATGGGCAGTTAAAAGACGCACGGGAAAGCCCACACCAGTGTTGAACTGGGCGCTAAAGGGAACTACTAAAGCAAGTAAACCAGCATAGACCAAACCTTTTCGCCACGGAGTAGGCTTGACAAATAAACCCCATAACCCATAACTACCCAGTAAGAATAAGAGAAAGTTTATTTGAGGTATGTCCACTAGCCATTGAAGAATAATGGCGCTAAATCCCGCACCGAGAAGCAACAATATGGGATAAAATTCTAAAGTAGGTCGAGTAGATATTTCTAACTGGGAGCGATCGCGCCACAGTTGCACCAGTATAAATGTAACTATCAGACCAGTAAGGAGTAAATTAAGGCTAGATGCATATCTAAACGACTCAAACCACCAGACGATCGCGCTGAGATTTGCTAATATCCAAGCACCTATAAGTACTGAGTTTATCCACCTGTCTTCCCATCTAGGGCGATTGTAATTGCCGATCGCTCCCATAATATTCTTTCATCAGAAAATGTGTGAGTGGAAACCCCATCCTCGCACAAGCAGGTTGGGGAGGAAACGAACACCAACTAACAATTAGTTGC
>JASJDA010000162.1 GCA_030065755.1 Prochloraceae cyanobacterium | reverse complement strand
ATCTGTCTTACGCTATTATTACAGAAGACCTTCAAGAAGTATTCGGTGATTATGGAACTGTTAAAAAGATTTCTCTACCAATAGATCGTGAGACTGGTCGTACCAGAGGATTTGCTTTTGTAGAAATGTCGAGCGAAGCCGAAGAACTTAAAGCTATTGAAGCTTTAAACAAAGCAACGTGGATGGGACGCACAATGAAGGTTAATGTTGCCAGACCACGAGAACCAAGATCTTAGTTGAACTCTTTGCGCGATTGCTTTTGAGAACCCTCGAGCGCAGAAGAAGAGAAATTTACACCTGGAAAATCATTAAGTTATAGATAAAACCATTGCGAAAATTTAGATAATATATATAGAAAAATTGCCCAAAAATTAATTTAATGAATGTAGATCTTTACCAACTAGATGACATTGATGAAGAAGATGATGAACAATTAGTTGAATTACCTCCCATATCGACCACAACCATTGCACTCTTAGAAAAACAAGAAATTAGCTTAACCCAACCAGGCTCAATTCTTCAAGATTTCCAATCTTTTCTCGATTACATAGGCTCATTAGGTATAGCTGTCAGTAGCAAACAAAAAGTTTTAACCAGAAAATCTTTAGCTCAATTTAATCTTTAATCAACGAAATGCAATGTGGAAATTTGATAACGATCCCGATGTCCCCATTGGCGAATTACAACCCTATTTGCAAAATTATTTTCCCGACTGGCGTGCCATTATCACTTTTCCCAAAGCCGACTTTAGAGAGGGAGTTTATATTTTTAAAGCTCATCTCCGTAAGGCTTGGAGGCGGCTTGCTATTTCTAGTCATATGACCTTAGCCACATTAAGTGAGTTAATTATCGATTCCTTTGATTTCGAGCACGATCATCTCGATATGTTTCAATATCTTGATCGATTTGGAAGGACGATCGAAGTTACTCATCCTTCTGCCGATGGCTCTATTCATACTCCTGAAGTTAAGATTGGCGATCTTCCCTTAGTTGAAGGCGGCAATATGACATATATTTTTGACTTTGGCGACTGGTGGGAATTCTTAATTGAATTAGAAACAATTCACCCTAATCAATCTAATCTCAATCAAGCAAGTATTCTCAATTCTCATGGTGAAGCACCACTTCAATATCCTTATCAAGAGTATCAAGAGTATGATGAACTTGAAGATAATGACTCAACAAGTGACTACGAGGGGCAGTTGGCCAGAATCCAAACTGTTTTTAACTTGCCTGAAATCCCAGAGGTTACTCAAGCTCATCTTGAACATTACTTGAAATGGCTTCAGGGTCAATTGAAAGTCCCTTGCATCCTCACTGGCATTGAAAGCATGGGCTACTTTAGCTGGGAAGAACGTTTTGAATTTGGTTATGGTAGCCCACAAGAATATGAAAAAAATAAGAAAGAATATGGTTCATACCATCAGTGCTACGAGTTAAATACACTAGACAAGGCTAAGGTTGAAGGAGATTGGGATATTTTAGCTCCTGTGAGCCGAGTATCAGATGGCAAACGGTTTACTATTCCTTTGTCTGAGTTACAAGCAGCAGATCGGAGTTCTGAAAATTATCAGTTACTAAATGATTACACTGTATGGTACGTCAATTGGAGGTAGAAAAGAAGCTTTTTCTGACATTTTTTAAAGAAGTTGTCGGAACTCAATTTTCTTAAAACATCAATTTGACCCTTCGAGCGGGATTTTTTACACGCCAGGCAAACCCTATCTATTTCTGAAAATGTCTATTTAATATCCCCCATAATCCTATTCCAGCCCAAAAAATCTCAATGATAATCACCTGCCAATTATTATCCAAAAGTAATTGAGGAATTAAAATCAGTGCAAATAAAAAATTCCAGCGATGAAACTCGATAAGTTTTAACCATCCATTGAGAAATAATAAATAGCTCAATGAGTAACCTATAGTAGAACACCAAGCTAAAGTTGTCACTGCTAGATGCTGATTTCCTACTAAAGTACAACTTAAAGAACTGCCTAATAAAACTCCCATCAACACTTGAAAGATTAATTTTCCCTGTCGAGGAAATCTTAATGTAAGATTAATGATTTGACTTATAGTAATAAATCCCCAGAAAAAGTTAATTAAAACAGCAGACCAAGATGCTTTAGGCACCGAAACTATAATGACCAAAATAGGAGCTACAATATTCAAACTTAGGTATAGACCGCCCATTGAAATAAATTCTACTGTAAGTAGAATATATGCTAATAAATAAATAGCTGTTCCTAGCCAACCTAGCATTTCAATAATCATAATATTCTACATCTTGGATGGGGACAATCGCGCTAAAGCGCTATCTGTATAAGCTTCATAGCCCTCAAACCTTTTTGATAAAATGGCCACTTATTGCCAGCAGTTTTCATTAATTTTTCCACTAATTCCCAGCACATATTCATAGCCAAGCACCAAGTTGAGCCATATAACCCCGTCCAAAAATAAGCAGTGCCCTTGAATATTTTGTTTTTTTATCTTTGAGTCTGTTAATATATTGGACTTTGGACAAAATTTTATTTTCTGTCTTCAGTCTCTACACCCTTAAGACGATTCCAGAAAGCTATTTTTGAATTTTTTGAGTTAGAGTTTTTTTTTCCTAACATCAATCCTGACTTTTCACGGGATCTTTTATTCAAGCGATCGAGGTAGCCACAGGCGATCGAGGAACTCCACAGGCGATCGAGGAACTCCACAAGCGATCGAGGAACTTCACAGACAATCGAGGAACTCCACAAGCGATCGAGAAGGAATGGGTTCTATCAAGTAGGGGCTGCTGCTCGCTCTCTAATCACATCTGGTAGATATGGAACAGTTTCATCGCCAGTGAAACGAGAGAGCAAATACTGCCAGAAGGATAAAGCTAATTTCCGACAGGTTTTTTTCAGACCCGTAAACGTATCACGGGCCCGACGGCCATTGTCGTGACGAGTACCACCGCTAATTTTCGCCAGATTTAGCTCCCAAACAAATTATGCACCGTATCAAAGGCTATTCTTCTTATGTTCTGAGAAAAGAATTTCCACATCTTAAACGAATGCCTAGTATGTGGACTCGCAGCTATTTTGTCTCGACTGCTGACAATGTTTCGAGCCAGACTATTATTAAATACATCAAAGCTCAAGGAAAAGATTGACGGCACATAAATGTGCCGCGTAGCATTCATCCCACGGGTGAACCACGTGGGATGAATGCTTCCCGTTGTTGCTGTAAGCCCACAAAGTTTCTTGCACTTGCTCAATCTTTGTCCCTTTTTTGTAGTTCCTAATTTGGGCAATGTCCAGTGTAGTCTTTGTTTGACAAATCGATTACAATGTTCAATAGCAAAGCGTCTTAAATAATGTTTCCACAGTTGTTCGAGAGAAAGTTCTTCGCGCGCCTATCCAAGCTAGCCACATCGGTTTAGCGGCTTTTTTAGAAAGTCCTTTCCCTTTCCTTTGAATCAGGATAATTTCCATTGGATGTTCGGCAGAATGATAGAAATGAAATTGACTCCATCGTTGAATTTCTACTGTCCCCAAGTTGGGTCATCAATCTCAATAGATTCGATAGGAACTGCCCAAGTTGTGGGCTCAGATAATTTCATTTTATGTCCGTGTTTTTTGGATCTTCCTATCTTATCTGGTTCGGGTAATGGGTTTCCAAAAATATAGCGATTAGGCCTTATTCTTATTAATTTATCAGCCTTAATATCTGAAGTTATATTAACAAATTTGGCACAACCATACTCGCTATCCCTGCATAGTTATTGGTGGTACTTCTAGATGTTTGCAAACTTGTTTGAGTTGAAAAGCTGCTCTAGTTATTGGTGTTTCAAAAGAAGTAATTCTTTCGTGACATAAGGGTAAAGCCCAACTTCCTTTGTCTTCAGGTATGTAGGCTAATGTACTATAACCATGACCGAGAGTAATTGGTTTTCCTGAAATGACTTTTGCTCCATGCTGGTAAGTTCTATCTTTAAGAGTTGGTGCTTCGGTTCTGGGCCAAGGTGTATGATCTCCTGCTAAGATTACACGTTTATTTTTAGGAATTTCTTGGAGATAAAGTTTAGTTAATTTTTGGCGATTAGGACGACAATCATCGAGTGCTTCATACAAACTGCACCACTTTCTTCTAAATACTGGTGAAAGAGATAATTCGGCAAAAGAATATGGCTTTCGGGTTAATAATACAGCATCCATTAACTCAAAAGTTGCGTCTTTAGAAAAAATTTTTTTAAATAAGGAAGTCCTTTTCCAACAACTTATCTGCTTCGTTTTTAACTTGACTACTAATGAGGACTTCCTTATTAAAAATAAAAAAGTCCCAGAGCGGGACCTAATAGTTGATAGATTTTCTGTCTAAATTGTTCTAATTTTTTGTAGTTTGAAATCAAGATTTTCAATGAAAAATTAACTAATTTTATTTCATTATCTCGCCTTTTTTTTCAAAAGTATTTGCGGGTATGACTCCGCAGTTCTCGACCCCGTGTATTATTTTTAACCGCCTACGGCGGAAGGCAGAAGGCAGAGGGCAGATGGCAGAAGGAGGAATAAGGGAAGAGGGAATAAAGCACTCTGTCTTCTGCCTTCTGCCTCATTGGGTTTAAGTCCCCTCTTCATTTACGAAGTTTATGAAGAGTCCCCAATTAAAAGTAGTTTAATTCTACTTTTAATTGCCTTCTGCCCTCTGCCCTCTGCCTTCTGCCTTCTCTTTAATTACGATCTGATTGCTTTCGCTAACAAAGTCGCGTGTTAGTCAACTCACGGTCACGCAAAGCGTGCGCTGCGCGAGCGCGATTTAGTCTAAAGTCCAGGATGGAGAGCCGTCCGACTAAGCCCAAACCCTCAGCCAAAGCATCACAACCGAAATCATCTCCACAGAAGCTTTCAAAATCGAGGAAATAAACTTCTGACAACAGACTTTCAGGGAGGGGATGCATCCTCGCTACAATAATTAACAAGCGATTGAAGCCAAAGAAAAATAACCTCTTACCTCTTACCTCTATACTGGTGAAGTTGGATGGAGCGAGCCTTCAGTTTTCGTCAAATTTCACTCGCCACCGCCAAGCTCAAACAGGGCTTTGATTAACGCCAACTCGCTATACTTTAAGCGAACCTTTTAAAGATCTATTAGTCAACTTACTCGTTTTACAGGCCAGCCTCACTTGCAAGCTCTTATCACACTAAGCTGAGTGGTTGAGGTACGCACTTTGATATCTTGGAAACCCACTTCCCTAAGAAGCTCAACTATTCGCTCAGAGTTATGATTACAAGCTTTTTCGGTGAATGCTATCTTAAGATAAAATTCATGAAGAGTGTCCATTAGCTTACGCTCTGGCATTCCTCCCACCTTAAATGAGTCCTGAACAAGTAAAACTCCTCCCCTCACCAGAATATGATGAGCCAATGCAAAGAGTTCCCTAACCCGATCCTCAGAATGAATGACCGCTACCCCCGAAAGAAGGGCGGAGTCATATCGCTCCTTCACGCCTTTGGTATGGGATTCGATCGTGCCCTCTATTAGCTCAATGCGGTCGGATAAGCCTGAGCTCGCGACATACAAAGCAGCCTGAGCAAGGGCTTCTTTGACATCCACCAGTTCTGCCTTTAACTCTGGATAGAATTGGCAAAGGGGAACAATATAACTTCCCATGCCACCCCCCAAATCGATCAAGAACCTTTTGTTATGCAATTCTGCGTTACTTACCAACATTTCTGCCTGCCCAGAAACGGCTCTAGCATGCTGACCTGCCATGTAATCACGCCAATAAGTGTCCTTATCAATAAAACCGTTTTCGTAAGGTGATTCATGCTTGCCACTGCGAAGATGAGCCTCCAATCTTTCAAAGTTTCTCCAGTGATTGGTAATGTGTAGCACTAAATCCCCCATGTACGCTGGACTCGATGGGACAAGATACGTTGAGCTCGCCGGTGAATTTTGATATCGATCGCCATCTTTAGTTAGTAACTCAAGGGCCATACAGCAATCGAGATATATCTCGGTGAATCTGAGATCGGTCTCAAGTTTACGGGCAATAAACTCAGCGCTACAGAAATTGTTTTGTTCAATGAGATCGAATAAGCCTAGCTTAACCCCAGTCCTAAGAATTGCTGAATTCCAATACTGGTAAATCATCTCGAAGATGGGATTACCGGTTTGGTCTCCTGAGAAGAACTGAGTGGAATTTTCGCCTATCATTTCTTTAGTCTCCTAAAAGGTTAACTCCAGAATTCGATCGCTCGCTCTACTGACTCCCTTTCTTTTATAACCCTGAGTTCATCATGTAGAGCTTCCGAATCGTAGGCAATAACTTTGGGAAATTGTCGACTACAGTGTTTGGACCACAGTGAGAACGTGTTAGCCCCCACGTCACTGATAATTATCAAATCCTCGGGTTGGCATTTAGGAAGTTGTCGTTTCATATCGATATAGTCACCACCGAAGCATAAAGGTCCCCCGATATTCCACAAAACTGATTCATCATCTCTTAGTATTCCGTCTTTTGTCATAATATGCATATGATGAAACCAATCTCCTGGATTGTAACAGGCCCGCAGAAACATATCTGCTCCTAAATGTAGGACCATTGTATTATTTTCTCCGTTGGAGAACACTGAGTGGATTCGACTGACTGCCCATCCAGCGTTGGCGTGGACATAGCGCCCAAACTCTGTAATAACCTTGTATTGCCCTGACCACAATTCCTTACACTCGTACTCTAACGCCTGAGCATATGCGCTTATCTCGAAAGTATCATCCTCATCCTTATAGTTGACCGGAAAACCGCCACCTATATCGATAATAGACACTTTTTTTTGACCTAATTTGTCGTTTATCTCCTGCGCTAAGTCTAGCACTGATCGTATCGCACGCAAGGATGCATTAAAATTGAGAAAAGATGAACCAATGTGAACATGCAAACCAATTAGTGCGGGATAGCGATAAAACGCATCGATTATCGAGCTTTTGTTACCGATATATTCTCCAAACTTTGAGTCTATATTGCTAACCGACAAATAGCCAAAGGCATCACTGTCTATGACAGGGTTTATCCGCAAACCTAATGAAAAAATATCTTGATAATTCTCATACAGTAGCAACTCAGATAGTTTATTCAAGTTGATGTGCATCCCTTGACCTTGGGAAGCCAACATATCTATTTCTTGTTGTGTTTTCGCAGGACTATCATATACTACTCGCAAACCTTCACCATCCAACGCCCGAAGAGCCATTTTAACCTCTACAAATGAAGCAGCTTCAAGACTAACTCCTTCAGCGGCTAGGAAGGTGAGTATAGACATAAGGGGATTTGTTTTTATTGCAACGGCGTGTTGTGAGCCATCAGGAAAAGCGTTCTTAATTCTTGCCAATCGATCGCGGACAATTCCCAGATCTAAAAAGATGACAGCAGTATCTTCGGGACACACAAGCATCTCCTTAAGAGCTTTTTTCCAGTAATGGCTGTAATGACTTGAGGTAGTCTTTTTCAAAATAATTTACTCACGTAATTGTCGATTACTTGTATAAGACGGAGATCGTCAGAAAAGTCACAATTTGATGCCACAATCCTGCGTATGTTCTCAGCTCCTATCGCCAAGCGAATAAAAGCCCCAGATCCATATCGGACAGGTTGCCCAAAGAGCACTTTCTCATACCGTGAAAAACCCTCGTGCGTATCCTGGCAGATAGCTGTGTATAATTGTTTGAGTTCATCATAGCCGAGGAAGTATCCCGCCCCCTGCACCTGAAATGATACGATAGTATAATAGGGAAAAATGGGGCTCGGCATTTTTCTAAATCGGTTTCCCCTACTAAGCCTTTCTACAATCGTCTGCTGCCATGCATGTATCGCAGTTGCTACTGCGATACTGTCGAGTCTCTTAAATGCCTCAATTTCATGCAGGGCTGCCTCCCAGCGGAGAAATAGACCGTGATTTCTCAAAGAGCGTAACTCAGCTCGGATATCCGGAAACTCTTGGGGAATATCATACCGCGAAAAGATAGCCGCAAATGGTTCGATATCACTTGCAACCGCTTTTTTAAAGCAGTTAGAGACTATTTTGGGAACGAGCAAGGCTCCACAGAAAGGCGGGGCTTGATAAAACTTTGACCCTGTTATCATCACAAGGCAATTCATGCCAATGAGTGCATTAATAAACGTCTTAGATACTCGGAATTGGCATAAATCAATCACCCATAAGACGCTATCTGACGTCTCTGATATTATTCTTAGATCATTTTCGATTCCGGACTTACTCCCTACTACTAGTCTACCAATTAACGTATGACTCTCGCGATAGCGCCAGATGTCTTCGTAAAGCCTTTGGGTGGGATCGAGGATGTTACCCTCAGCACATCTGGCAGGATAGGTCTTGGTCTCTACATTTAAATCCAAGCTCAGCGGCAAAGATTTTGGTATATGCTCTCCGAATTGATTCATGCTGGAGTAGTATTGTCCAGAGCTGGCGAGTAAAGAACCAGAACCTAACTCTTCTGGGCAAGTTAGTAGATTGAGTATTGGCTTATTATCAGCATATAGTAGTTTGCTGAATAACAAAGGGTAGTAGAATAGATCACTGCCTGACGGTGCTAGGAAAACATCAAAACGATCTTGGTACTCATAATTTATGGATTCTTTAATACGACGTATGCACCGTAATTGAACCTCGTCGTAATCAAGAGTACTACATAAGTGGGAAGCAATATCGAGGGCCTTTCTATATCCTTCCTCAGTGAACGGCGAACACGTGCATGATCCACGGTTTAGTATCCCCTCGAATTGAACGGGCGAAACGTGATATTTGTTCAGCCCATTATCTCTGAGTACAAGTCGCTCATCACCTCCTGTAGTAATGTAGTGAGCAACTATCTTTTCTGGCGTAATATTATCGATGGGGGATTCAGAGGCAGAAGGAAAGATTTTCATCTCAGGTTGCTAGAGCAAGTCTTAATGTTTTTTTTCAAGATATACTACAAAACGCTCATCTCGTCGTTGATAGGACTCCACTTCAACGTGCCGTAAACATACGAGACTCTCACCAAAACGATTAAACCATTCTTTACTGAAATAAAGAAACGCAGGTTTATCATCTGTTCCATATCTCTCCCAAAGCGCGTGCATTTTCCTTTCGTTCACTTCTTTTCTTTTTTCATCACAGAGATCGGCGACGATAACTTTTCCTCCTGTCTTGGAAATGCGAAGCATTTCCAAGACAGCTGTTTCCGCAACCTCCAAGTTCGGCAAGTACTGAAATACGCTGTTACAAAGTACTATGTCAAAGGATGCATCAGGAATACTTTGCAAGGCATCAGGAACAATACCAACCTGAAACCTATCTCGAGTTGCAGGAGCTAGACGTTGCTTAGCATGCTGTAACACCTGCTCACCAGCATCAATTCCAGAAATCTTCACTTCCCCACATATTCGTTGCACTGACTCAAGAAAGGCTAAAGCGCCGCATCCTGCTTCAAATATCGACATACCTTCATTAACGCGATCTTGAATAACGTCCCCAACATATTCATCCCATTCATCAAGAGACAAGATGTCCTTCCAACCGGCCACTTGGTGAGGGTACTTCAAGTTATCCTGTTGGGCAAGCATATTGAACTCATCCACCCAAGGCGAGCTTGCTTTTCGCATTTATCTAATTCCAAATAACAAATAAAATTACCATATATCTGGGATGTAAGATATCTTAATTCCCCCTTGTTCAAAAAAAGAAACAATAAAGATGCGTCCAACTGAGCTAGACTTGCCGATATGGAACCTAATATTTATTGACCACGGCGATCTGCTTACAGCAGCGCGAAGCTCCCGCAACTACAAATCCTCAGCGAGTGTCCCGCCGCCGCTTAGCCGATCGTGCTCTCCTATAGCAATCCCCACCTTTTGGACCACTTTGACTAACCACTTCCATAGCTTTTCCTGATTTTTCTGCAAAAGAGCGATCTGGCGAGCCAGATCCGCTATTCGGTGCGCTCTTGCCAGATCCGCTATTCGGTGGGTCGTATCTTGATTATCGCTCTTTGAATTAGTTAGTTTAGGTATTTTACGATTTTCACCTTCTTTGGTATTAAAACCCAAATTTCACGGTGCGACCATTGCGGGATGAACGGCAGTGATTTCTGGATATCGTTTAAAGTCGCGAGCGTTAAAAGTGAGAATGTGGCTTAATCGATGAACCAGACAAAAAGCTACCAGTCGGGCATCATGAACTTGAACTCCTTTGACATCATAGTCAAAAACCAATTTAAGCCATTGTGGATGTATTGATGGTAAATCGGGTAAAACAGCTATAATCCCTTGCAATCTAGCGATTTCAGCAGTAGTTTGTTCTACTGTCATGCCTAGACCATTTTTATCGAGGGGTCGAGTACTAACGTTCCAAAATTCAACAACGTTTTGAGGCGCGATGTGAAGTTTATCCCCCTGTTGGAAAAGAGTTTCTACTGCTTTTACAGCAATTGGATACATAGGATGATCTGGCTGGCAACTCCGTAGTAAGATGTTAGTGTCTACTAGATATGCCATTACAATCGCTCGTCACTGTAGATACTGTCTCTACTGATATCGTCATCACTGAGTAACGGAAGTCCCCGTTGATGATTTTCAGCCCAGGCTCGAAAAGCTAACGCTTTTTCGTTTGGGGATAAATCCTCTGGTTGTGCAGAGCTAGAGGCTTTTGCGGTTAAAGTTTGTTCCAAAAGAACAAGAGAGGCTTCTTTACTTTGATTGAGCCATTGCAGAACTGCCTGTTTAATTTGTTCGGCGGGTAGCCCAGCAATGCGCTCGGCTAACATTTGTCTGATATCGGCTTGTTTTTCCACTAGAGATAATTGACTTATTGACAACTAGAACTGTGTTTTAATTTTAGATTATTTGTACTAAATACTGCTCTAGAAGCTTCCTTCAGATACTTCTCGACCGGTCCACATTGTAATATGCTTGTTTGATTATTTCGGTATACAATTGAGTTGGATTTTTATAGCGTTTACGAGTCTTCTTCGGTGAAATCTTCCATAAAATTTTCGCTACACCCATGTTTACACTTTGAGATTTCATCAAAGAGTAACTAAACTCCCTAACTACTTCAGTAAAAGTCTCTACACAAATAGTTTGACCGTAATAAGGTACAGTGTATCCTTCTACTGTTCTCAAATATTTTGGAGTCAACATCAAGTCTTAAATTTCTCTAATCCTGAATTTTACTAAAACCTAGAACACCGATTCAGTAATCGAAAAGCAGGACTGATGTACTGTTGAACCAGGTGGAAAATGACTAAAAATAATACACGGGGGAGAGGACGCAGTTCTCTCCCCCCCTCTTAGCAACTAAACCGTTTAGTCTACAAGAGGCGGGTATAACGATACGCAAGCGCATCGTCATACCCGCCAAATACTTTTGATTCCAGGATTCCCAATCTAAAACAAAGGCTGATTTGGCAAATTTCTGGCCATTAGATACCCGCCAAGCTTTACAATAAATGGTTAACTGTGGGTCTCGATTTTTCACCAAAGAGCTACTCAAGTAAGCTCGATCGATGTGTAACTCCCGCAACTGAGCTTTCTGATGCTCGCTCGTCTATAGCGAGCGCCTCGGTTACTGTTGCCTCTGCCACGTTGGCACTGGTAATGCCCACAGCACGCACTAATCCTGTATCGCTCATCTTTGAGAATATGACGTTTATAACCATCAAACCTTTTGCTGCGGTTTTTTCGTCCATGTCGCATTTCTTCATCTTCAATGGCAATGCGTCGATTCTTGGCGACTCCTTTTCTCAGTTTAGCTGGGAACCCTTATATAGCGATAACTTAACTGCGAAGAGACATAATTCTAAGAAAAAGGGTTCCCTAATAAAAAATAAAAACATCTCTCGTCACGGTTGATTTTTCGGGACATTAGCTTATGAAAAAGGCTTTTTACGCGTATTTTCTCATAAAGTCCCCGATTGCTTTGTTATTCGCCTAAAAACTTCTTTCCACTTTCCTTGACATTCTGTTGAGTCTCTTAACTTGTGACGAATGCATCTCCCCCATCTCACCTAACCAGGGATTTTGGCATTACTAAATCGGTGTTCTAGCTTCGATCGACTCCGATTAAAACGTTAAAAAAAATATAAAAATTAGGTGAAATCAAAATCTAAGTTCTCAATAGGGGAATAACAATGGTAAACTCAGACCCAAAGTGGGGTTCGCTCCAGAGTTGAACTCTACCCCCATGAGCTTTGACGATCGCCCGCACGATTGACAAACCTAAACCAGAGCCTGGAGAGTGGGGATTGCTACCTCGGAAAAAACGCTCAAAAATCCGTTTTTGCTCTTCTGGAGCAATGCCTTCCCCCGTATCGCGAACCCAAAACCTTAACTCGTGTGGAGTCAGAGTCGAACCCAGCACGATCGAATCCCCTTCTTGGGTGTGTTGGGTGGCGTTTTCTACTAAGTTCATCACTGCTTCGGTAAACTTTTGGCGGTCAACTCGCATTTCACCTCTGGCTTGAGCCCTTAATTGCCAGTTTCGCTCTCCCAGAGTTTTTGCTTTCTGGTACAATTCTTCTGTCAGTTCGCCAACTTCTACAGTGTCCAGTTTTAGAAAATCGGGACGTTCTGTTTTAGCTAAAAGACTCAGATCCCGAACCAAGCGACTCATGCGGTCTAGTTCGCCGAACAATAATTGCAAGGTTGGCTTTTGTTCGGCTGGGAGGTCATCTTCCATTAATTCTAAGTGACCGCGAATAACCGTAATTGGCGTGCGTAGTTCGTGACTTGCATCTCTCAGAAAGTTGCGCTGGCTTTCAAATACTGCCTGGAGGCGATCGAGCATCCTGTTAAAAGTTCGGGCCAGTTCTGCCATTTCTCCACTTCCCTGCACCCTGATGCGCTTAGTCAAGTCTTTCTTACCAATCCCTCTAGCCGTTACCGCTAGTTGGTGTATTGGCTCTAATACTTTTCCAGTTGCTATCCACCCCAGTCCGTAGGCAATAATTATTACCACAGCAAGGACTGGAACAAAGATTTGAAATATTTGTCTAGCTTCTTGTAACTCGCCTGCAGTTGTATGAACGGCGACGAAGCTACCGTCAATTTCTCCCTCGCTTGTAAATGGCTCCACTATGTAGAGGATAGTGCCAATTGTGGTATCCGAGGTGGTCTTTTCCCCCCTTTCGGCGCGAGCAACTTTACTCCATTCATCGATTAATTGTGAGCCAGGACGCAATAGTTTGGGCAAAGCCAGCGGTTCGTGTTTGTAAAGGCGCGCCGCTCCGCGGATTCCTGTGGGATCGCCGAGATAGAAAAGCAGAAAGTCGTCGTCTTCAGGCAGATTAGTAGCCAAAAAATTATTGATGAAGGTTTCGATCGGCTCTTGCTGTCGAGCAGGTATGGACTTCCATTGCTCAAATGCTTTGCGGAAATGAACCACTTCTTCTTGGAGGTCTTTCCTAACCCGCGTGTTTACCTGTTGGATAATTAAATGCCGAAATAAAGGGATTGATAACATTCCCAGAGAGAGAATCGAGATCGCGTACCAGATGAGGATGCGGGTTCGCGCTTCCCGAAAAATACCGAACTTTTTGTTAGATTTCGGACTGGCTCTCGCCACCGGAGAATTTTTCATTCCCATTACGGTAGAAGTTCCTACTTTTAAAATACATTGCCAGCCTGCTCGCGTATAGTTGATGTTAAGTTAAGTTTCAAAATGTTATATTATTAACCTATACTTGCAGTTTATATCCCATACCTCTCACTGTCTCAATCAAGTCGTTGCCTAGCTTTTTACGCAGGTGCCCCACATAGACATCAACCACATTGGAACTAGGATCGTAGTCGTAACCCCAAACGCGATCGAGCAATTCCTCGCGGCTGAATACTTTTCCTGGATGGCGCAGAAAAATTTCAGCCAAGAAAAATTCCTTTGCTGATAGTTCCACTAATTCTCCTTCTACTTTAGCTTGGCGGGCGCGCAAATCTAACGATACATTGCTAGCTCTGAGTATATTTTCTTTTTGAGGGACTGACTCTTGAAGATGGCGGAACTGTACCCGCACCCTTGCCAAAAGTTCCTCGAAACGAAACGGTTTGGTGATGTAATCATTTGCCCCGCCTTCTAAGCCACAAACTTTGTCGTTGATATCGTCGCGGGCAGTGAGAATAATAATCGGCAGAGTTTGACCCTGACCGCGCAATTCTGCTAAGACTTCTAAGCCGTCTTTATCTGGCAAACCTAGGTCAAGAATGAGTAGGTCAAAATTGCTGCTGAGAGCAAGTTCTAAGGCATCCTGGCCCTTGGAAGCACTTGTTGTAGTAAATCCGTGCTTTCGCAGCGCCTTCTCTAGAAAAGAGACGATATTTGCTTCGTCTTCGGCGATTAGAATCCTATTCATGATACCTTTAAGGTATCACGCTTTAGGCTATCGCAAACATATAATAGAGCGGGTGACATCCTCCCTGACTTGCGCTAACGCTTAGTCGGGGCTGACAAACCTCGCGATTTGGCTTTCCTGCTGCAAAGAAGTGCCAGCTAAACTAATATTGCTACTAGTCCCCGCCGCGTTGCCGAATCACAGGCGTTTTCCTTGTCCCTCAGTCCGAGGGCTGCAATGCCTCTTTGCTGAATCACTTCGGCTGCGGCATGGTCTCTATGCGTTTCATACCCACAAGTAAAACATTTATGCGAACGCTCTCCAAGTTCTTTTTTGCCTGTGTGGGTTCCACAAGCAGGGCAAGTTTGAGAAGTTCCTTTGGCATCAACCTTAGCAAAATAAACTCCGCGTTTGAAACAGACGTTTTTTAATATGTTTAGAAAAGCTCCAAAAGCGGATGCGACCCAGCTCGAATCGAATTCGAGCTGGAACGCGCACCAAGCAGCAGCATCTAAGGTATGTTTTCTTAGCATCCCTCGATTCATTGCTACAAGATTGAGATTTTCTACGAAAATCATGCCAGAATCTTTACAGATTTTATGAGCAGTTTGATAATGAAAGTTTTTGCGGGTATCGTAAATCTTCACGTGAATTCTAGCTACTTTTAACCTAGCTTTATCTCTGTTTCTAGACCTTTTCTGTTTTCTAGATAATTTACGTTGGAGCAATTCAAGCTTCCTTTGTAATTCTTGGAAAAATTTTGGTAAGCGGATATATTCTCGATCTGAAGTAGTTAGAAATGACTCTAACCCTAAATCTATCCCTTTAGCATGACACGCAATTAGGGGACTTCCCGCTCATGGTTAAATTGTATTTTAGGGCAATCTCCCTCTTTCTTTGGCAGAGAGCATGTCAATCGGAATGGCGATAGTGAATTTAGAACCAGTATCGGGTTGGCTGACCAATTCTAGCCTACCGCCGTGAGCTTCGGCGATCGCGCGGACAACGGGCAAAACTAAACCAGTCCCCTGGGAGCGAGGAAGACCTTTAGCAACAGAGGCGAAAAGGTTAAAAATCTCCTGCTGCTCGGCAGCAGTCAGAACCAGGCTCCGATCGCGAACCCAAAACAGAGCCTCCTTTTTAGTTACCTCCGAACCTAGAGTAATTATCTCCCCCTTTTTGGCGTGCTGGCTGGCATATCCTACTAGATTGATTGTCGCCTCTTTCAACCGCTGGCGATCGGCTACGATCCGACCAGTTCCTTTGGTATCTAGCTGCAAGTTTGGCTCTACCTCGGCTCGAACTTGAGCACATAGCTCCTCAGTTAACAGACCCACATCGAAAATTTCCCTGTGTAAAAAATTAGGCAGCTCAGCGCGAGAGAGAACCAGCATATCATTGACTAAACTACCGATCCAGTCTAGTTCCTTCTCAACCAGTGCCAAAGTTTCTCTTTGTTCGGCTGGATCGTCTCCCATCAACTCTAAGTGACCTCGGATAATTGTAATTGGCGTTCGCAGTTGATGACTGGCATAGTTCATAAATTTTCGCTGGCTCTCATAGGCAGCCTGAAGGCTTTGCGCCACAGAGTGATTTAGTAGTAGCGCCATGCTAGTCCCGCCGATAATTGCCATTATGCCTACGATTAGACCTCGATCGCGCGCTTCGAGCAATTTTGCTTGCAGCGCTGCTGTGGAAAGACTAACGCTAACTGCACCCAGTTGCTGTCTGCCCAATCGCACTGCTCGTCCAGCAAGCAAGCGATCTGAGTGCCACTCAAAGATAGTAGTTTTGCTTGCTACCAACTGCTCTCCGAAGCGATCGGGTTCCAAGCTGTACTTGGAACTTTCGTTTTTGGTATCGGCGATAATTTCTCCCCGAACGTCGTAGACGCGAGCGGAGATAAAGATAGGGCGCTGCCGGCGCAGAGAGATTTTTAGCTCGGAAAGGGAGTGAAAATCTAGATAATAGAGTGGCTTAGCTGCAGCGGCTTCCCAAATATCGAGCAGGAGTTCGGCTTGCTGCTCTAGTTCTCGATGAAAGGTCTTCTGTTCGCGGCGAATAGAAAGCCAGGTGATGCTGCTTGCAGTCAGGGCGATCGCGCTAGCTGTGGTTAGGGTAAGCTTAACTGCCAGCGGTAACTTTTTCCAATTCCATCTCTTACTACCCACGATCGTTTGCTGCCCATCTAATACCAATTTCTCTTATGTTTGTTGCTACAAGTGAAAAAACCTTGGCTCGCTCGAGGAGATTTTTAAAGCCGATTTTAGTACGAGTCTGGGGTGGGCTTATTTGTCGATCGTCGATCGCTGATGTTCTGACTATATTTTGTCTCCTTTGTCCCTCTTGTCTTCTTGTTGCCCTGTCTTCCCTACTTCCTCTGCCTCTTCTGCCTTGCCTCCTCTCTGCACCAGTTCGTATAGCTCTCGCATCCTCGCTAGTACTGCTTCTGTTCCTTCTGGGAATTCGTCAAATTTGGTAGTTTTCTCGAGTTTTTGCAAAAGGTCTCGTCCTTCTGGCGTTTTGTCCATATCGATCAGTATAGTTTTGATTGCCGAGACGAGCTTCGGATCTAAATCCTCGCGCACGAGTACTAATTGCCGAGGAACTGCCTCTGTGCGAGCTAACACTTTCAGTTGAGCCCGAATTTGTGGCGGAATCTCCTTAAAATTCAAATTGTCGAGTACTCCCGCTGCTACCCAACCTTTAAGCACCCATTGAATGACATTTTCATCATCTCCACTAAAAATGTATCCTACTTCGTTCTTGAGTACTGGTTCTCTTAAATATTTCTTCTCTACGGGATTGAGATTCTTTTCGATCGAGTAAGCTAAAGGCAACAGATAGCCTGAGGTAGAAACTGGTTCGTCAAAAGCAATCTTTTTTCCTGCTAGGTCGGTTAGGGAGGTGAAACCCCGATCGGCACGGGCAAAGAAAAGGGCGTGGTATTCTGGCGCGCCTCCTTTCCAACGACGCAAAATTGGTTTGGCACCGGAGCGATCGATGGCGATAGTCGCTGGGTAAGGACTCTCAAGGTAAAGATCTACTTGACCAGAACTCAGCCAGCCGGACATGGTCTCCAGATCTCTGGCGACTTTTACCTCGCCCATGTTGATGCCACAATCCTTTAATTGAGCAGCCAGATAATCGGCTAAAGGTTGCAGGCGCTCGATGTTTTCAGAAGGGTAATTGGATATGTCGGCCAGCACGATTGTTGTGCTAGTATCAGAAATAGCGTTGCTAGCCTGACTAGTCCAGTTCGGATCCTTTACTGCTTCTGGTACTGCTTTACAACCTGTCAGTGGATTGAGAATTCCAACTAATGTTGTTAATACCAGTAACTTATGCCACTTCATTAGCAACAAAACCGGTATGGATTAGTTTTTTTCGAACTTTTCGATCATAGTTATACTCTATTATTTGTTATACTCTATTATTTTGTTTATGAATATTTCATGAATCTTTGATGAAAAGTATTTCATGAAATATTTTTCATCAAAAGTTCATACTCATTTCATCTACGCTTGTAATATTTTAAATAGGTATATCAAATGCGTATTTAAGAATACGCACGAGTACAAGAGAAGTGGCAGATTCTTAGATTCTCAGCTTTATTTCCCCAAGATTTTTAAGATCCCAAACTGCTTCTCTCGTTTAGAAAAAAAATGTTATTCCTAACATACTTTTTCCCCTTAGAAGATTAGCAGTCAAATCTTAAGGAACCGAATTTGAGGGGATTTAAGGAGGGTATCAACAATGAAACTAATGGTTTACTCCCACGACACCTATGGTCTGGGAAACCTGCGCCGGATGTTAGCAATTTGTCAACACCTGCTGGAGAATATACCAAAACTATCCATTCTGCTAATATCTGGTTCCCCA
>JASJDA010000161.1 GCA_030065755.1 Prochloraceae cyanobacterium | reverse complement strand
TCAGTAGATGGAAACGTTTTTTAGCTGGCGATCCCGAAGGGATCCGCGTAGCGGCGCGCCAGCTAAAA
Organism: Prochloraceae cyanobacterium; assembly: GCA_030065755.1. GTDB lineage: Bacteria > Cyanobacteriota > Cyanobacteriia > Cyanobacteriales > JASJDA01 > JASJDA01. The sequence goes on along the minus strand of JASJDA010000161.1, from coordinate 18,056 downwards.
ACTTGACTCCCAAGTCCAATAAATAGTAGTATTAATGTTCTAAAACCTCCCAATTAACATAAGCATTACTTATGATTTTTGTTTGCTCTCATTTGAGTTGTAGTATAAGCTGAATATTTGGGAAATAAAACTGAGAAACGATCTCTGCGAGATCCGCGTAGCGGCGCGAAAATATTTTCAACTTATATTGATTAAAAAAAACTTGACTTATTTAGTGTAAGTATTTTAGAAAAATATCAGATATTCAAGCATTTTTGACAAAATTATCCCTATCGATCGCCAGTTTGAATAGTTTAACAGACAATCGGGGTTATATTAAACTTATTTTTTTTGCTCTGCTTAACTATTAATTAAGTTGCGGGAATATAGATTATTTCTCTCACTTCATAAATTCGATTTATTACATTAGATAAAAATCCTAACATTTGTTTTAAAGTCAATAAAGAATGATAGACTAAACGGCTACCGCGTCTGGGTTTAGAGATTTTTGACCATAAAATATAAATCCAAATATTAACTATTAAGAATGAAATTCCTACATAGAGCAATCTAATTATAGGATTTTTAGTCGTAGTTCTAATTCGACAAATATTTTTTAGACGATAACTAGTTTCAATTCCAAATCTTTTACGATAATCTTGGTAGATATAATTTAGACTAATATTTACTTTATAAACTACATAAGGTAAATATTCAACCCCAAATTTTACTCGTTTTCCTTTAAGATACTTACAAACAATCCAGAGAGGAAAAGTTACTCGATCGTCTCGATCTTTATTTAAAGTATGAGTTGTTTTATAACTTTTTTTTCCTTTTAAATACTGATTGATACCTCCAGTTGTTCCATTCCTAATTGCTGGCATAATAAAAGGTATATCTAAAGCCATTAGCCATCTTATGACTGCACTACTGTAAAAACCTCTATCTAAATACAATGTTTTAATTTTCAGGTTTAAAGATTGTATTTTGTCTAAAAGATAAGTTATAATAGCTACATTAGTATAGCTTTTTTTGAGACCAATAACCGCTATACTTAACCGTTTATTTTTAGCGATTATATATATAGTAGCATAAGCATAAAATGAGCAAGTTCCGTTTTTAGCCTGACTTCGATAAATATAATCCTCTTCTTGTTTTGTCGGTTTTCCATAATAGGGAATTAAATTCAGATCGATGGCCATTTTGTGTTTTCTTTTTTTTATTCGACGTGGTAGCTTACTTATTAATGCTCGATTTAGTTGACTTTCTAATTGTTTAAAACTGGCAAATTTATCTAAATGATTTCTGATAGTTTTACCAGAATATGACTTGTTTAATTTCTTAGTTGTATTTTCTATACTGTCAGCCTGACTAGCGGCTCCTATCATTATCTGATGTATATCTTTTTGAGTACAAAAAGCGCTTTGAGTTTCAATTGGTATATTTTCTATCAAACATTCCAGAACTTCTTTTAGAGTTTCGCGCGTCTGTTAAAGCAGCTTTTTCAGTTGTACTTATCAATTATTTTATACTCCATAAATATTCAAATCTTCCCGATCGTACAACAGTTTATATTCGAGAATCTCTAGAGTATATACAACTGAAGCTATAGCTAAGTTTATTTATAAGTAATGCTTATATTAGCTGAGAAAAGTTAGAACTTTAGTACTACTATACTGGAAACTTGGGAGTTAAGTTTTTAGCTGGCGCGCCGCTACGCGGATCCCTTCGGGATCGCCAGTTAAAAAACGTTTCCATCTACTGATTATGAATTAGTTCTACCAGAGGGCGAGAAATGGTACGATAACCTACATCAAAATCTTCATCGGGTCGCGCTATTACCAGCAACAGATTAATTACAGGAGATTCTTTGACATTGGCGCGAATAGGAGTATCATTGACCGTTTTTCGCAGCATTATACAATCTACTGCAAAAGGTCGCGGTAATTCTGGATCTTTTAAAGCTTCCCAATGTAATGCTTGAAATTCTGGGGTTTTACTGATTATTTCTATTTGTAGCTGACTGAGATCTTCTTTAAGTCGATCGTATTCTCTGTAAGCTTTTCTATCTGCAAAAACTCGATCGAATAAGTCCTCACCATATTTTCGCACGGAAGCAGCCGCTCTTTTTGACTTTTCCTCATCCAGCATGGGAAACACCAGCCACTCCTCGAAGTACCATTCTAATTCTTTTTCTTCCTTGCGACTAAACGGATCGGAAACAGTAATAGGATATTCACTACGATCGTCAAAAGTAACAGTTGCTTCAAATCCTGTTTCTGTCTGTTTTTGTTCGCGTATGGTGATAACTGACATCTTTCTGAGAGGGGGAAAGGGGGTGAGTGGGAGAGGGGGTGAGGGGGGAATGATTCTGAGAAAATGGGAAAAATTTAGGTTTTAATTAGTCTGAAATAGCTTATATTTTTATTGTATAGCTGTCGAAGTAAAGGTTAGGACGATCGAATAATTATTTCACGCAGAGGCGCAGAGGCGCAGAGAGATTTAAGAGATGTCTTAATCTATCGATCGATTGCTATATTTTATAATAATTCCACAGATTTACACTGATTTTTCTGCGATCGCGTGTGTAATATGGGGCGATCGCTTTTAACTGAAAAATATTATGACAATTCAATTAACAAGTACCGAATTAGAGGAAAGCAAACAGTTATTAAAAGATTACGATCCCGCTCAAAAAGCTCTATCAATTTTAGAAGAAAATGACGGCTTTATAGAAGCTAGTTTTGAGAAATTATGGCAAGAAACAAACGTTACTCAAAGTTACGATCGAGGAAAATTATGGGAAGTAACTAAAAAAGTACTGCGCCAAGAAATATGCGGGAATGATGGATTTCGTAATAAAGTAAACTAATATAATCAAAAAAAAGGCACAGCTAATGTAGCACCTTTATTAATAGGAGCGATCGTTCAGTTAGTGGAAACAATTTCTTTGCCGATCGCTCCAGGAATTGCTACTATTATTGTTCTCTACATTCTTAAAATTGGACTAGATATTTTTTGCGAATATACAGAGCCTATTTCTGAAACTGAATAGCGATCGAGAGGGAAAAGTTTAAGCGATCGCTCCTCAATGGACTATATTTAATAACGATCGCGCAGTTAAAATTACTTTATAAATGAAAAAGTTTATTTTCTTCCTATTTTCGATCGCTTTAGTCGCTTTAATAACTACAATTCCTGTAAGTGCGAAACTTCGCACCTCAACAGTTGAATACAAACAAGGAAATACAACTCTTGAAGGCTATCTCGCTTACGACGACAAAGTGCGGGGTAAGCGTCCAGGTGTTTTAGTCGTCCACGCTTGGAAAGGGATAGGAGAACACGAAAGACAAAGTGCTAGAAAACTGGCAAAATTAGGTTATGTTGCTTTTGTTGCGGATATCTACGGTAAAGGTATTCGTCCTCAAAATAACCAAGAAGCACGCACCCAAGCAACTATTTATCGATCGAATAGAAGATTATTGCGTCAAAGAGTGCAAGCGGGTTTGAGAGTTCTAAAGCAGAACAGATTTACTATTGATGAGAAAACAGCGGCGATCGGCTATTGTTTTGGGGGTGGTGCTGTTTTAGAATTAGCTCGCAGTGGTGCTGATGTAGATGGAGTAGTTAGCTTTCACGGTAATTTAGATACTCCCAACCCTAAAGATGCTAATTCGATCCAGGGTAGAGTTTTAGTTTTACACGGTGCAGACGATCCTTTAGTTCCTCCCGAACAAGTGCAAGCTTTTGCCAAAGAAATGAGCGATGCTAAAGTAGACTGGGAGTTAATTATGTATGGGGGTGCAGTTCACAGTTTTACTAACCCCGATGCAGGAAATGACCCATCTAAAGGTGTTGCATATAACCCTAAAGTCGATCGGCGTTCTTGGGAAGCTATGAAAAGTTTTTTTGCTGAAATTTTTCAGAAGTAATATTTTTCACCCACTCTCCCACTCTCCCACTCTCCCACTCTCCCCCTCTCCCCCTCTCCTAAATTATGAGGATAAAAACACTTATCAACGATGAATCGAGCCGTCAGGCATAGTAGCACCTGTTAAATTAGCACCTTTAAAATCAGCACCTTCGCGATAAGTTTCTCTGAGTCTAGCGCCTTTTAAATTGGCTTGCCCTAAATTAGCATTAGTGAGATTTGTTCCTGCTAGGTTAGCTTCTAATAGATTAACTCCAGCGAGTTCAGCTCCACTGAGATTAGCTTTACTCAAATTAGCTTTATGAAGGTTAGCTTCTTTGAGAATAACTTTAGTAAGGTTGGCGTGCTTGAAGTTAACTCCTCTGAGGTTAGTATTAGTGAAAATAGCACCTTCTAGATTAGCACCATTTAAATTAGCGCCCTCTAGATTAGCCTCAGATAGATTAGCATCTCTGAGATCTGCGCCGCTAAGGGTTGCTTCTCTCAAGTCAGCACCCATTAGTTTAATCCGCTTTAAATCTGCTTTGGGCATATCGATACCTTGTAAAGATACACCATCTTCATTTAAGTCTTGGAGAGCTTTAATGCGAGCGTAACTGGTCGGTACTTTAGCTGCTGCTGCTTGGTCGACAACTTGCCAAGCTTCGTAATGTTTTTGTTTTTTGCGATCGCGACTTTCAAGCAAATAGAGATTTGCCACTACTAAAATACTGAAACCTTCTAAATGATCCACAGAAATTAGAGAGACAAACTCGCCGATCAAACACAAGATCGGTTTGTTGTTTTGACAAGCTTTTGCATCAGCTAAATTCTTCTCTATTTGCCTCACTGCAAACAAAGTTCCAGAGGCAACTAATAATGAGATTAACAGACGAAAGGAAATAGACCTGTCGATTCGTCTTATAAAGTCTTGGTGGGCTTGTTTTCTCCATTTTTGAGCCTGCTTATTCCACCGATCGCGCACCTGTTTCCCGTCCTTTAACGTAGAAATTTAATTCTCGGCTATGTTAAGTTATTTTAACGTTTAGTATTTATACTTCGTTAATGCAGTTAGCTTCTGCTCGCAGCAAATCGGTACGAGTAATTAAACCGACAAGTTTATTGTTATCCATAACGGGTAAACGACTGAGATCCTTTTGATACAACAGATAAATAACGTCAAGTAGGGGAGTATCGGGGTTAACAGTAATTGGCGATCGGGTCATAACTTGAGAGAGCAACACTTGTTCTGACTTAATCACAGAACTCACACTTTGCTGCCATAAAAATTCATTGACGTCTTTTTGGGTGACAATTCCGACTAAATTATTATTGTCGTCTACTACAGGAAAGCCGCGATGATCTGATTGAGAGAACACTTTAATTACCTGAGTCATATTGGCGCGAACGTTGAGAGTTTCCACGGAGCGAATCATGACATCTGCTGCTCTCAAGCGCATAAAATCATTAGGTAAGTTTTTCTTTTCGGCAGCTAAAGAGATCCCATTCATTTCCAGTAGGCGATCGTATAGGGAGCCTGGGGAGAGTCTTTCGGCGATAAAAAAGGCGAAAAGAGAGCTAACCATCAAGGGGAGTACCAGATCGAAATCTTGGGTCATTTCAAAAATAATTGTGATTGCTGTAATTGGCACTCGGATCGAAGCGCAAAAAAAAGCACCCATTCCTGCTAGAGCATAGGTTACTTGCCAATCAATACCCAAACCTATCTGAGCTAACAACCCAACTAAATAACCCAGAGAGGCTCCTAGAATCAGGGTAGGAGCAAATAATCCTCCTGGTACCCCCGAACCATAATTTACTAGAGTCAGAAGAAATTGCACCACAAAGGCACTTATTGCCAGCGTCCACTCTATCTGACCTGAGTGGAGTATTTGTTGCAACCCTGCGTGGTCTCGGAAAGTAACGGGTAAAAACGCCAAAACCGCACCAGTAACTAATCCTGCCAAACCCACCCGCAGGGCTATAGGTATTGGCATTCGGTTTTTGTAGAACTTTAAACTGGAAATAATTCCTTCGTTAAATAAAGCGCCTAGACTACCTGCCAATAATCCTAATAAGAGATAAAAGGGAATTTCTTGAGCCGCAAAATCCGTTTTAGTTACCTCTTTGGCGAGATCGATACCTAGACTGTTAGCCCCCAATTCTCGCGCTACCACACCTCCGACAAAAGAGCCTAAAATAGCGGTACCAAAGGTAAAACTAGAGGCATCTCTGCGCAGTACTTCGACTACGAGTAAAACCCCAGCAATTGGGGCGTTAAAAGCTGCTGCTAATCCTGCACCTGCACCTGCTGCAACTATCTGACGGCGTAAAGCAGACAAATTAGATAAGTTTTTGCTCAAATAAGCCGCAAAAGCCGAACTCATTTGAATTGTAGGGCCTTCTCGACCTAAAACAAAACCAGAACCCAAAGCAATAGTTGCTCCTATTAGCTTGACTACAGCCACCTTCAAGGTCATGGGTACGGGAACTCCTTCTAGGTAGGCTTTGACTTGAGCAATACCTCCTCCAGCCGTAGTAGGAGCAAAAGCAGATACCAACCAACCAGATATTAATCCCCCAACTAGGCCGATCGCTGGTAGTATCAACCAAGGGGGATATTGTTGTGTTAACTCGATTCGCCAATTTGCTATGAAGTTGATACCTTCCTTGAGCAAAAGTGCTGACAGTGCCGATGCCAATCCAATTAGACAAATCTCTACAAAGAAAAGATATTTGAATTTATAACGCCGGCGTCGAAATAACTTAGAACTTAAATTAGACCAGAGATTGTTTTTGCTTTTCGAGCTCATAGCTATTCGAGCGATCGATTTTATAGAGCTACATTTACATATCTGCTTATAATCTCGCTGTCACTATTAATTTGGAGTTTAATAGTAATATTTTTTACGAGTGTCAGGGTTAGTGAGACAGATTAGGTATTTATATTAGCTCACTATTAATAGAATAATCTTATATTCGATCGAACGTTCCCTAATATTGATTTTTACCGTACATTTAAGATAAAAACTGTGAAATTTGGTCAGTGGCTTGGGTTTATTTGTTTAATTGTTTCCATCTACATTCTGTGGAAAATCCAAAAACTGCTATTGCTTATCTTTACCGCCGTAGTTTTTGCCACAGCTCTCAATAGGCTTGTCCGTCGCTTGCAGAATTGGGGCATTAAGCAGCGCAGTTTGGCGCTCTTGTTAACACTTACCCTAACAATGCTTGTTTTGGTTCTATTTTTCTGGATAATAGTACCTCCGTTTATCGAACAATTTCGGGAATTAATCGCTCTGATTCCTCGAGCTGGAGAGCAGATTCTCAAGCAAGTAAGGATCTTGGAGCAACAATTACCCAGCTCTTTGCCTTCTATTATTAATCTTGCAGATCTGTTCACCCAGCTACAGCCTTTGGCAACTCAATTATTTACTAACTTTTTTGATTTCTTTAAAAACTTTTTTACCGTCTTGCTGCAATTGTTATTGGTGTTAGTACTGACAGTGATGATGGTGGCAAATCCCAAACAATACCGTCAGGGTTTTTTAAAGCTTTTTCCTAAGTTTTATCGCGATCGAGCAGATTTAATTCTCGATCGCTCTGAAGAAGCTTTGGGTAATTGGTTGGGTGCGATTACGATTAATTGTATTTTTATCGGCACTTTAAGCGGAATTGGTCTGTGGATTTTACAGGTAAAATTGGTGTTGGCTCATGCTCTATTGGCTGGCTTGCTCAATTTCATCCCTAATATTGGCCCTGCTGCTAGTGTTGTTTTTCCGATTACGATCGCTTTGCTAGATGCTCCCTGGAAGATTTTAGCGATCGTAATTTGGTATGTCATTATCCAAAATATAGAAAGTTACTGGCTAACTCCTACGGTCATGGCTAGACAAGTTTCTCTTTTACCCGCAATAACTCTAACGGCACAAATCTTTTTTACTACTTCTTTTGGTCTTTTTGGGTTGTTGTTGGCTTTACCCCTGACTGTAGTGGCTAAAACTTGGGTTGAGGGACTTTTATTTGAGGATATTTTAGATAAATGGGATAGTGGTTACAGCCCGATCGCAATATCTGATTCTGGTCGAGAAAATCTATCTGCTTTACCATCTGGCAATCTTACACCAAGTAATTCTAGTGGGGTCGGAGGTCAAAGGTCAGAGGTCAGGGAGCAGGAGAAGATGGGGGAGCAAGGGAAGATGGAGGAGCAAGGGGAGAGTTGAAAAAAAACATTAACCACTAACCACTAACCGCTAACTACTAATCCATGCGTTATTTAATAGAAGCAGACGAAATTACCGAAGCGATCGATCGCTACACTCAAGCTAAAACTCTCTGGTTGGATACAGAAGTTGCTGATTACGATACTAAATCGCCGCGACTTTCTCTAATTCAGATTTTAGATGACTCTACTGATATTAAAGGCGATCGCGTGGTTATTTTAGATGTTCTCGATCGCCCTGAATTAGCAGATGAATTTATCGAAAAAATTGCTGTCAATCCGTCAATAGAAAAAGTTTTTCATAATGCTACCTATGACATACAATTTCTTGGCAAGCGTCGAGCGAAGAATGTCAACTGCACCTTAAAAATGGCGCAAAAAATTCCTTATTATCTAGTTCCTTTACGCGATCGAAAACTCAAAACTATCGCCGAACAACTGTGTCATTTTCCGACAATTGATAAAAGCGAACAAGTAGGAGACTGGGGACAAAGACCCTTAACTAAAAAACAGTTAAATTATGCCAAAATGGATCCGGTTTATGTAGCTGCCGTTCACCATCGATTGCTGCAAATTTCTCAGCTAATTGAACCACTACCAGAAACAGAAAATATTAACGAACTTACTCTTCGATATCGGCAAATTGAGCATAACTGGAAACAATTAGATTCAGAAATAGAACATCTCAAAGATCGTCTCAAATTAGCGATGAATTACCGCAATATTCCTGAAATAGATGGGTTTAAATTATCCGAACAAAAAAGAACTACGAAGCAAATTGATTTTAACGATTTAGCAACGATCGCGCGAGCTACTGGCATTGAAGTTAATTTCCCTATTAAATTGACTAAAGAGCTTCAGAAAAAACTGGCAGATATAATCGAAAAATTGCCAATAGAAGAAGAAACAAAGACAATTTTATCTCTTAAAGTTAAAGAAATAGAAGATGAAGAAGATCTTCCTTTTTGAAATCAGAGGGGGAGAGTAAATAGTTCGGCATACTTTTGTCAAAGTACAGATTGGAGAAAAACATGAACGACCCAGGGGAGCGTTTCTTAGTATCAGGAAAAACAGCTCTTGTGACAGGTGCCTCTAAAGGTATTGGGGCTGAGGTGGCAATCAATCTAGCTCAGGCCGGTGCAGATCTTGCTATCGCTGGGCGAGATCGGGTTGGCCTTGCGAAGACTCAGGAGAGAGTTCGTACATTTGGTCATAAATGTGAAGTCATCAACGCCAACCTTCGCACCATTGATGGTGCAATAACAACTGCAAATGTTGCATTAGACTATTTTGGTACTATTGATATCTTAGTCAATAATGCAGGAATCGCGCATATTGATTCACTCTGGGAGGCATCTATCGACGATTGGGACGAGATCCAAGCCGTGAATTTACGAGCGCCCTTTATCATTGCCAAAACGCTCTCGGGCCCCATGAGGGAGCAGAAGAAAGGAAAAATCATAAATATCTCTTCTCAAGCAGGTATTGTCGCACTGAATGGACATGCAGCTTACGCAGCTTCTAAAGGAGGTCTTAACATGCTCACAAAAGTCATGGCGGCAGAGCTTGGCCCCTTTAACATCCAATGTAATGCAGTAGCCCCCACAGTCATACTCACGGAAATGGGCGAGAAGCTATGGGGCTCCCCAGCCAAAGGCGATCCTATGAAAGCAAAGATCCCGTTGCAGCGTTTTGGCAAGCCCGTTGAAGTTGCCGATCTGGTATTATTTTTAGCCTCACCGGCCTCAGATTTGATAACGGGTCAGATTATTCTAATTGATGGCGGGTATACAGTAGTTTGATTGACACGCCTGCGCGTTTAGATCTTCCGACCAAGTTCGGATATGCCCTATCGTACTTTTTTTAAGTATATTTAATGGTGCATTTACATCTCTATCTTCAGAATAACCACATTTACAAACATGAGTTCTAACTGATAACCTGGACGCGGGAAGTCCCCTAGTAAGGAACGCAACTAGGGTCACAATAGTTCATGGGATAACCTTAACGTTAAACAAAATTTAGCAATCTCTATATCGATCGGTTTCTAAAAGTTGATAACATATCTAAAAATAAGGTTTTCACGGTCAAATAATCATGTTGAGATTTAGAAAACCAGTCAATATTGCTGCAATTATATCTGTTTTCTTATTATTATCCGTCTCACTAGTTGAAGCCAATTCCCCAAATCTTGTCAATTTCAAACCAAAAACTATCACTTCTGACCTCAAATCATCGAGAGATATTTATAAACAAGCAAAAGAAGAATTACCAGGGGATTGGTACCCACTGTATCGCATAGTGGAACGTATTGCTAGAGCTAACGAACTAGACGATCGACCTTGGCGGATAACCATCATTTCAGAACCCCAAATTAACGCTTTTGCGACAGAAGTTAATCTTATTGCTATGTACAACGGCTTCCTCGACCAATTAGCAGGAGATTCTTCGGCGCTCGCTTGCCTAGTCAGTCATGAAATGGCGCACCATGTCGAGGAGCATATTGCTATGAGTCCAGTTGAACAAGCTCAACTGAGACAAAACATTAGAGAAGAAGCCCTCGTTCAAGTTACTAACGAACTAGAAGATAGCAAACATAACCTAACTGGAACTGCGTTAGAGGGTGTTTTTACGAACTTCTTAGGTTCGATGTTTGGGGCTAGTGGAGCTAGGATAGCTAGGATAATTAATACTGCTAATTCAGCACTTTCGAGGAGCACTCAGCAACCCTTAGAAATCGATCGAAAGCGAGTCGATGAAATAGTTGCTCAAAAAGAAGAAGACTTAAACTACATTTTGGGGGAAAACAGTCAGAGCCATGAATTTGAGGCAGACAAAATAGGTTATATATTTATGGTTTCTGCTGGATTTGAGCCGGAGGGATGCTTAAGAGCGATGGAAGTCCTCCAACGAATGCCTTCTGCTCAATTCGATACTACTCGTTCTTCTATACCGAAACGCACAGACAAGCTTGTTGAATTAACTCAAAAACCAGAGTTTCAAAACTTATCATTACGGGGTAAAGGCAAAATTTACCAAAGTCAGCCTCTAACATATAGTCTTTCTGAGGAGCGAGGCTCTTTACGAATTAACTCTCAAAGAGGTGGAGATACAGGAGCAGATCTTGAGAACTTATTCGATCGTTAAACTATTAGCCAGCTTGAAATAAACTGCAAATTTCCTCAGGATAAACTGTAGCGATCCCGAAGGGATCCGCGTAGCGGCGCGCCCTGACAACATCAACAGCAGCTAACAGCTAACCAAATAAAACACGAATTCCTCTAATTAAACCTCGACCAACTCCTGTAAGAAAATCTAAATCGAGGGTTTCTATGGTATCGCTTGGCTTATGATAGTAAGGATTACGCAAAAAAGCAGTATCTGTTACCATCACAGCCCGATAATCATTGTCCCAGAAAGGAGAATGGTCGCTAAGTCTGGTTGCGGGAGAAATTTGACCTCGGTTGGGTACTGTCAGCCATTCACAAGGGGTTCCTTGTTTGCGAATATTGCGACTGAGGCGAATTAAGTCGGGAATAGTAGGTAAATTACCAACTAAAGCAATAAAATCTCCTCGATCGGGATAGAAATATTCTAATCCTGTGGGATAGGTTTGGGAATTTGGGGAGCGATCGCAGTAACCGAGCATTTCTAGAGACAGCATCAATCTTATAGGTTGTTTCTTTTCCTTTAAAAATGAGGCATATTCACCACTTCCTACCATGCCATATTCTTCCATATCAAAAGCAACTAATTGCACCGGATATTTAAGTGGTTTAGCCACAAATTCCCTTGCTAACTCTAACAATACAGCAACACCTGTAGCGTTATCATCTGCGCCAGGGGTTCCAGGTACCGCATCGTAATGCGCGCCAATTAAGATTAGTGGTTTATTATTTGCTGTCTCAGAAACAGGAGGAAGATTGAGGATAATATTTTTATGGGTTGTTTGTCCAATTTTGAATTCGTGAGTCTCTACTTTTCCCCACTGTTGAAATTGTTCGCGAATGTATTGCTGGACGAAGAAATGTCCCCCAGAAGCCATATAAGGATCGCGATCGCGTACTATTTCGATTAGATGTTTGTAGAGGCGTTGTTTTAATTTCAAGGTTCAACTCTATGGCGATTGCTTTCTCTAATTCAAGTAATAATTTTTTCTGAAATTAACTTTTTAACTACAGCTTATAGTTCCTATTTAAGAGATAGATAAAACCACGATGCCCCCTATAATACTAACAAGTAATCCCACAATTACACCCCAGAAAAAATTTTTACGTCTTTGTATAAGATTTTCATATTCTATCTTTTCCTCTCCATGTAAAAATAAATTATTTGGAAATAACCAATTTATTATTTGATAAATTAATGAGGAAATAGACTGATTTTTCAGGTTAGGATAAGCAGGTAACAATAAAATCCCAAATCCAATTATAGTCAAGTACAAGAATAAAGCTAATGTTAGAGAATTGTTAGCAATTTTTATCAATAACCTTGAGAAAAAATCATCGCCAAAAATTTCTTTTATTAGATAGACAAAACTTAGATACGTTGTGAATCCTAATATCCCTATACCTTCATAATTATATTTATAAATAACTTCCTCAATCAAATATTTTTCTACACTAGCATATAAAAATTATACAAGTTCTCGCTCTTCTCCTTTAAGTTCTAAACTTACTTTTTTAGTTCGCTCTTGTGGTATTAAAACAGTTTCGATTAGATGTTTGTAAAGGTGTTGTTTTATTCTGTTGGAATTATCAATCATAACAAGTTCGATCGAGGTTATAAAAATGATACAAGTAAATATTCCTCCCAGAGTTTTTAAACTCCTGTGAGAGAAATATAATCTCAAGGCGATCGCTACTCCAGATGAGGATTTAGCCGCTTGTCTGACTTAAACAACTAATTGCTTCTAGTAAACCTCTGGCTTTATTGAGAGTTTCCTCATACTCTTTTTCTGGATCGGAATCTGCAACTAAACCAGCACCCGCTTGCACTGAAACCAAATGTTTATTTCCTACCTGAGGACGAACTACCATAGTGCGAATAGCGATCGCGCTATTTAATTGACCTTCAAAATCGTAGTAACCGTAAACTCCAGAATACGGTCCGCGACGTTCTGGTTCTAGTTCGTTGATAATTTCCATAGCTCTAATTTTAGGCGCACCACTAACAGTACCTGCAGGAAAACAGGCTTTAAGCAAGTCCCAGGTTGTCTTATTGGGGTCTAATTCTGCTACTACATTGCTAACTATGTGCATGACGTGGGAATAGCGCTCGATCGCCATTAGTTCGTCTACTTTAACGCTACCAGCAAGGCAAACCCGACCCAAATCGTTGCGCCCCAGATCCACTAACATCACGTGTTCGGCGATTTCTTTGGGATCTTGTAATAATTCCTGGGCTAAGGCTTCGTCTTCTGCTGTGGTGTTTCCTCTCTTTCTGGTACCCGCAATTGGTCGCACGGTTGCTTTTATTTTGCCAACGTCCGATCGTTCGGCTTTGACCATCACTTCTGGAGAAGAACCGATAATTTGCCAATCTTCAAACTGATAGTACCCCATGTAGGGTGAGGGGTTGATTAGGCGCAGAGAGCGGTATAAATCGAAGGGATGTCCCGTGTAGGAAGTGGATAAGCGTTGGGACAGCACCACCTGAAAGATATCGCCAGCGCGGATGTATTCTTTGGCTTTGTTGACGTTGGCTAAGAATTGCGATCGGGTTGTATTGCTTTGATATTGTTGTGGGGTTGTTGCTCGATCGCTAATTCTTTGTGGGGACAGCCATTCCAGGGGTTTGGCTTCCACTGGTAAGGGTAGTTGTAATTTATCTACCAGTTGAGTTACCCGATCGCGGGCTTGCTGGTATGCCTGTTCTAAATTTACATTTTCATCTCGTAAATCTGCATAGACGATCGCCCAGATTTTCCGTTTCACCTGGTCGAAGATTATCAAGTTGTCTACCTGCATCCAAATGCCATCGGGCAGATCTTCCTCTTTTGCCGGATATACTGAGACTACTGGCTCGATCCATTTAATTAGTTCGTATCCCCAAAAGCCGAATAAGCCTCCAATTCCTGGGGGTAATTGGGGCAATTTTACCGGATGTATCGATTTTAAACATTGAGCGAGGATCTCGAAGGGGTTGCCTTCAAAGCTTTTCGTCGAGCGATCGCGGTATATTTGAGTTGTTTTATTCCCTTTTGCTTGCAATATCCAAACTGGATCGCAACCCAAAAAACTGTAGCGTCCGAGTTTTTCTCCTCCTTCAATTGATTCTAATAAGAAACTGTATGGCTGACCCGCGCATACTTTGTACCAGGCTGAAACAGGGGTTTCTAGATCTGCAGCCAACTCTTGATAGATGGGGATAAAATTGCCGTGTTTTGCTAGGGCAGAAAACTCAGAAAATTCGGGAAAAATCATTAAAACACCTCGGCAGTCAGAAACCACGCCGCCATAGCCAACGCAGGAAAATAAATAGCGGTTATAACCGCATGGATTTAAACCACGTTCTTAGACATTCTACCTATAGAGGTAGGAGACTTTCGCTCCCACTGATAACTGATAACTGGTAACTGTTCACTGACAACTGTTAAATCTCTAATCGAACAAAGGTTAAAGGTAAAAGGAATTGCTGAAACCCCTTAGACCTTTACCCTTTGCCCGAAAGCGATCGAGACTAATATCTATGGCTTTTGCTCATAGATCTCCATTTTGAGTCCTTTTTAGTTATTGATCGAAAGGCTGTTTGCCTGAAAACTTGATAGTTGCTGGTTCTGGGTTTTTACCAATGCTTCTGTCAAGCTTGCCAACAAAGGGACGACCTTCGTTTACTTTTTCTGGGAAGACGCCATCTGCTGGGTGCAAATATTGAGTTTCACCACTTGGATAAACCCGATAAATTTTGTAGTCTTCCATTCTAGGTTTAAATTTAGTCCTTAGCTGGGTTCCTAGAGCTAAGCATTGCTCTTTGCGAGCAAATTCAAGCTTATTTTCCCCTGCGTTCATAATTGCTGCGCCCCCAGTAGGCATTTCAAACACCTGTTCTTTGGAGCTAGTCCAAGTAATAACGTATTTTTCCTCTGTTTCTGCAGCAGTTAATAAACCACCAGTGCTACCACCGAATTTTGGTGTTTTTCCAGTCAGCTCTTCCGCCATAATTAAATTTCTCTTTACTATTTTTGAGGAAATTCTTTATCGGCTATCAGTAGAGATTTTTCAGTACTTAGTATTAGTACCTAGAATTTACGGTTGTTAGCCAATAAATAAACTCCACTTTGGCTATATTATCCTGTGGTCATCCCTGTCTTATGACAATATCAAGAAATGTAACAGTTTGTCATTTTTCAGCTTCCTTCTATCTTCTCTTTGGTGCTTTTTGTCTTTTTTCTTTTTTTGCGGTTCTGGTTTACCTGGAGAGAAGAATTAGTCGTTGTTTTTGCCGAACGCCCGTTCGGGGTTGTTTCTGTGGCAGTTGCTCTAGATTTGCTAAAAATTGGCACGGTAAAGTAAAACTTGCTGCCGTGGTTTTTCCCTTGGGATTCTGCCCAAATTTCCCCACCCCAACTATTGACAATTTGCCGACAAATTGCTAAGCCCAATCCCGTACCCCCTGCACTGCGTCGTAAAGCGCCTTCTTCTTGATAGAAGCGATCGAAGACCCTTTCTAAGCGATTGGGTTCAATTCCTCGTCCGGTATCGCATACGGTCACTTCTAAATTTTTAGGGTTAGGGCAATTGACTTTAATAGTTACTTCACCTTCTGAGCTGGTAAATTTACAACCATTGTCGAGCAATTTGGAAAGTACTTCGACTAACCACTCTCCGTCTGCTCTAACTAAGGGTAGTTCAAAGGAGACTTGATTGGTAATTTGGGGTAGTTCCCGCTCTAAATTACGAGCGCGAACGTGGCTGATAGCTAACTCAACGCATTCATAAAGGGATATTGGTTCGGGATGCCACTCTATTGTTCCGCTTTCTAACTTAGATAGGGTGAGAAAGTCTTGCACTAGTTTGCGCATCCGTTCGGCATCGGTGAGAGCTGTATTGAGCATTACCTGCCGCAATTCTGGGGACATATCCGGTTCGCTGGCAAGACTTTCCAGACAAACCTGAATAGTGGATAGGGGGGTCCGCAGTTCGTGACCTGTAATTGCTACTAGGTTAGAACGAGTGCGATCGAGGGCTTCTAGTTGTTCGTTGAGGTCTTCTAGGTTGGCGTATGCTTCTGCTTGGATGAGGGCGACTCCTACTTGAGTGGCGATCGCGTCTACTAGACGTATGTCTTCGGACTTCCAGGCTGAGGGATTTGGCCCGCAATGATGTAATTCCATCATTCCTAGGAGTTTTCCTTGATAAAGGACGGGAACTAGCAACCAGGATAAAATCGAGCAGCTTTTTACTAACGAGGATAGGGATTGTTCTTTTTTCTTCTCTTTAGGGGCGATGCGGGGGTCGCTATTAGTGTCGTCAATGTTTAAAGATTCTCTAAGTTCGAGTACTTCTTGAAATAGGGGATTGTTTCTTAAGGGCCAAGTTTCCCCTAAAAGGGATTTATTTATTCTTTGTGGGTGTATAAATTCGTGTTCTATGATTGCTGTGGCATCTGTTTCTTTGCAGCGATAAATTACGCAGCGACAAACTCCCAGTCCTTCTCCTAATTTATCGACTGCTACTTGGAGGATTTGTTGTGGATCTAGACTGCGCCTAATTGCGTCAGTCATGGAGTTTAAGAGTCTTTCTTTGCGTTCTTTTGCTGCTAGGAAGCGATTGGCTTTGAGCAATTTATACTGACTTGCCTGTAAATAAGCTATTAGCCTTTGTACGAAGGGATCGGCTTTATTATTAACTATTTCCCCTGTTAAGCTATTATCCTCTCCCTCTATTTGTTTTTTTTCCGACAGGTATTGACTTTTTGCTCGGTCTATTTTTTCTGCTAATTCTGGTCGGTAAACCAAAATTTTTTCTAGGAGGATAGCCGCAGCTTTATTACTCACCTCTCGATCGAATGTCCAAATGCCTTCAAAACGACGGCTATTATCCATTGCCGATCCGGCTCGGTCTTGTAAAGAGAAGACAGTTTTTTCTCGGCAAATCAAACAACTTGCATATTGCTGCCCTATTACTACTAAGTGCCATTCTTGAGTTAAACTGTCTTCTGGTTCAAAAGCAATTGTCTCGTAGATACCAGAATGATTTTTAAAATCTGTTTCTGGTGCTGCTAGTATGTACACTTGATTGCTTTTCTTGCCAATACGCAGATAGCGATGAGTTTCTTGTCGATAAAAACGTTCTTTTTGAAAACTGGCAATCACCAAAGGTGGATCGTTTCCTGCCAACACCCAATCTTCCATCGCGTGAGAGAGTGCTGTCAGAGAAGATTTAAAATACATTTGTGGTCGCCAAGTCGGGAAGGCTTGCAGAAGTTCTGTGACTGCAGAAGAAGAAATGCTCATCGATATTTTTCTGGAGTTCCGAATGAAGGCAGGAGACTGACCACTTACTTAATTTTTTTGTCTCCTAACAACATCCTACAGTAAATCGCCAATAGCTATATACCTGCCGTGTAATGAAGTCTATTTTATATAAAAACATCGGTCGCCATCGTTCTACAACAAAATGTTATTGTTAAGTAATATTTAGAGGTGAAGTACCCACGACTTGCGGCTAAAGCCTTAGTCGGGGCTTCCTGTTTCTCGCCGATGCGAGAGGTGTTTTTATTTTTTATTAGGGAACCCTTCTATAGTATTTAAGTTATAAACAAAGCAAAAAAGTTATCGTAAAAGGGTTCCCTAATAAAAAATTAACTTTTTACAGACCTCCAATAGTACAAGACTATTTTTGGTCTTACTCAGCGAGAGAGTGGTTTTGCTCACCTAAGTGGCACTAACACTCGTAGCAATCTAGTTACTACCCAGGCAGACTCCCTGCTTCCCAAGGAGTA
>JASJDA010000160.1 GCA_030065755.1 Prochloraceae cyanobacterium | reverse complement strand
GAGCGCTCGCCATTGATGGAGTGTACCTTAATTAAACTAAGTGACGATAGTTATAAGTTTATTTGGAGTTTCCACCACATCTCGATCGATGGATGGTCTTTGCCGATTATTTTTCAAGAAGTTTTAAGTTTCTACGAAGCCGAACTTCGAGGTCAAAGTTGTTCTTTGCCAAGACCGCGTCCTTACAGCGATTATCTTGCCTGGTTGAATTGTCAAGACAAGGAAGCAGGGATTGAATTTTGGCGACAAACTTTGCAGGGTTTAAGCGCGCCCACTTCCCTAGTAGTAGACAAGTTTCCGTCTCGAGAGCGGCAGCAGCAAGGCTCTAATTATCGGGAACTTGAATTAGGTTTGTCTGCTCAAATAAGCCGCCAGTTAAAAGCGATAGCACAAAAGCATCACCTAACTTTATCAACGATAGTGCAAGGGGCTTGGGCTTTACTATTAAGTCGTTATAGTGGCGAAAAAGATGTCGTATTTGGCGTGACTGTCTCTGGTCGTCCTGGTTGTTTGTCTGGGGTGGAAAATATGGTGGGATTGTTTATCAATACCTTACCATTACGTCTGCAAATATCTTCTCAGGAGCAACTAATACCCTGGCTAGAACAAATACAACAATTAATGTGGGAATTGCAGCATTACTCTTACACTCCCCTTGTTGATATTCAAGCTATCAGTGAGTTCGATGTGGGAATACCTTTGTTTGAGAGTATTGTGGTCTTTGAGAATTATCCGGTCGCTGGTTCTTTGTCGAATCAAAATAGTTCGCTACACTTAAGTGAAATAGAGAGTTTTGAACGAACTAATTATCCACTGAGTGTAGTTGCAATACCTGGGGAAGAGTTATTAATTAAGATTAGTTACAATACTGTTCGTTTTGAAGAAGATACCATTGAGCGGATGTTGGGACATCTGCAAACTATTTTCTCTGCCATTGTAGAAAATCCTCAATCTACTGTGGGCGAACTACCATTGCTCAGTGAAGCCGAACGTCATCAGTTGTTAGTGGAGTGGAATGATACGGCCAAAGAGTATCCAACAGATAAATGTATTCATCAGTTATTTGAGGAACAGGTAAAGAAAACACCCGATTCTGTAGCGGTAGTGTTTGAGAACGAGCAATTAACTTATCAGCAATTAAATCAAAGAGCCAATCAACTAGCAGCTTACTTGCAAAAACTGGGAGTTTCTCCAGAAGTACTGGTGGGTATATGTGTCGAACGGTCGCTGGAAATGGTAGTAGGACTGTTGGGGATACTTAAAGCAGGTGGAGCTTATGTCCCTGTTGACCCCAATTATCCTCCAGAAAGGTTGAATTATATGCTAGAAGATTCTGGTGTAGAAGTGTTAGTAACTCAGCAGTCTTTGTTGGATTGTTTGCCAGAACAGCAAAAGCAGGTAGTTTGTTTGGATACTGATTGGCTGCAGATTTCTCAAAACTCTCAAGAGAATCTTCACCTTGGGGTCAATTCAGAAAATAGGGCTTATGCGATCTACACTTCTGGTTCGACAGGAGTTCCCAAGGGGGTTGAAATCTGCCACTACAGTGTGGTTAATTTCTTAAATTCCATGAGTTATTTTCCAGGATTAACCGAGGAAGATACTTTTTTAGCAGTTACGACTATTTCCTTTGATATTGCCGCCCTCGAACTTTATCTGCCATTAACACTAGGAGCAAAAGTAATTGTCGCCTCCCGTGAAATAGTCACCGATGGAGAGCGGCTTTTGTCTGAGTTATTCAAGTCGAAGACAACTGTGATGCAAGCCACACCAGCTACCTGGCAAATGCTACTCAATGCTGGTTGGTCGGACTGTGTTCCCCTCAAAGTCTTGTCTGGTGGGGAAGCATTATCGGCTCAACTAGCGACGAGAATTCTCGAAACTGGAAGCCAATTGTGGAATCTCTACGGTCCTACAGAAGCAACTATCTGGTCTACAACTTGCCAAGTAAAACTCACTAGCACAGTCCCTTGCTCCATCGGTCACCCCATAGCCAACACCCAAATCTACATCTTAGACGAGCAGCACCAACCAGTACCCATAGGGGTACCTGGAGAACTCTACATCGGAGGCGATGGCTTAGCCAGAGGCTACCTCAACCATCCAGAATTAACATCTGAAAAATTCATCCCCAACCCCTTCTCCAATTCCAAATCAAAACGCCTTTACAAAACAGGGGATCTCGTCCGCTATTTAGCAGATGGAAACATCGAATTTCTTGGTCGCATCGATAATCAAGTGAAGGTGCGAGGCTTCCGCATCGAACTGGGAGAAATAGAAGCAGCTCTCAACAGCCACCCCGAAATTCAACAAGCTGTAGTTATTGCCAAAGAGGATATTTCAGGGAACAAACGCCTAGTTGCTTATGTAGTTAATCGTTCGCTTTCAACTGAACAACTGCGTGAATTCCTCGTTTCCAAGCTACCAGAATACATGGTGCCTTCTGCTTTTGTGAGTTTAGAGACTCTACCTTTAACAGCCAACGGCAAAGTCGATCGCGCAGCGATCTGCGTAGCAGCGCGCTTTGCACTACCAGCACCAGAGCGCGATTTGGCGCGAGAATACGTAGCACCACGCACCCCAAGCGAAGAAATAATAGCTAATATTTTTGCTTCTGTTTTAGGAGTACAACAAATAGGAATCTCTGATAACTTCTTTGAATTGGGAGGACATTCTTTATTAGCAACTCAATTAATATCCCGACTAAGAGCAACTTGGGAGGGGGAAATTCCTCTAAGAGCAATCTTTGAATCACCTACTGTAGCTCAATTAGAGCCAAAATTAGTCCAGTTACGTACCAAAAAAAATCAATTAAAAATTCCCCCCATTCGATCGAGAAACCAAACCGAAGAATTACCCTTATCTTGGGGACAAGAAAGGCTGTGGTTTCTCAACCAACTCGAAGGGTCGAGTGCAACTTATAATATACCAGGGGCAATTAAGATCGAGGGAGACTTGGATATTGATGTCCTACAACTTGCAATATCAGAAATAGTCCGTCGTCACGAGATCTTGCGTACTAGTTTCCACACTCTTAACGGTAAACCAATACAAATAATTGACCCAGAAGCCACCATAAAGATAAACCTGGTGGATCTACAGCAACTAGAAGTAACAGAGAGGGAATCTTTCCTACACCAACAAGCAGAAATTGAAGCAAATACGCCCTTTAACTTGGAAATAGCCCCATTAATCAGGTTTAGTTTATTCCAGTTATCAGCCAGAGACTACGTATTATTGCTGACAACGCATCATATCGTCTCCGATGGCTGGTCAATGGGAATATTCATCCAAGAATTATCTAGTTTATATCGAGCTTTTAGTACAGGAGAACCATCGCCCCTATCGGAATTAGCAATCCAATATGCAGATTTTGCACTGTGGCAGAGAAAATGGTTGAGTGGAGAGGTAATAGAAACTCAACTCCAATACTGGAAAAAACAATTACATAATGCTCCAGAATTGTTAGAATTACCCACCGATCGTCCTCGACCCAGCGTTCAGACTTACCGAGGTGGGACTCATAGTTTAAGTTTAAACACCGATTTAAGCCATAAATTACAAGCTTTATCTCGCAATACGGGTAGCACCCTATTTATGACCCTATTGGCTGCATTTGCCACTTTATTGTACCGTTACAGCGATCGCGAAGATATTTTAATTGGTTCCCCCATTGCTAACCGCAACCGCAGTGAAATTGAATCGTCGATCGGTTTGTTTGTCAATACTTTGGTATTACGCACCGACCTCTCAGGTAATCCCAGTTTTCTCGAATTGTTGGAACGAGTACGTTCTGTCACCTTAGATGCTTACGATCGTCAAGATGTACCCTTCGAGAAACTAGTTGAAGAACTACAGCCAGAGCGCTCGCTCAGTTATAATCCTCTGTTCCAGGTACTTTTCAACATGGTTAACTGGGAAGAAACACAACTGGAATTACCCGCTCTAAAAACCGAACCATTTCAGACAAATAAAAGCCTTCATTCTAAGTTTGATTTAACACTTTATGCAGCAGAAAATAAACAGAAAATAGAACTTGAATTAGTTTATAATATCGATTTATTTGCATCAGAAAGAATCGTTAAGATGCTCGATCAATTGGAGTATTTACTGGAACAAATTGTGGAACAACCAGAAAACTCGCTCGCCGATTTTTCTTTAGTAACTCCCCAGTGTTCCCAGTTAATTCCCGATCCAAAACAGGTTTTGTCAGAACCTAAATATCAACCAATCGCCGAACTATTTCGCGATCGAGCAAAATTAAACTCACAAGAAATAGCTATTTCTCAAGGTATATTTATTTGGACTTATAAGGAATTAAGTAATAAGGCTGAAACTATAGCAAAAGTAATAAGAAAAGGGGAAGTAGTAGCAGTTTCTGGTGCTACTAGTTTTGGCTTAATAGCTAGTATGTTGGGGGTAATATTAGCTGGGGGGATTTTATTAACTCTCGATCGCAATTTACCCCAGCAAAGAAAAGAGTTAATGTTGCGAGAAGCTAAAGCGAAATTACTTTTATCTGTTGGGGAGAAAGTAATTGAGAAGGTTGAAGTCCAGGTTATTCGCGTCGATCCCGATACGGGGGTACCAGAAGTAGATAATTTACCCAGTTACGAAGATGTCGATATTTCTCCAGAAGATCCTGCTTACATCTTCTTCACTTCTGGGACTACGGGGACACCTAAAGGAGTGTTGGGAATAAATAAAGGTCTATCTCATTTTCTTGACTGGCAACGCAACACATTTAAAGTAGGAATTGGCGATCGAGTCGCGCAATTGACGGGTTTGTCTTTTGACGTAGTTTTAAGAGAAGTTTTCTTACCTTTAACCAGTGGTGGGACTCTTTGTTTACCAGAAAACCGAGACAATACTTTTGATGTTATTGAGTGGTTAAAGCAGCAGAAAATTACTGTTTTACATACAGTCCCCAGTTTGGGACAATTTTGGCTGTCTAATTCAGGTGAGAATAGTTTACCAGATTTACGTTGGGTCTTTTTTGCTGGCGAACCTTTACCTGCAACATTAGTAAATCAGTGGCGCAATATTTTACCTAATGGTGAAATTGTAAACCTTTACGGCCCTACAGAAACAACCTTAGCAAAATGCTACTACCAAATACCACAGGAGATAAAACCCCTAACTCAACCAGTAGGTTTTCCTTTACCCCAAACTCAAGCATTACTATTGAATGCTGAAGGGAAATTATGCGGTATTGGGGAAATTGGAGAGATAGTAATTCGTACACCTTTCCGCAGTTTGGGGTATATCAATGCTAGTGAAGAAGGTCAAAAGCGGTTTAAAAAGAATCCTTTTAGCGAGATCGAAAACGACTTGCTTTACTATACAGGCGATCGGGGTAGATATAGCATCGACGGATCCTTAGAAATTCTCGGTCGGATCGATCGTCAAGTAAAAATTCGCGGGGTCAGGATCGAGTTAGGGGAAATCGAATCTATCCTCAATACTCATCCTCAAGTCAAACAAGCTGTAGTCGTAGTTAGAGAAGAGATACTGGTTGCTTATTTAGTTATGGAGGGAACAGGGAATAGGGAACAGGGAATAGGGAATAGGGAATTAAAGCAAACAGCAAATAGCAAACAGCAAATAGCAAACAGCAAACAACAAACAGCAAATAGCAAACAGCAAGATGTCAGAGATTTTCTCAAACAAAAGTTACCAGAATATCTGATCCCCTCAGCTTTTGCGATCGTCGAGACATTACCCCTCAATGCTAATGGGAAAGTCGATCGCGCAGCGATCTGCTACGCAGATCGCAATGCTTTACCAGCGCTAAAAGAGGCGATCGACAACAAAACTTTTATTTCCCCCAACACTCCCACCCAGGAAATAATTGCCAATGTTTTTGCTAGTGTCTTAAATGTAGACTTGGTGGGTATTGAGGATAACTTTTTTGAGTTGGGGGGTCACTCTTTATTAGCAACCCAGGTAGTTTCGAGACTGCGTCAAAGCTTCCATATAGATATACCCCTACGCGCTATATTTGAGTCTCCTACAGTAGCTAAATTAGAACAAGTCATAAAACCTGCTGATGTTTCCCAAATAGAAGAGATACAACCCATTCAAAGAGATGGGGAACATTTACCCTTATCTTTTGCTCAAGAAAGATTGTGGGTTCTCGATCGACTTGTTGGTAAGAGTTCTACTTATAATATTCCCGCAGCAATACGTATTAGCGGATCTCTAGATGTATCTGCTTTAGATAAGGCTTTCTCTGAAATTATACGACGACACGAAGTATTGAGGACTCGTTTTAGATCTGTAGATGGTATTCCCGTACAAGTAATTTCACCACCAACTAATTTTAAAATCTCGACGATCGACCTTTTAGAAGCTGAGGTGCAAAGTCAGATCCTACAAGCAGCACAAACACCTTTCGATCTATGGGAAGATAACTTAGTCAGAGGTAGTTTATTGTGTCTGGGCGATCGAGAATATATCTTAGTTGTAGTAATGCACCATATTGTCTCTGACAGTTGGTCGTTGGGTGTGTTTATTCGAGAATTGTGTCAACTTTACCGAGATTTCAGTCAAGGGAAACCCTCCACATTACCCGCTCTTCCCATACAATACTTCGATTATGCTGTTTGGCAGCGTCAGTGGTTGGATGGCGATCGCTTAGCAGTACAAATAAACTATTGGAAGGAAAAATTAGCAGACGTACCTTCTCAATTAAATTTACCGGTGGATCGACCTAGACCAGAAATAATGACTTTCAACGGGAGTAAAGAGTCAATAGATTTAGATCCAGAAATAACCAAAGAGTTAAACAATCTCAGTTTTGAATCTGGGACGACTCTTTACATGACTTTGTTGGCTGGTTTAAAGGTCTTACTGTTTTATTATTCCCAGCAAGAAGATATTGTGGTGGGTTCTCCTATTGCTAATCGCAATCGCTCGGAAATAGAACCTTTAATCGGCTTTTTCGTTAATGTATTATTGCTGCGATCGAGTCTGGCTGACAATCCCAGTTTTTCCGATGTTTTAGAACGAGTTAAAACTACTTGTTTGGAAGCTTATTCACATCAAGATTTACCTTTCGAGCAATTAATTTCTCAATTGGGTTTAGAGAGAGATTTGAGCCTTCCTCCTTTAGTTCAAGTGGCTTTTGCTTTCCACAATATGCCAGAAGTAAGTCTAGGAAATGGCGATTTGAATGTTTCTCTACTAGAAATACCTACCAAAAATGCTAAAACAGATTTGAGTTTTGCTGTTTTAGAAGAGAGAAAAAAATTAACTGTAAATCTGGAATATAATACCGATTTATTCGATCGCGAAACCATCGGCGAAATTTTGGCTAATTTCCAGAAGTTGTTAAAGACGATCGTTAAAAATCCGCGACAAAATCTAAGAGAACTTTTATTAGAAAGCGGTTTTTCACGGAAGTCGGTGTCAACTTTACAGACAGGGACAATTTACCAACTTTCTAACCTGACTTCATATCAGCTTTTAATGTGGTTGAGACAGCAATTAGATCCAGATAAACCCATATACAATAATTTATTTGTCTCCCACATTACTAATGCGATCCACCTGGAATATTTTCAAAAAGCTTTCCAAACAGTTATTAATGCTAGCGATGCTTTAAGGACAGTAATTACAGCAAATAACGGCATTCCACAGCAAAAAGTTATCGACCATTTCCTCTATTTAGTCGAGTGTATCGACTTTTCCCAAACAGCAAATGCTCACGAAAAAGCAATGGAATGGTCGCGCGATCGCGCATCTATTCCTCTGGATCCAGAAAAGCGTTTATTCGACTGTATATTACTTAAAACAGCAGCCAATAAATACATCTGGCATCTGTGTTTGAGTCAGATTACTCTCGATGGATTCTCCTTAGCGTTAATCTACGAATACACGACGTATATTTATGCTGGTTATTTAAAGAACCAGGGAGAAGCTGAATTCAACTTACCCCAATTCAAACAATATCTAGATTACGAACGTTCTTTTATAAAATCCCAAAGATATATCAAATCTAAATCTTATTGGGAAGAGAAATTAGCCGATAAGTTCGAGTCGATCGCTTTTTACGGTCGTCCCAGCAAGACACTAACAACAGAAGTTAACAGAATATCTCATCAATTAGGTCTCGAAAAAAGCCAGCAACTCAAAGCAATAGCTGGAGGAAAAGACGCGGCTATATTCAATACATTTCTCGCCATATTTGCCGTATATCTTTATAAAATTAGCAATGTCCGCAAACTCTCTATTGGCATACCTTTACGCAATCGGCGCTTGAAAAGCTTTAAAAAGACCATCGGCGCTTTTATGCAAGCAGTCCCCTTAATAATAGACATCGAGGATAAGGAGACTATATCCTCCCTAATCGATCGCATTGGTAAAAGCACTTTTGAAGCTTTTCGTCACGGTCAATATGTAATTACCGACTCTAGGCTGCAAACAAATATTTACGACATTACCTTTAACTATCACGTTGAAGGATATTCTCATCCCAACTTCTTCAATACTCCCTATGCAGAAATCCAACACGATTGGATTCATTTAGGACATGGAAAAGAAAACCTCAGTATTCAACTACGAGACTTTAATTGTTCTGGAAACTTTATTATCGACTTCGACTTTAATTGCGATATATTCAATCGACAGTTACAAAATCTAGCAATTCAGCACTTTCTACAAATCTTAGATTCATTCATAGAAAATAAACAGCAGCTAGTCGATCGAATCAATACTGGGGATTTAGTTAGGGCTCTGTGTTCTGGTGGTAAATTAGTACTATGCCAAAGAGAATATCTTTTAGACCCCCAGAAGCTATACAAGCTGATGGTAGAACAACAAATTGATTGCGCTGAATTCGTGCCTGCTGTAGCGCGTAATCTAATGGTATATCTCAGACAAACCAAGCAAGATCTGAGTTTTATGAAAATACTAGCTGTGGGTTCAGATAGTTGGTACATCAAAGAATATCAGGAATTAAAAAACTTGTGCGCTAAAGATACTCGCGTCATTAACTCTTACGGTGTCAGCGAAGCAACGATCGACAGTTGTTACTTTGAAGCGAAAGAAGAGAATAACTTAAATGGACAACAATTAGTACCGATCGGGAAACCATTGAGCAACACGCGGATATATATACTAGACGATCGGCTTCAACCAGTCGCGATCGGAATTACTGGACAAATGTATATAGGTGGGATCCAACTTGCTAGAGGTTATCTCAACAAACCTCACTTAACCAAAGAAAGGTTTATCGATACTCCTTGGGGAAGACTATATAAGACAGGAGATCTAGCTAGATATTTACCCGATGGAAATATTGAATTTCTAGGTCGCAGTGACAATCAAGTAAAAATTCGCGGAATGCGCGTCGAGTTAGGGGAAATTGAATCTATCTTGAATACTCATCCCGACATACAACAAGCAATAGTAACAGCTAGAGATGAAAGACTGGTCGCTTATTTAGTTTTAGAAGGAACAACAAACAGCCAACAGCCAACAGCCAACAACAAACAACAAACAGCCAACAGCCAACAACAAGATATAAGAAATTTCCTCAAAGTAAGATTACCCGAATATGCAATTCCATCTGCGTTTGTGGTGTTAGAAGAATTTCCTCTCACTCCCAACGCAAAGATCGATCGCGCAGCATTACCCAAACCCGATCGCCAATCGACTAACCATACAGAATATATTGCACCTCGTAACGATCTAGAAAAACAACTCGCTCGAATTTGGTCGGAAACTCTCAATCTAGAGAAAATCGGAATTAGAGATAGCTTCTTCGATATCGGAGGTCATTCATTGCTAGCAGTGCGTTTAATCGCTCAAATCCAGCCAAAATATTCCCAAAAAATCCCTTTAACTACTCTGTTTCAAAACCCGACCATCGAACAACTAGCCAAAGCGATCGAATCCGATCGAGTTGAGTCTAACTCCGTATTAGTACCTATTAAAACTACAGGAAATCGATCGCCTTTATTTTGCATCCATCCCATTGAAGGTAATGTTTTCTGCTACAGAGATTTAGCATCTCATTTAGAAGAATATCCCGTGTATGGGTTGCAATCTGTTGGTTTAGACGAAGATTCTACACCTCTAACCACAATTGAAGAGATGGCTTCCCAATATATCGAAGCCATAAAAACTGTACAGCAACAAGGGCCCTATCAACTGGCAGGTTGGTCTTTAGGTGGTGTTATTGCACTAGAAATTGCAGCACAATTAGTCGCTCGTGGCGAAAAAATAGCCAATCTTAGTTTAATAGATAGTCACGCTCCCAGCACCCTCGATTTTTCAGCCCCAATACACCAAAGTGAATTTTTACTTGAAATAACCGAAGATTTGAGCAGACGATTAGATCTAGATGTGAATATATCCCTAGGAGAAATTAAAACAATTCCATCTCAACAAAAATTAAAATACCTGTTCGAACGAGTTAAAAAATTAAAGATATTACCCCCCGAACAAATAGAACAATTATGGCAAGTTTATCAATCTAATTTAAGGGCATATTCTCAATATAAACCTAAAAAATATTCTGGCAATATAAACCTTTTTCGAGCTGGAGAAAATCAGAAATCATCTTACCATCTCGACTGGGATAAATTGGCTAAAGTAAAAACTGTTATTATTCCAGGCGATCACTATCAAATAATTCACTCTGGTCAATTATATCAATATATTAAAAACAACTTAAATCTAGCTCAGAAAGAAGGGAAAGAATAAATAGAAAAAAGCTTTTTTGGCTTCCGCCTATTAAATGTTTTTTTATTTTATGATTCCAGTCACAGACATTTCTTTTTCAGTTAGTTTAAAACTGAATTGTCTAGTGCCAAATAGTCTGTTACCATTACATTGATGTAAATATTTAAACAATATTAAAAATAATAATTTTTTTTTTCAATAAAGCTTTATGACATTATCTTCATATCAAAATATTTCAAATTTTACGCCAGATAACTGTTCTAATTTAGTTGATATCTTAAGAAAAAGAGCACGAGCTCAAGCCCATCAGATTGCTTACACTTTTTTGGTAGATGGCGAAACACAAGAAATTAATCTTACTTATCAACAGTTAGACCAAAGCGCACGAGCGATCGCGGCTTATCTCCAAGCTTTTTGTCAACCTGGAGATCGAGCTTTACTGCTTTATCCATCGGGTTTGGAGTTTATTAAAGCATTCTTCGGTTGTTTATATGCAGGGGTAGTTGCCGTCCCAGCTTACCCACCAAGACGCAATCAGAATATGTCTCGGCTAGAAGCGATTTTGAAAGATGCCCGAGCTCTAGTTGTACTGACTACTAAATCACTTTCGAGCCATATAGAGACAAAATTAGCTGAAAATGAGGAATTA
Source organism: Prochloraceae cyanobacterium (assembly GCA_030065755.1). Taxonomy (GTDB): domain Bacteria; phylum Cyanobacteriota; class Cyanobacteriia; order Cyanobacteriales; family JASJDA01; genus JASJDA01. The sequence continues at coordinate 6,845 of JASJDA010000160.1, read as the reverse complement.
ACTGGTCTATATTACATAGCTACAGATATTATTCCCATAGAAAAGTCATCCTTGTGGCAAGAGCCAGAATTAAACAGCGAGACATTAGCATTCTTACAATATACTTCTGGTTCTACAGGAACACCAAAAGGGGTGATGGTGAGCCAGGGAAATTTACTGCACAATCAACAAATGATTCAGAGCGTGAGTAAACATCCCCAAGAAGCGACTTTCGTAAGCTGGTTACCTCTTTACCATGATATGGGATTGGGAAATGCAATTCAAGCTTTGTTTATTGGTGGCAAGTGTATCATTATGTCGCCTGTAGCTTTCTTGCAACGTCCCATCCGCTGGCTTCAAGCTATTTCTCGCTACCAAGCTCATACTAGTGGCGGACCAAATTTTGCCTACGATTTATGCGTTCAAAAAATCTCAGTTGAGGAGGTTGAAAGGCTTAACCTGAGCAGTTGGAAGGTGGCGTTTAATGGAGCCGAGCCGCTCAGATGGGAAACTCTAGAGCAGTTTCAAAAGAAATTTTCTGAGTGTGGTTTCCAAGCAAAATCGTTTACACCCTGTTATGGACTTGCTGAGTCTACTGTGGCAGTAACAGCAACTCGAAAAGGAGCATTGCCTATTTTTTGCAATGTCTCTAAGACAGCACTGGAAAAAAATCGAGCAGTTGTAAAAGCTAAAGAAGACCCAGATGTTCGCATTTTAGTGAGTAGTGGTCAAACAAGTTTGGATCTCAAAGTGATTATAGTAGAACCATTTTCCTGTACCGCTTGTTGCGATCGGCAAGTGGGAGAGATTTGGGTTAGCGGTCCAAGTGTAACTTTAGGGTATTGGAATCGTCCCGAAGCAACAGAAGAAACTTTTCAAGCTTATCTTACTGATACAGGAGAAGGACCTTTTTTACGTACGGGAGATTTGGGTTTTTTAAGAGATGGAGAATTGTTTGTTACGGGAAGGCTAAAAGACGTAATTATCATTAGAGGTCGTAATTATTATCCTCAAGATATTGAGAGAGCAGCCGAAAAAAGTCATCCTAGTTTGCGTCACAATAGTGGGGCAGCTTTCAGCGTATCAACAGAGTCAGAAGAGCAATTAGTAATTGCCCTAGAAGTGGAGCGGACTTATTTAAGGAAGTTAAATGTTAATGAGGTGGTTGGGGCAATTAGGCGGACTATATCGGAAGAGTTTCACCTGCAAGTTTATGGAGTGTTATTATTAAAACCTGGAGCGATTCCTAAAACTTCTAGTGGCAAAATTAAGCGTCGGGCTACTCGCGAAAAGTTTTTAGTTAACGAGTTGAATTTGGTCGGGAGTAGTTTATTAGATCTTACGAGAGAATATTTAGAAATAGGTGAATTTTTAGAGCTAAACAAAGATTATTTACTCAAAAATACTGAATCAATAATTTTAGAAAAAGGACTTAAACAGCTAGTAGCGATCGCTTTAAACATTAATCCCGAACATTTACATTCTCAATTAGCTTTAACCAGTTTAGGTATAGATTCTTTAGGAGCGATCTCACTGCAAAACCAGATAGCAACTAATCTGGACATGGTTCTACCCATGACTAAGTTATTGTCAGGTTTGACTATTGAAGAGTTAGCAAAAGAAATATTAGATTCAAGCCACAAATCTGCCAAAGAAGAAGGGATTAAACCAATATCTAGAGACACACAAATCCCGTTATCTTTTGCTGGAGAAAGACTGTGGTTGCTCCAAGAATTAGAATGTGGAGAAAATTGCGCTTATAACGAACAAAGAAATTGGAGATTAAAGGGCGATCTTAATATAGTTGACCTCAAAAAAACTTTGCTGCAAATTATGCAGCGACACGAGATTTTACGAACTGGTTTTAAAGTTTTAAATAATAGTCCAGTTCAAGCGATCGATTCAAAACCTATTTTAAATATTAGACTAGAAAATGTAGAAGATTCTCTAGAGAGAATCGAGAAAATAGCTAAAGAAGAAGCTTTAAAACCTTTCGATCTTTCCAAACCTCCTTTAGTAAGATTTACTCTTTTCAAATTACGAGAGCGAGAATATATTTTATTAATAACAATTCATCATATTGTTTGTGATGGTTGGTCAATAGGGGTATTTATTAAAGAACTATCTAGTTTATATCAAGCTTTTGCTGCAGGGAAACCATCCCCCTTACCAGAATTACCGATCCAGTATGCAGATTATGCCGTGTGGCAGAGAGAATCATTGAGTGGAGAGTTATTAGAAACTCAACTCAATTATTGGAAGAAGCAATTAAGTGGCGCTCCAGAATTGTTACAATTACCTACCGATCGCCCTCGCCTCAGCGCGCGAACTAACCGAGGTAACACTCAAAGTTTTAGTATAAATACCGATCTAACCGAGAAATTGCAAACCCTCTCTCGAAACTCCGAAACTACCTTATTTATGACACTACAAGCGGCGTTTGCAACTTTACTATACCGTTACAGCGGTCAATCAGATATTTTAATTGGTTCCCCGATCGCCAATCGCAACCGCAGTGAAATTGAGTCTTCGATCGGTTTTTTTGCGAACACTTTGGTGTTGAGAAGCAGTTTTGAAGGGAACCCTAGTTTTGAACAGTTGCTGGGACGAGTAAAGGAAACCACACTCAAAGCTTACGAACATCAGGATATACCTTTTGAAAAAGTAGTAGAAGCATTACAACCACAACGCTCTTTGAGTTATTCTCCCCTGTTTCAGGTGATGTTTGTCTTGCAAAATGCAGCAATAGGGGAAGTAGAATTAGGTGGCGTGACTTTGAGGGAGTTAGAGCTAGAAAGCAAAATAGCTAAATTCGATCTAACACTATCAATCTGGGAAACCGAGCGGGGTTTGGCGGGTAAATGGGAGTACAGTAGCGATTTATTCGATCGCGCAACCATTGAGCGTATGGCTGCTCATTTCGAGAACTTGCTGAGCGCGATCGTGAAAAATCCTCAACTTGGCGTGAGTGAATTACCCCTGTTGAGTAAAGCAGAACGCTATCAATTGTTAACCGAGTGGAATAATACTGTAAGAGAATATCCCACCGATCGCTGTATCCATCAGTTATTTGAAGAACAGGTAGAGAAAACACCCGATGCTATAGCGTTGGTATTGGAAAATCAGCAGTTAACCTACCAGCAATTAAATCGAAGAGCCAACCAACTAGCACGTCACCTGCAAAGCTTAGGAGTCCGAGCGGAAGTGCTGGTGGGTATTTGTGTAGAACGCTCAATAGAGATGGTGGTCGGACTGTTGGGGATACTCAAAGCAGGTGGTGCTTATGTACCCCTCGACCCCAATTATCCCCCAGAACGGTTGAGTTATATGCTGGCAGATTCTGCTGTTGAGGTGTTGCTTACTCAGAGTGAGTTAGTGAAATCTTTGCCACAAAACCGATCGCGGGTAATTTGTTTGGATACAGATTGGCAAGAAATCGATCGACACTCTCAGGAGAATCTTGAGGTTGAGATAGGTTCAGAGAATTTGGCTTATGCAATCTACACTTCTGGTTCTACTGGAAAACCCAAAGGGGTAATGAATACTCACCAGGGAATTCGCAATCGTTTGCTGTGGATGCAAGAGGCTTATAAATTAACCAGCAGCGATCGCGTCTTGCAAAAAACTCCTTTCAGTTTTGACGTGTCAGTGTGGGAGTTTTTTTGGCCCCTAATAACTGGTGCAACGATTGTAGTTGCTAAACCAGAAGGACATAAAGACAGTACTTATTTAGTTAAGTTAATTTCGAGCCAGCAAATTACGACAATACATTTTGTCCCATCCATGCTTCAAGTTTTTCTGCAAGAACCTAATTTAGAAAATTGCAGTTCCTTGAAACGAGTTTTTTGCAGTGGAGAAGCCCTACCCTTTGAACTTACTCAACGCTTCTTCTCCAAATTATCCTGCCAATTGCACAATCTCTACGGGCCAACAGAAGCAGCAATTGACGTAACTTTTTGGCAATGCCAACCCCAAGAAAATTTACAGATAGTCCCCATCGGTCGCCCCATAAGTAACACCCAAATTTATATCTTAGACTCACACCTCCAACCAGTACCCATCGGTGTACCTGGAGAATTGTACCTCGGAGGTGATGGCTTAGCCAGAGGTTATCTAAACCGTCGAGAACTAACTAGCGAAAAATTCATACCCAACCCTTTTATCAATTCCAAAAGATTATATATAACTGGGGATTTGGCTCGATATTTGCCCGACGGTAACATTGAATTTCTCGGTCGTATCGATAACCAAGTGAAGGTGAGGGGCTTCCGCATCGAACTAGGAGAAATAGAATATATTCTCAACACCCATCCCCAAATCCAACAAACTGTAGTTATTGCCACCGAAGATCCTTCTGAAAAGAAACGATTAGTTGCCTATGTAGTTACCTCCAATCGATCGCTAACCGCCAAGGAACTGCGCAAATTCCTCTTTTCCAAGCTACCAGAATATATGGTACCTTCGGCTTTTGTCACTTTAGACACCCTACCCCTAACGCCCAACGGCAAAGTCGATCGCGCAGCTATCTGCGTAGCAGCGCGCAAAGCACTACCAGCACCCGATCGAGATTTCACCGGAGAACGGGAATACTCAGCACCGCGCACCCCAAGTGAAGAAATAATAGCTAATATTTTCGCCTCTGTTCTAGGGTTGCACAAAGTAGGAATCCACGATAATTTCTTTGAATTGGGAGGGCATTCCCTGCTAGCAACCCAATTAATTTCCAGACTCAAAGAGACCTGGGACATAGAAATCCCTATAAAAGCAGTCTTTGAATCACCTACCGCAGCTCACTTAGAGCAAAAATTAATCCAGTTACGTACCAAAGAAAACAAATTAAATCTACCCCCTATTCGATCGAGAACGCACAGAGAAAAGTTACCCTTATCCTGGGCACAAGAAAGACTTTGGTTCCTAAACCAACTTGAAAGGTCAACTGCGACTTACAATATGCCAGGGGCAATTCGGATTGAGGGAAATTTGGATATTAATGCCCTGCAACAAGCACTATCAGAAATAGTACGCCGCCACGAGATCTTGCGCACTAGTTTCGAGACTTTTAACGGTAAACCAATACAAGTAATTGACCCAAAAGCCACCATAAAGATAAACTTGGTGGATTTACAGCAAATAGAAGCAACAGAACGGGAAACTGTCCTGCACCAACAAACACAAATTGAAGCAAATACGCCCTTTAACTTAGAAATAGCCCCATTAATTAGGTGTAGTTTATTCCAGTTATCGCTCAGAGAATACGTATTATTTTTGACAATGCATCATATTGTCTCCGATGGGTGGTCAATGGGGATATTCATCCAAGAATTATCTAGTTTATATCGAGCTTTTAGTACAGGAGAACCATCTCCGTTATCAGAATTAGCAATTCAGTATGCAGATTTTGCACTGTGGCAGAGAGAATGGTTGACTGGAGAGGTACTGCAAACTCAACTAGGGTATTGGAAAGAACAATTACGTGATGCCCCAGAATTGTTAGAATTGCCAACCGATCGCCCTCGACCCAGCGTGCAGACTTACCGAGGTGGGACTCAAAGTTTGAGTTTAGATACCGATCTAAGCGAGAAATTACAAACTTTATCTCGAAATACGGGCAGTACCCTATTTATGACCCTATTGGCTGCATTTGCCACTTTACTATATCGTTACAGCGATCGCAAAGATATTTTAATTGGTTCCCCCATTGCCAATCGCCACCGCAGCGAAATTGAGTCGTCGATCGGTTTGTTTGTAAATACTTTGGTATTGCGCACCGATCTCTCAGGTAATCCCAGTTTTCTCGAATTGTTGGGACGAGTGCGTTCTGTTACCTTAGATGCTTACGATCGTCAAGATGTACCCTTCGAGAAACTAGTTGAAGAACTACAGCCAGAGCGCTCGTTGAGTTACAATCCTTTGTTCCAGGTACTTTTCAACATGGGTAACTGGGAAGAAACACAACTGGAATTACCCGCTCTAAAAACCGAACCATTTCACGCGAAGAAAGAGATCAATTCTAAATTTGACTTAACACTTTATGCAGCAGAAGACAAACAGGAAATTAAACTAACATTCGTTTATAATATCGATCTATTTGCATCAGAAAGAATCGTTAAAATGCTCCATCAATTGGAGTCTTTACTGAAAGAAATTGTGGAACAACCAGAAAACTCGCTCGCCGATTTTTCTTTAGTAACTACCCAGTGTCACCAGTTAATTCCCGATCCGAAAAAGGTTTTATCAAAACCTGAATATCAACCAATCGCCGAACTATTTCGCGAGCGAGCAAAATTAAATTCACAAGAAATAGCTATTTCTCAAGGTAGTTTTATTTGGACTTACGAAGAACTCAGTAATAAAGCTGAAACTATTGCCAAAGTAATAAAAAAAGGGGAAGTAGTAGCAGTCTCTGGTGCTGCCAGTTTTGGCTTAATAGCTAGTATGTTGGGGGTAATATTAGCTGGGGGTATTTTATTAACTCTCGATCGCAATTTACCTCAGCAAAGAAAAGAATTGATGTTGCGAGAAGCGAAAGCAAAATTACTTTTATCCGTTGGGGATACAGGAATTGAGAAGGTCGAAGTCCAGGTTATTCGCGTCGATCCTGAGACTGGGATACCAGAAGTAGATAATTTACCCAGTTACGAAGATATCGATATTTCTCCAGAAGATCCTGCTTACATCTTCTTCACTTCGGGGACTACGGGGACACCTAAAGGAGTGTTGGGAATAAATAAAGGTCTATCCCATTTTATTGACTGGCAACGCAACACATTTAAAGTAGGAATTGGCGATCGAGTCGCGCAATTGACGGGTTTGTCTTTTGACGTAGTTTTAAGAGAAGTTTTCTTACCTTTAACCAGTGGTGGGAC
>JASJDA010000159.1 GCA_030065755.1 Prochloraceae cyanobacterium | reverse complement strand
ATGATGAAGGTCAACCTCACGGGGTAGTTTGTGTAGCTAGAGACATAACACAGAAATATTTAACAGAAAAAGCATTGCGAGAAAGTGAACAGAGATACGCCTTAGCTTCTCGTGCTGCTAATGACGGACTGTGGGACTGGAATCTCAATAACAATCGAGTTTATTATTCTCCACGCTGGAAATCCCTATTAGGTTATGAAGAAGATGAAATTAAGGATACTCCAGAAGAATGGTTTAACCGAGTACATCCCGACTATATCGATCGACTCAAAGAAGAAATTGCCACTCATGTAAAACACAATATTTCCCACTTTGAAATCAGCTATCCCATAGAATATCGGGACGGTAGCTATCGGTGGATGCTTTGTCGCGGTATTGCCATTGCAGACGAACAAGGCAAAGTATACCGCATCACTGGCTCTCAAACCGATATAACCCTGTCTAGGTTGGTCGAAGAACAATTACGCTTTGAAGCTTTGCACGATACCCTAACTAATTTGCCAAATAGAACCTTTTTCTTAGAAGAGTTAGAAAGAGTACTTGTCACGAGCGAACAAAATGGAGACTATAAATTTAGCGTGTTGTTCTTAGATTTAGATCGCTTTAAAGTGATTAACGATAGTCTGGGACATTTAGTGGGAGATTTACTCCTTGTTGAATTTGCTCATCGAGTTAAAAATTGCTTAGGTGAGGAACAAATATTTGCTCGATTAGGAGGAGATGAGTTTGTTATTATCCTAGAAAACATCCAAGATATTAGCGATGCTACTAAACTAGCCGACAGCATTCAAGAGAAACTGCGCAAGCCATTTAATCTAGAAAGACACGAAATATTCGTAACTGTCAGTATTGGTATAGCTCAGAGTACGGAAAATTACCAACAAATAGAAGATATTCTCAGAGATGCAGACATAGCTATGTATCAGGCTAAAGCTTCGGGGAAAGCTCGCTATGCTTTATTTGAGCCAGGAATGCATCAGGAGGTAGTTACAACCTTACAAATAGAAAATGACTTGAGAAGGGCGATCGAGCGAGAAGAATTTCAACTATTTTATCAACCGCTCGTCAGAGTCAGTAACGGTCAAATAGTTGGCTTTGAAGCACTGTTGCGCTGGCTACATCCAGAAAAAGGTATGATTTCTCCTGGAGATTTCATTCCCCTAGCAGAAGAAACTGGAGCGATCGTAGAGATGGGTTGGTGGATCCTAGAAAAAGCTTGTCATCAAATGTATCTGTGGCAACAGCGATATCCTAACTATCCTCCCATGATGATGAGCGTTAATGTATCAGTAAAGCAGTTCGATGAAATTCATAATATCTCCGATCGCATACAGGAAATTTTACACAAAACAGGTTTAAATCCTAGCAGCTTAAAACTAGAAATTACCGAGAGCATAATTATGAATAATCCAGAAAAACTCACTGTGACTCTCGATCAATTAAAAGCTTTGGGGATCAAATTATCTATGGATGATTTTGGAACGGGCTATTCATCCTTGAGTTATTTATATAAATTGCCAATTGATACCTTAAAGATCGATCGCTCTTTTATTAAAAATATAGATATTGACAGCGAAAAATTGGAACTAACCCAAACAATTATCAATTTAGCTAAAAATTTAAACATGGAAACGATCGCCGAAGGAATAGAAACAAGCAAGCAACTGACGAAGCTCAAAACATTAAACTGCAAATACGGACAAGGATATTTGTTCTCTAAACCAGTCAATAGCGAAATAGCTGAAGCCCTAATTAGTAACCAACAGCAAGTGGTCAAGTGGGTAAGTTAGAGGTCAGAGGTCAGGGGTATTGGGTCAGAGGTCAGAGGTCAGCCAATAGCGAGCCAGCAAACAGCCAACAGCCAACAGATATAGTAATAATAGGTAGCGGTGTAGGTGGTTTGAGCTGTGCAGCAATGCTGGCTCGCTACGGGTTTCAAGTAACAGTGTGCGAAAGTCATTCTATTCCTGGTGGTGCTGCTCACGGTTTCGATCGCAATGGTTTTAAATTTGATTCTGGGCCATCTTTATACTCTGGTTTGTCTTACAGTCCTTCTCCCAACCCCCTACGACAAGTACTAGATGCTATTGGCGAGGATATAAGTTGGGTTAACTACGATACTTGGGGTTGTCGTTTGCCAGAAGGTGATTTCGATACTTCGGTAGGTGCAGAACAATTCTGCGAAGTACTCGGTAGGTTGCGCGGCGAAAAGGCAATAGCTGAGTGGCGCAAACTTCAGCGCGTGATGGAACCTTTAGCAAGTGCAGCGATCGCTCTTCCTCCTGCTGCGGTACGTTTAGATCTAGGTGCGGCGATAACTGTGGGGCAATTTATCCCCTCTATGGCGCAACATTTTTTCGACGTGCTTAAATTAACTGGTCCTTTCAGCCGCATTATGAATGAGGTTGTCGAAGATCCTTTTATACGCAACTGGTTAGACTTACTTTGTTTCCTCCTCTCTGGACTGCCAGCAGATGGAACTATTGCCGCAGAAGTGGCGTTTATGTTTGCCGACTGGTATCGACCTGGAGTTAAACTAGACTATCCAGTGGGTGGTAGTGAGGCTTTAGTTGCAGCAATGGTTAGAGGATTGGAAAAACGGGGAGGTCAACTCATGTTAAATGCCCACGTAGAAGAAATTTTAGTCGAAAGAGGAAGGGCTATAGGGGTGCGTCTGCGCGGTGGTAAAGAAATAAGGGCGCGCAAAGCCGTAGTTTCTGCTGCTTCGGTGTGGGATACTATTAAATTAGTGCCATCGGGATCTGTATCGCAACAGTTTCGATCGCAGCGTCAAGCAACTCCAGAATGCGACAGTTTCATGCACCTGCATTTAGGTATTGATGGTGCTGGACTTCCATCGGATTTAGCCTGTCACTACATCTCGGTAAATGATTGGGAAAAAGGCATCAGCGCCCCTCAAAATGTGGTTTTAGTCTCCATTCCCTCCCTTATCGATCCATCCCTAGCTCCTCCAGGAAAACACGTCATTCACGTTTATACTCCTGGTAACGAACCCTATAAAATTTGGCAAGGACGCGATCGCCGCAGTGAAGAATATGCCAGACTAAAAGAAGAGCGATCGCAAGTTATGTGGCAAGTTTTAGAGAAGATAATACCCGATATTCGCTCTCGTTGCGAAGTAACTTTGGTAGGCACTCCCCTGACCCACGAACGCTTTTTAAGAAGGCATCGCGGTTCCTATGGCCCCGCGATCGAAGCAGGAAAGGGTATTTTTCCTTCCCCCACTACTCCCATCCCAGGACTGCTGTGCTGTGGAGATTCGACTTTTCCTGGCATTGGTTTGCCAGCAGTTGCCGCTAGCGGCATGCTCGTTGCTAATACCCTCGCTCCTGTAGAAAAACATTTAGAAATGCTTAAAGATATTGGAGTTAGAGATTGACATACTCCCGCGCCAGAGACGCGGGATTCTAACATCTCACGATGCTAGTTTTCTGTTTCGATCCGTGCCAACTAGAGTAATGTTACCAATACTCCCCGTCGCACAAGTTTGGCTAGTACCATCTTTATTTACTTTGGCAAAGTAAGTATTTGTTTTCTGTGCCACCCACTCTAGGATGTTGACAAATTGCCCGAAACCAGCGTCAGCACTTTGTTTTGAAAGCATTCCTCTTTGCCAACTGACAAAATTAATATCCTCAAGAAATATCATTCCAGCGCCATCACACAGTTGATGAGCTAGTTTAAAATGCCAATCTTTGCGAGTGTCAGATATACGTTGATGCAGCCTAGCTATTTTACGGTTTAATTTGTGTCGATTATTCGATCCTTTCTGCTTGTTTCTCAGTCTACGTTGCAGCAATTTAAGCTTGCTTTGTAGTGTTCTGAGAAATCGAGGTCGTTTAATCTCTTCGCCATCACTGGTAGATACAAATTTATCAAAACCCAAATCTAAACCTCTGGGATGACCGTGAGGTATTGGGTTAGGCATATCGACATCTAACTGTAGTGACAGCATCATAAAGTAACCAGATGCTTTATTTCTCAAAAGTAACTGGAGAGATAAGAAATACTTTTTATTAATAAAAAAAGCTCAAATCCCTCTGTTCCCTATTCCCTATTCCCTATTCCCTATTCCCTATTCCCTATTCCCTAAGTCTCTCGTTATTTTCGAGAATTGGTATTAGTCAGGGGGTAGCAAGGGGAGGAATTAACAGCCAACAGCTGACAGCAAATTAAAATAATTCTAATTGTGTAAGGGCTGAATCAACCTGAGATAGCTCACTAATTGACGAACCAAAGACACTTAACCATTGTCGTCCAAATTCTTCACCAAACCCACCTCGATAAGCGTCTATTGCGTCTGGTCGTCCAGCAAAAGAATCAGAGAAAAGATCTGCGCTTTCAATCTTGTTGCGAACTGTAATAATATCTTGGTTTCTAGCACCTAGAGATATTTCTAGCGCAAAAGCAGCTAATGATACCGATCCATCTTGTACTATTGGAACCCAGAAATCTAGTCCACCTTGTTCAGCTTGACGATCGAAAGCTAAATTATAAACTAGATTTACCTGTTCTCTAACGGTTAATCCTCCAAAGAGACGATTTGCTTCGTCTGAATTGCCAAATTGATTGACAATCTGATTGTAAACATCCAGCTCAATCCCAGTTAACCGATCGCCTTGCGTCGGACTATAACTAACTCCATTTTGAGTCAGAACGTCATTCCAAAAATCGAGCCCCGCAAGATCTCCTGATCTTCCATAGTAAGCGACATAAGCAATTTGTGCTGTTGTTCCATCGAGAGTTAAAGGACTAGTGTCATTAGTAGGAAGATTATTGATTATTTCAATATCGATAACCTCGGCTTGCAGCGCGTCCGTGAAGTTGTCGTCAATAAAAGTCTCGTTATCTAAAACAGGGTCTACGTCAATAAACCCACCGACAAAATATGTTCCAGAAACATAGTTTCCAGAGCCGTTATTCGCTAAAAAACTCCTGTTAGTTGGTAGAGTTATTAGTTGCGCATCGCTTGCTGTCCCGTCAATTACATCGAAGTCTTCCGGGAAAATAGAAGAGCTTCCTAAAAAAAAGTCTACTCCTGGGTCAATAAAATTATCTCTAGAGAGGTAAAATTCTACAATAGTTTCTCCTTGTGGATCGGAAAGTTCGGCATTAATAATAGAGTAATCTATAGCAATAGTATCTCCAGAGTCGAACAAATTGTCATTAAAGATAGGATTTAAACCTACTTCAAAAGTATCAAATCTTAAGTCAACGTTTGCCATAATTGTATTTAGATATAATCTACTAGTTGAAAAATTTACAACTATTAATTGAACTATTATATCAAAATTTAAATATTTTTACTGAATTTAGAAACCATTTTGTATTTTTTACTACAGCAGTCTAACCTAGTATCCTCTGAGGTCACGATCGAAAAGTAAGAAAATGAATTGCTTCTGCTGGTCTTTTAATTTCTTGTTCTGAAAACTGATAGTTACTTAAATCGCTCATTTGTTCGCACAATCTATTGATTAACTGATAGCCAACTGATTTGCATCTGAATTGACAAGCTTTTTCTGAAAAATCAACGATCGCCTTAGCATAAATTTCTGGTGTATGCTGTTCTTCTAGCAAGCGCTTTCCTCGTTTGCCCATTGCTACAAATTCTTCAGGATTATCTAAAAATTTCTGTAGTTGCTGCTGAATATCTTCTACAAAGCGATCGTGACGTACAAATGCTACTGTATCTTGGGGTAGGGTGGCATACCAACCAATTTTAGTAACCAAACTGGGGAGAGCTTGACTCCAAATGCGAAGCTGACTTGCAGAGGCTTCTTCCATCGTGGGATAGCGTAAATTTATGGCTAGATGGGCATTAGCAAGAGCTTTATCTAGAATGGATTCTTCGACAAACCCGTGGATCTTGACTCGATCGCTTAAACCTAGTGTTTTAATTTTTTCTTTTATAGAAGTAAAATATTTTTTGTTTAAAATCCTACCATATATATCAAGTCTAAAAGCATTTTTGTCAGAGAATGTAGATAATGCTTCTAATACAATATCTAAGCAACGATTAGAATTAAGATAACCAAATAAGATTAATCGATAAGGTAAAGAGCGATCGAAATTAATTTTATTAGTACTTTTAGATTGGCTTTTGTAGGGTAGGGGGACATAACCGACAAACCACCGCTTTTCTCGCTCTAAGATCTTATAAATATTCAGATTATGGGCGATCGCTCCCACTGAATTTTCTAGAGCTAGATTGACAAGAGGATAGTGTTCGTCCATATATTCAATGGATATATTACCGAGCCAAAAACTTGCTGCAGCTTGTCTGCCTTTAATACCATAGTATTTCTGCATGTGTTCTATATATACTTCTTTGTCATACCAAGTTTTGTTATATATGCCAGTGAAAAAATGCTGTAACTTAAAGTCGTGCAAAATCACTAAACCAGGAGATTGACGGCTAATTTGCCAAATATCTGCGTGAAAATCAGCGTTATTACCAATATGATAAATATTTAAATCTCCCTGATTAATCTGCTTCCAAGGCATTTGATTGAGTTGATAACGACAAACTCGAGCATACTTTTCTATCTCGGAAGACCAGGTTAATTGATTTGTCCACGCTACAATTTCGGCTCGATTTTGAAGTACTTCAAGTACTCGCATTGCACAGTTAGCAATTTCGGTTTGAGCTGGGGGTAATGGGGAAAACCAATTTATTTTCATACAATGAGTTTTTCAATAACTTTTGACCAAGTGATACCAAGACTGTTGTAGTATTCTCGTGCTGCACGACCTAATTGGGAAGCCCAAGTACGATTTTCCCAGATTTTATCCATTGCTAAAGCTAAGGATTCTGGTGTTGGTTCTGCGATCGCTCCAGTTTCTTCATGACGAATAAACTCTAAAGGTCCACCAGAATCAGTACAAGTGATTATAGGCTTGGAAGCTAACATTCCTTCGAGAGTGACATATCCATAATCTTCATTAAAAGGAGGGTAGATTATAGCAGTAGCTTCTGAATAGTATTTTATCTTTTCTTCTTCACTAATTCTTCCTAAAAATATAGCTCGATCCGATATCTTTAATTGTTTAGTTAAATTTATTAGATAATTCTCATAAGATTTATCTTCTGACTCACCCGCAAATATGACCTTAACAGAATTACTAGTAGCTGCTATTGCTTGCAGAACGAGTTCTTGGCGTTTCATGAGATTAAGTCTACTGGGAAAAAAGAAATAACTTTGTTCGTCTTGACAATAAAATAATTCTGCATTTTGTGGGGGGTGATAAAGAGGAATAGAATTGAAATAATTGAATTTTTTTAATCGTTGAGAAACCGTGTTTGAATTAGTATAAATTGCCTTACATTCATGGAAAACTTTATTGTCTGCATTAATAATAGTTTCACGAATTTGAAGTCCATTAGCATATTGAGATAGTCCACAAAATTTACTTCCCCATAGATCGTAAGCATCTCTATGTTGATGAAGTATCCATAAAACTTTGTTGTGATGTGGAATTAGATAAGCAGGAAATTTCAGTCCTATTACTAAATCGATTTTTTTACCGTTGGATTCAGAAAGATCTAGTAGACGGGATACTAACATCATATCTAGAATTCTTTCGCTAGGGTACCATTTAAAAGGAATAGAAACAATTTCTACTTGATGACCCGCTGATTTGAGAGCATTAACTAAAGATTCCGCATGAACTTCTGCTCCTCCGCGAACAAAAGGAACTTGTACTGTAGTAACTATAATTTTCATATTTTATAACCTATCATTGCGTAATCTTGCGCCCCATAAAAATATCGATCGACAGCTTCGATCGAGTCAGATCCTTGCAACCTAGAATTTTTGGGAACGGGGTTGAGATTAATTATTTTTACTGAATGCAGACCTTGTGACTTAGCTAGAAATTCGATCGTCTGACTGGGTAAAGGGTTAAGATGACTTGGATCTAGATAGAATTTACAACTACCAACCAATACATTTTCTGGATTAGGTGTTTCAAAAATAACTACTCCACCAGGCTGAAGAACTCTTAATGCTTCGTGAAATAGCTGAAGCAACACTTTAAAGGGTAGATGCTCAATTATATGAAATCCAGTTATTGCTCCAATGGAAGCATCTGGTAACGATCGTAGGTATGAAATTGCATCTCCTTCAATAACATCTAACCCTCTGGAACAACATTGCTCCACCATTAGTCTGTTGAGATCTATTCCTTTTGATTTATATCCTACTTCTTTTAAGAGTTCTAACCATTCTCCTCTTCCACATCCAATATCTATAATTAGAGAATTTTGCAGATCTTTTTTTAATTCTGACAAAAATGGAAGATAAATTTTTTGCCGATCGCGAATCTCTTCTCGACTACCTCGAAAATTATCTTCAAATTCCACATAAAATGCATCTAGCAGGTGCGATCCTTCATTAAGGAATGTTTTTAATTGTTGTCGATCGAAAGGTTCTGGCAGTCTCTTTTTTGCTTCTTCAACAAACATTGCGAGGGAACGTTTTTGTTGAGCTAGTTCTTTTTTTAAATAATTGTTTTCTTTGATTATTTCCGCCATTTCATTTTTCAGCTCTGTATTTAGAGCTAGGAAAGTTTCTTCTAAAGTCGTGAATTTATTGAACAAGTTTTCCTCTGTAGCCATAAAGCGTTTTTGTATATATTGAATAAACTGTTGATTCTGTTTAAAAAAGAATCTTAAACTTGTTATCAAAGAATTATTTACTTCTCTTTGCTTTTTAAATATAAAACCATATAATTTGAGGATAAAATTCTGAATTTTTTTATTAGCAAAAATGAAAAAATTTAGTTTTTCAGGCCATTGTGTAGGAGTATCGGAATAGACTTCAGCATTTTTTAGTAGAGTTTCTATATAATTAATACTCGAATCATTGTTGTAGTTTTTAATGCCAACTATTTTGTCTTGCGATCGATAAAGTTTATGGCGATCGATTTCTTTTAAAATTATTTTTTTTACGTCATCTATGTCTATCTCTGGAGTGTTTGATTCTATTGTCATTGAATTTGACTGAATATTTCCTATAAAAGTTACGTTCCAAGAAGCTATAACTGAAATATTAGCTCCTCGCGCAATTGCATCAGTGCATTATAGTTTACCGCTGTTGAAATTATCGAAATTCGTTAATTTTTTTTTCAAGTTAGGAAAAATAGCTAATTAGCACGTCCCGTCAATAGCGATCGCCAATTGTCCCGACCCATTCCCTCGGCGATTGCAAACAAAAATCAAATAATATCGAACGTTGGCGAAAAGAGAAGCGAAGAATGAGAAGATGCTAATAACGCGATCGCTGATGACAATATTTTTCTAGTTATGAAGGTTATTCAAACGGAAATTCCTGACGTTTTAATCCTGGAACCGCAAGTCTTTGCAGACGAAAGAGGTTTTTTCCTCGAGAGTTACAACCATAGGGTTTTTCAAGAAAAAACCGCAGTGAAAACGGATTTTGTTCAAGATAATCATTCGAGATCCCTTAAAAATGTTCTGCGGGGTTTGCACTACCAAATTAAACAACCCCAAGGTAAATTAGTCAGGACGATCGTCGGAGATGTATTTGACGTAGCGGTGGATATTAGAAAAAGTTCTCCTACTTTCGGTCAGTGGGTTAGTTGCTTGCTGACTGCAGAAAATAAGCGACAATTGTGGGTACCAATAGGATTTGCACACGGTTTTTTAGTAGTTTCAGAAGTAGCAGAGGTATTGTATAAAACTACCGACTATTATGCCAAAGAACACGAACGCTCCATACTCTGGAATGACCCCGATCTGGCGATCGACTGGCCGAATAAAGCCGAGCCAATCCTATCAGCTAAAGATTTAGCTGGTCAACCCTTTAAGACAGCAGAGGTGTTTGCTTAGATGGCTATTTACTTACTGACAGGTATTAGCGGACAACTCGGTGGGGAATTAAAAGAGATTTTATCTCCTCTAGGAGAGGTAGTTGGGGTGGGACGAGAGAAAATGGATCTGACCCAACCCGATCGCATCCGGTCGATTATAAGTGAAGTCAAACCAGATTTTATCGTCAATTGTGCTGCTTACACCGCAGTAGACAAAGCAGAGACAGAAACAGAAGAAGCTAAATTAGCTAATGCGATCGCGCCCAAAATCATAGCATTAGAAGCAAAGCGAATCGGAGCATTTTTACTTCACGTTTCTACAGATTATGTCTTTGACGGCACAAAAAACACTCCTTACATCGAAGAAGATCCTACCAACCCAATTAATAGCTACGGTAAAACTAAATTAGCAGGTGAAATAGAAATAGAGCGAACAGGCGCAAATTGCATTATTCTAAGAACAGCTTGGGTTTACGGTACCTGTGGTAAGGGGAATTTTGTTAAAACCATGTTGCGGCTGGGATCTCAAAGAGAAGAACTTAGAGTAGTTGCAGACCAAATAGGTAGTCCTACTTGGACAAAAGATATCAGCGACGCGATCGCCTCTTTACTCTCTCTGGTCAGCCAAGGAAAAATAGACAAAACTGGTACAAATATCTATCACTTTAGCAATAGTGGGGTTGCTAGTTGGTACGATTTCGCTGTGGCTATTTTTGAAGAAGCAAAAGACCTGGGTTTTCCCTTAAAAATATCTACAGTTGTACCCATTACTACCCCAGAATATCCTACTCCAGCGCAACGACCCCCTTATTCAGTACTTTCAACTCAGAAAATATCAGAAATATTGGGAAAACCTCCACACTGGCGAAAATCTCTACGCCAAATGCTAAAACAATATAGTTGCGAACAATTATGAAAGCACTTATTCTATCTGGTGGTAAAGGAACTCGACTGCGACCCATCACTTATACGGGTGCGAAACAACTGGTTCCTGTTGCCAATAAACCGATTTTGTGGTATGGAATTGAATCAATTGTTGCCGCAGGAATTACAGATATCGGGATTATTATCAGTCCAGAAACAGGAGAAGAGGTAAAAAATCTAACAGGAAAAGGCGATCGCTTCGGGGCTAAAATTACTTATATCCTTCAGTCTCAGCCTTTAGGATTAGCCCATGCCGTGAAAGTAGCCAAAGATTTTTTGGGTGAAGACCCTTTCGTAATGTATTTAGGGGATAACCTCATTGCAGATAGTCTCGATTCTTTCTTAGAAGACTTCAATAACAAACATCTCGACGCTCTAATTTTATTGCGAGAAGTACCTAATCCAACCGCTTTTGGGGTAGCCAAGGTAGACGAAAAGGAACGAGTTTTACAACTAGTGGAAAAGCCGAAAATTCCTCCCTCTAATTTAGCATTGGTGGGAGTTTACTTTTTCTCTCACACTATTCACGATGCTATTTCTCAGATTAAACCATCTGCTAGAGGAGAATTAGAAATAACCGACGCGATCGACTTCCTAATAGATGAAAAAAAACCAGTAGAAGCCCGTAAATTGCAAAATTGGTGGTTAGATACAGGGAAAAAAGACGACCTCTTAGAAGCAAATAGAATTATATTAGATACCCGTTTAGAAGGCGCGATCGAAGGTGAATTAGATTCCTCGAGTCAAGCAACTGGACGAGTACAGATTGGCAAGAACTCTAAAATTATTAATAGCACTATTAGAGGCCCAGTAATAATTGGTGAAAACTGCCATATAGAAAATAGTTTTATTGGCCCCTACAGCAGTATAGACGACGAAGTAACTCTAATCGATACAGACATCGAACACAGCGTGATTTTAGAAGGTGCAAAAGTTCTAGAAATTCAGCAGCGCATTGTAGATAGTGTAATCGGACAGCGCGCTCAACTTAAAGTTGCACCACAACGTCCTAAAGCCTTACGGTTTTTAATCGGGGACGACTCTCAGATAGAGTTGGTTTGACGGGTTTAGGGAGAGGGGGAGAGGGGGAGAGGGGGAGCAAGGGAGAGGGGGAGCAAGGGAGAGGGGGAGCAAGGGAGAGGGGGAGCAAGGGAGAGGGGGAGCAAGGGAGCAAGGGAGCAAGGGAGCAAGGGAGCAGGTGAGATAATTAACAGCTAACAGCCAACAGCCAACAGCTAACAGCCAACAGCTAACAGCCAACAGCCAACAGCCAACAGCAAATAGCAAATAGCCAACAGCCAATGCCTAAATCTCCTCTAATAAAAATTCTACGTCAAGCTTACAGAGTGGCTAGGTTTTCTAGAAAAAGTGGCATTCCTACCCCAGAAATACTCGACATACTTGCAGAGAAAATATCTCGTCGTCATCTACTCAAGATAGGTTTGGGATTGACAACGGCGATCGCTGCTTCTAATCTTACAGGAAATAATCGCCCTGTTACTGCGCAAAGGGGAATATCTCCTATTCTCGTAGTCGGGATGGGAATTGCTGGATTAACCGCAGCATATCGTCTCAAACAAGCAGGAGTTCCAGTAGATGCGATCGAAGCGAGGAATAGAGTTGGGGGTAGAATGCGAACTTTACCCAAAATTCCAGGGACGAATCTTGTCGCGGAATTAGGGGGAGAATTTATCAATACCGATCATACCTTTTTGCGCTCTCTAGCTAAAGAATTGGGCTTTCAGGAAGTCGATTTACACGAAGCGCAAAAAGGACTTACAGAAGAGATATTCTTTTTTCAAGGACAGAAAGTTAGTATCGAGCGAATTATTGAACAATTCGCCCCGATCGCCCAGCAGATGAGTTCGGATCTCAAAGCAATTGAGAATTTTGCTAGCTATCAAACATCTATCCCAGCAGCAGATGAATTGGATAGGCTTTCAATTACCGAGTATTTACAACGCGCTAAAGCTACACCTCTGATTCAAAAGATAATCGAGGTCGCTTATAACGTCGAATATGGTTTAGAACCACAAGAGCAATCTTGTCTGAATTTACTATATTTAATCGGGACAAAAGCAGGTGAATTTAGTATTTTAGGAAACAGTGACGAGCGTTTTTATATAGATGGAGGTAACGATCGCATACCCCGCAGACTGGGAAAATTATTAGGAGATTCCCTGCAAACTAGTACGGTGTTAGAGTCGATCGCCAGTCTTTCTGACGGACGCTATCGAGTGGCTTTAAGGTCTGGAGGTACAACGAAAGAACGCAAATACGAAAGGATTTTACTTGCCTTACCCTTTAGCATACTGCGGAACATTAACCTCAAAGTAGATTTACCTCCAGTAAAAAGGTTAGCGATCGATACTTTAGGATACGGGACTAACTCTAAATTGATTACTAGCTATCAGAAAAAAATTTGGCAAACTAGCTATAAATCTAGCGGTACGGTGTACGCGGATTTGGGATTTCAAAATACCTGGGAAACAAGTCACAGTACTTATAGCCCTAGTGTAGAAGGCTCGATAACTAACTATACTGGAGGTCGTCAAGGCTTAAATATCGGTACCAGAAGCCTTGATTATCAGGCTCAAAAATTCATCCCCCAATTAGAAAAGGTATTTCCTGGTATAAGTAAGGCGAGACTGCGACGGGGTAAGCCTATTAGAGCATACTGGACAGGAGAAGAATACAGTCGCGGTTCCTATTCTTGCTATAAAGTGGGACAATGGACGCAAATGTACGGCTCCGAAGGAGAAAGGGTAGGAAATTTGTTCTTTGCTGGAGAGCATACTTCCCTAGAAAATCAAGGCTATATGGAAGGAGGTTGTGAAACGGGTGAAGCTGCTGCTGTAGCTATTCTGAAAGATTTAGGGTTGTCGGAAAGCACAAATCGAGAGAAACTGTTTCTTAAAAAGACGGTTGACAAAAAATGAACGAAGATCGATCGACAAGAAGAGCGAGACGTTTACTAGTCACAGGTGGTGCAGGTTTTATCGGTTCTAATTTTGTCCTTCATTGGTGCGAAAAACATAAAAGCGATCGCCTAATAATTCTAGATCTCCTTACTTACGCTGGAAACCGCAACAATTTAGCTAGTCTAGAAGAAAATGAAAATTTTCGCTTTGTCCGAGGGGACATATGCGATCGCTCCTTAGTAGACAAATTACTCGCAGAAGAAGAGATTAACACCGTCGCGCACTTTGCGGCTGAATCCCACGTCGATCGCTCTATACTAGGTCCAGATGCTTTTATTCAAACTAATGTTGTCGGTAGCTTTACCCTGTTAGAGAGTTTTCGTCAGTATTGGCTCAAAAAAGGTCGATCGACAGACTTTCTTTTCCTTCACGTTTCCACAGATGAAGTCTACGGAAGCTTAAACCCTGAAGATCCTCCCTTCAGCGAAACCACTCCTTATGCTCCCAACAGTCCCTATTCTGCATCTAAAGCAGGTAGCGACCATCTAGCCCGTGCCTACTATCATACTTACGGCTTGCCCACAATAATAACTAATTGCTCCAATAATTACGGTCCTTATCATTTCCCCGAAAAATTGATTCCCCTGATGTCTATCAATATTTTGCTAGGGAAACCTTTACCAGTTTACGGAGACGGACAAAATATAAGAGACTGGTTATATGTAGGAGATCACTGCAGTGCTTTAGATGTCGTTATTTACAAAGGTAAGCCAGGTGAAACCTATAACATCGGGGGTAATAACGAAGTCAAAAATATCGATTTGGTAAATAAAATCTGCGCGATCGCCGACGAATTGGCACCCAATTTACCCGTGCGACCTGCACGAGAATTGATTACTTTCGTCAAAGACAGACCAGGACACGATCGTCGCTATGCTATTAACGCAACTAAAATTAAAACTGAATTGGGTTGGACTCCTCAAGAAACAGTAGAAGGGGGACTGCGAAAAACAATTCAATGGTATATAAATAACCCCGATTGGTGGCAGCCTTTGCTTACGCCAGAGTATCAGGAATATTATCGCCAAGTTTATTGATAACTGCTTGCTTATCTTACGAACATCAGTTGACAAACCATCAACTTAAGATTTCTTTAGAAACAAGCTCTTAAGCAAAAAAGTTCTTCAAAAAGACTTTTTTCTCCCATAGACAGATATTTTCTTCAACTAACGACCCTGTCTTTCAATCCCTGTCTGCGTCTAGCTTTGGATTGTCCCCCCGTCAAGAGATTAAGATCATTCGATAAGCACAAAACGACCATCTTTAACTTGAACGAGAACGGGTTCAGTATCGCGATCGCCATTATCCTCAAATTGGAGAGGCTCTCCAGAAGTCTGACTAGAGCGTAGATTGATATCCTTTAGCTCCTGAAGGACATTTTGCCGAGTGACAGGGGAAGACGAAAGGTTAATTAAAGCATGAATTAAAGCCTGGGTAGCATCATAGCTAGTAGCTGTGCGCCAGCTAATCTCTTTTATCTTCCATCTTTTCTGAGCTCTATTTGCGTATCCTTTTTCAGAAAACCAGGGGACTACTAGAATCAAGTCTTCAAATGCATTTGAATCTTGAGTCAAAAACTCAGAATCATACAGACTATCACCCCCTAATAATTCCATCTGTTCTTTGAGTTTGCTGTTGGCTAGAGCAATATTTTTAGCTTCAGAAGTCAATGATACATCTGGAAAGAGGATAATTGCATCGACCTTACCCTGAAGTGCCTCAACCTCATTGTCCGGATTGAAGGTAGGACTATTCATGTTAATTCTATTAACAACTTTCTCCTTTCCAAACTGTCTGGTAAAAGCTCGCTCTAAGCTGCTGCTGTATTTGCTATCAGGGTTATAGAAGACTGATACTTTCTTTATGCCCTCCTTGGTCTTGGCATGGTTAACCAGCTTTGTAGCCAAGTGCTCGTTAGAAGGTACTGTCCTAAAAAAGACTTTGCTATTCAACTTTCGAGAAAATTGAGAGAAATTCCAGGGGTTCCCAAACCCTTACTACAAGAAGCGATGCGCGGAATTCTTCCCGAACCGATCCGAACTAGACGATTTAAGGCAAATTTCAATGAGGTCTATTGGACTGGACTATCGCGAAATCTGCCACATCTAGAGGCTATGGTCGATCCCTCCTTAATTGACGATTTAGAAATTTTTAACAAAAAGCAATTGATTGAGGTTATGCGACAACACGCCGCTGGCATTGGTGATGTCAGGAGTGGCAGTCGAATTGCTACCTCTTTAGCTCTGATTGCTTGGTTCGATCGGCTAAGAATCTAGTTTTGTGGCAATCTGGTTTGAAAGAGGAGAGTGTGGCGATAATTCAACCAATCAGAAAATTTTGATAAAATTGTCCCAGTTTTCTCTGGTAAAAAATGAGACCAAGAAGCGATCGACTTTCGTCCTTTGAATTTCAAGTCATTACTGTTAATGATAAAGGAGAAGAGATTAGGCGAGAACAAAGGGAAGCCAAATATTACAGCGAAAACTTAAGTAATAGTGTGACCTTAGATATGGTAGCTATTCCTGCTGGTAGTTTCTGGATGGGTACCGAAGATCGAGAAATAAAAAAACTTTGTCAAACCTATGAGAAAGACTGGTTTAGATGGGAAAGTCCACAACATGAAGTAACAGTACCAACTTTCTTTATGGGACGCTATCCCATAACTCAAGCTCAGTGGCGAGTAGTAGCAGGCTGGGAACAAGTAGAGGGAAAATTAGAACCCGATCCATCTTATTTTAAAAAACCATACCAAGGGATAGATAGGTGGACGCTACCAGTAGATAATATTTCTTGGGATGATGCTAAAGAATTTTGTGCCAGGTTAAGCAATAAAACTAAAAAAGAGTATCGCTTACCCACAGAAGCAGAATGGGAATATGCTTGCAGAGCTGGAACAACTACACCGTTCCACTTTGGAGAAACTATTAGTACCGATTTAGCTAACTATAGAGGAACGGATGGGGAATTTGAAGGAAAAATTTATCCAGGAAATTATGGTAAAGGTTTAAAAGGAGTCTACAGAGAACAGACGACACCAGTGGGATATTTTAAGAGTGCCAATGCCTTTGGACTGTGCGATTTGCACGGTCAGGTCTGGGAATGGTGTGGTGATGATTGGCATAATAATTACGATAACGCGCCAAATGATAGTAGTGCCAGGGAAGGGGAAAATAGTAATAAAAAAGTAATACGGGGTGGTTCTTGGTACCTCTATCCTTATGAATGCCGTTCGGGGTCTCGCGGCTACATTAGCCGCGACAAGCGCTTCGACGTTATTGGGTTTCGCGTGATGTGTGTCGCCTCCCATTAAAACATTTTAAAAATCACGAACAGATACTACGCGAATCCAAGTTAATAGGATATATGTTTGGAAAAATTTTCTTTCAGTAACTCGATAACTCATGAACGTCGATAAAAGTAAAGAGCTAGTAAATCGAATAATTGGTGATGTTGGTGGAGCTTTTACTACCGGACTTAGTTACATTGGCGATAAACTCGGCCTTTTTCAAGCACTAGCAAGATACGAGCAGTGTAGCAGCGAAGAGTTAGCAGTTGAAACCAACTTAAACGAACGCTATGTTAGAGAGTGGCTAAAAGGAATGGTAGCTGCTGAATATATCGAATACAATCCTGAAACCGATACTTACTTCATGAGTGCCGAACAGAAGGCTGTATTAACACAAGAAGAATCTCCAGTTTTTGCTAGCGGAGCATTCCAGTTTACAATTTCTTCTTTACTTCATACGCCGAAAGTAATCGAATCTTTTCGCACTGGGGGCGGTATCTCTTTTGAGGAATTTGGAGAAGAAATTGCTGATGCAATTGATAGACTCCACCGACCTTGGTTCGACCATCTCCTTACCTCTCAATGGCTTCCAGGAGTTCCAGGATTAAAAGAGCGATTAGATGAAGGAATTTCGGTGCTTGACGTAGGATGTGGCTTAGGGCGATCGACAGTGGCTATTGGCTCTGATTACCCCAAATCTCAAGTGGTAGGAATCGATCCTCACTTTCCCAGCATTGAAAAAGCCCGAAAATTGGCTGCAGAAAAAGGGATTAATAACGTAGAATT
>JASJDA010000158.1 GCA_030065755.1 Prochloraceae cyanobacterium | reverse complement strand
GGTGACCCTCAATCGTGCCGCTATAGAAGCGCTCGATAACTATCTCGATAACAAATGGGCCCGATCTAACTTCTCTAAAGACGATTTTATCTTTCGCAGCCAGCGAGGAGTAGTTTTAACAGTCCCTACCGTCACCAATATGGTCAAAGGATGGTGCAGAGAAGTTGGACTCGATGGTAATTATGGCAGCCACACCTTAAGGAAGACCTGGGGTTACTGGCAGTATCAGCGCGGTACACAAGTCGCCCTATTGATGGAAGCTTTTAAGCACTCAAACCAACGACAAACCCTAGATTATCTCTGCATTCAAGACAAAGATATACAACAGATATTCGACCTAGAGTTATAACTAGGGGAAAAACTTGTTATGCACCATTCTATTTTCTTGACCATAATTTATTTCCTTCTCACTCTTGGTGCATCAGGTGTGGGCATTTGACGAGTATATAAAGCGCGTCACTGAAGACTTGCTTACTTCTCTGAAAGTGCATCCCTATTCCCCAAATAACTTCGGTTTCTCGACATAGAACATAAGCAAAGCCGAGCGAGTTTGAGATGTCGGCTTCCCCAAATTTAATTACACACGCATAAAAATTATGGAAATCAAGCTAAAACCAGAACAGGAACAGTTTATCTCTGACCAAATTAAAAAGGGTAAATATCAAAACGCAGAACAACTAATTAGCGAAGCCTTAAATCTCTTAGAAAAAAAGCTAACTCAAACTGATAAAATAACTCTCGAAGAATTGCGCCAAAAAATTGAAGTGGGTAGAGAACAAATTGCTAAAGGTCAAGTTACTGACGGGGAATTAGTTTTTTCTCAACTTCTAGACAAACTTCGTCGCGAATATGGAGTAGAAAATTAGGCGTGAGCAGCTATTCTTTCTCAGATGTCGCAGTTCAAGATTTAAATGAAATTTGCGAATACATTGCTCAAAATAACCCCAATGCCGCTAGCAAACTATTTGATTCTATCCGTCAGAAATGTGTCCTTATCGCTAAATTTCCCAATATGGGTAAAAGTTACGAACTACTATCTTCTGGACTGCGAGGATTTATCGTTATTGACATCCTCCCCCGCTATAGCGCGTTAGCGTTTAGCGGGGGATTCCCAGACCTCACGATCTAGGTTTCTGTTTCTTTCTCGATGTACGAGTTTTTCGCAACTGCCCTTTAACACTATGGTTATCAGGTCTTACGTCCGCTCCACAGACGTTCACCGCAAGCCCTGCGGCGAGTATATTTTTCCCAGCATTGATGTCGCGGTCGATACCTTTAGTTCCACAGCTAGGGCAATCGAATATGCGAACGTCGAGAGGCAATTTTTCAACCACAAAACCACAATGGTTACATCTTTTACTACTGGGATAGAATCGGTCGATTTTAACCAGTTCTCGCCCGTACCACTCACACTTATATTCAAGTAATAGAAACATTTCGCCCCAAGCAGCATCAGATATAGATCGAGCCAACTTGCGGTTTTTGACCATGTTTCTAACACCAAGATCCTCAATAGCTATCAGGCTATTTTCTTGAACCAGTCTGGTGGTCAACTTGTGCAGGAAATCGTTACGAGCATCTTTGATTTTGACGTGTATCTTAGCTAATTGGCGACGTGCTTTATGTCGATTATTAGAGCCTTTGGTCTTCCGACTCAATATCTTCTGCGCTCTTTTAAGCTTTTGATACAGCCGATTAAAATGCTTGGGATTAGCTATCTTTTCCCCATCGCTGGTACTAATCAATCGAGAAATGCCTACGTCAATCCCCACTTTCTTGTCAGTTGGTGGCAATTTCTCAATGGTTTGGTCGTCTATCAACAAAGAAACATACCATCTTCCCGATGGTTCAAACTTAACTGTCACTGTCGATGGAGATGCATCACTTGGAAGATATCTAGACCAAACTATATTAAGTGGTTCTTTACACTTAGCAAGCCACAATTTACCCTCTTTCCACTTAAATGCAGACTTGGTAAATTCAGCCGCTCCACCATTACGTTTTTTCTTAAACCGAGGATATTGAGCACGCTTTCCCCAGAAGTTAGCAAAAGCTTTCTGAAGATGTCTCAAACACTGCTGCAAAGGAACGCAGCTAACCTCATTAAGAAAATCGAGTTCACTAGTTTTCTTCCAACCAGTCAACAAACTAGAAGTTTGTTCGTAACCAATCCTCTCTTGTTTTTCGTACCAAGCAAAGGTTCTAGTTGCCAGAGCTTTGTTGTAAACAAGTCGAACGCAACCTATTGTCCTTCTCAAGAGATTTTCTTGCTCATAAGTTGGGTAAAACCTGTATTTATAGGCGCGTTCGGTCATTTACAACAATCATTTTATTCATTATCACATTTTAACACACTTTTCTGTAAAAACATAATTGGAGGCGCGCATCCCTCTCACCGCTAAGCTTGCGCTATGGCGGGAGTCTCCTGCGCGAAAACGGATGATTATATTATTTTTTACTATCCCAGAGCTGACGGTATTGATATAGCTAGAGTAGCAAGTGGCTCTCGCGATTTAGAATCCTTATTTTAATTATTATTA
Source organism: Prochloraceae cyanobacterium (assembly GCA_030065755.1). Classification (GTDB taxonomy): domain Bacteria; phylum Cyanobacteriota; class Cyanobacteriia; order Cyanobacteriales; family JASJDA01; genus JASJDA01. The sequence goes on along the minus strand of JASJDA010000158.1, from coordinate 15,333 downwards.
TTAAAAAAATTTGTTTGGAGTTAAGATTCTGCCGCCTGAAGCGCCACTTTTAATATCCAACTAGATAATGACATTCCTTGTTTCTTAGCAGTTTCTTTTAGTAGATTTTTCTGTTCTTGAGATAACTTTATCTCAAGACGAGAATTTTTTTCGCCTTGACCTTTGCCAGTAGCATACTGATTTTTACCTTTGGGATTATTAACTGCTCCTTTTGGTGCGCCAGGTTTGCCATCAGCCATAATTGGGACTTTTTACTTGAATCTTTTAATACCTTTTTGTTGAGAATTGTAAAGGTAGGTTTGCCAAGACCGTATTTGTTTAATAATAAAAAGAAGATTGGGGACAGAAGCAAAATTCCCAATTTTCAGACAGTGTTTAAGGTTCTTGGCGGTTCCGAAACACTGCTCTGAAGCTCACAGAAGCATTAAAGCTTGCCGAAGCATTGACAACACAAAAGCATTGACAATTAAAGACAATTCAAGTGGGTATTTCTGCCCCGCTTATATTCTAAATGCTTCTGTCTGTCTTGTGTCTGTAAAAAAATAATTTTTTAGAGAGAAGCATTGAAAAATCAAACAGGCTCATTACCAAAAGACCCGATAGGCGCTAGATTTTGTAAGATATTTACTCATAGTTGGCATTTTATATTTGCCAAACTAGATTCACTTGGTTATCTGGCCAGGAATTGGTCAACGGAGAAGAAATATCCAATCCAGCCAAGAAACCTGTGGAAAAGATACAACGACCCCTCGCAAATCATAGGGCTGAGGTTTGGGGAAAAAACGAACTATCTAGTCTTAGATATAGATCGCGGTAGCATATATCATCCAAAAAGAAGCTTAAAGAAATATAAAGGAATACTCCACACTCTAGAAGATATAGGGTTAGTGCGCTATGTAGTAATTCAATCTAGTCACAGCGAAGGAATACACATTTACTTTTTCCTACCTAAAAAAGTTCCTACCTTTAAACTAGCCGTAGCAGTTCAAAATGTTCTAGAAGATAATAGCTACTACGTTAAAAAAGGACAGCTAGAAATTTTCCCTAACCCCAAAGCCTACGGTACAAAACATAAAACCAACTATAACGGCATCAGACTGCCCTTACAGCCAAATACAGGGTCATATATCCTCGACGACTTCAGCTTAGATCCAGTAAGCGACAGCATAGAAGAATTCTTAGATCTAGCCGAAAGTACGGCACAACAGCAGGATATAGAGACTTTAAAAAAAGCGCTCGCCGCAGCCAAGAAGAGACATAAACCCAAATTTGTGTCCAATGCCACTTCACAAAGAAAAACAGCAGAATGGGAAGAAGACTTATTAGCACGCATAGAGGAAGGTTGGACAGCTCACGGACAGACAAACGACCTCTTAAAAGATATGGGCTGTCACGGGGTAGTATTTAAAGGATTTTCGGGCGAGCAACTAACGGACTACATTTACGAAACAGCGATTCATTCACCAGGCTATCGCCGATGGTGTCGCCATCAACACGAAATACATAGACGCTGTGAAGAATGGGGCAGATGCGCTCAGAAATATTGGAGACGCTTATATAGTCGCCCTAGTCGCGTAGAAACTCACAGAGAAATGTGGTCTAGGCAAACGTCAAATAAAAACAACAATATTAACGAAGAACGGCATACAGAAGCATTGGAGCGAATTACACAGGCCGTAGACTGGGTAATTAAAACACTGGGAGAACTGCCCAAGTTAGTACAAGACAGAATAAAAGCGATATGTAAGGCAGCCAAAGAATTGACAGGTAAAACAATAGGCAGAAATACCCTTTATAAAAAGAAGTTTAAAGAAATATGGCATCCAGCGTATCGAAATGGAGATAATACTGAGGTAGCACAAAAAAAACCAAGTAATGACAATAACTCCGAGCCGTCTCACACCCCCCCCCATGTAGTACCCGAAAATGAGGAGTCAAAAAAAGCACCAGAATGCCCAGTAGACAAGGATTGTCTCAGACCCCCCCCTATATATGAAGGTAGTAGTGAATTTTTTCAGCCCGACGAAGCTCCTCAAGAGCGTAGTCAAGGGCTGAAAAATTCCATTTCTAGGGGGGTTCGGGGGGAAAATAACTCGCAAACAGCCGATTCTGAGGAGCAGGAGCCTGTAAGCCTTGAATTTGAGGATAATGCCCCAAGAGAGGAAAAAGACCGCTTAAACGAGCAGGAAACCCCAACAGAGGGCAAGGAGCCAGAAGCTATCCATGAAGCTGCTAATGGGTCGGAGTCGAAGGGCGAGCGCGAGGGAATTGAGGTAGTTAACCAAGAATCTTCGCTCGACCAGCCCGTGAATGGCGATCGCGTTTCTACAGCCAACCAGGAAGACAATGGCGATCGCCCAATGGTCGAAGATGAAAATAATGCTCAAACGACAGAAAAACCCAATGACGGGCAAAATCCGCCGACTCTACCCGATTGTTTGCGCGTAGCTAAAATTCGTTTGAATTTAGTTAAAAAAGCCAAAAAACTGGCTAAAGCTGAAGCTATGCACAAGGAAATCCGTTCGGCTGCTGAAAGGGAAGCTTTAGAAATGCGGATCAAAATGCGGTTGTTTAGGGAGTCTGGCGAACCTTCTTTGATTGCTGAAGCAGACAAGTGGGCGGAAGATAATTTCTAATTGCTTCTTTGTCTATTGTTGACCCAGAGTAAGCTAATAGAAACGAATAAAAATTAATAAATTATGGGCAAAGCAGCTAAAAGAAAACAACGGCGAAGAAGAACTTTAGAATATACAAATCACTTGATAGACGAGTTATATTCCTGGTTTGAAAATCAATATTTTTATTTAGGCAAAGGCGCTTTATTATATACGAATTTAGATGAGTTTGACCATTTAGATTTATGTGAGCTTGATAATAAAGAAAATGGCAAATTTACTTATGTAACTCAAGACTGGATAGAAAATGAAATTAAAGGTCTTGAATTGTCGATAATTTCTAATAGTTCAGATACCGATTTAGAATTCAAGAACTTTTTAATTAAAATTAAAACTTTTTATGAAGAAGAAGTAATTCCTCTTCTATTTTCTTACGACCCTGAATCTGAGGGCATCTGGATAGAAATCAAAAATTCAATTTCTTCTTCTAAAGTTCTAATTTTACCATTTGACAAATACAAGCTATTTCCTATTGATAAATTAAATCTAATTAGATCTATGCTGGAAAATGATGATTCAAATGATTCTAGTTCAACTCAAATAGAATCTCTTTTTCAAAAAAAATCAATTCACAATATACCTCAAGAAGTTTATTTGATCTGGGCAATAATACCTACGAAAGAAGAACCAGGAGAAAATATTGGAATGCCTATTTTTGAAAATAATTATTTTATTTTTTGGAGTGAAGATTACAACAAGGTAGCTAATTACGAGAGTACACATAAAAACTGTTTTATGTTACCAATGGTACGTTCTGAAGAATACCCAGATTTATGGCGAGCTGCTACAAGAAAGGATTTTAGTCTGGGTTTATAAATAAGGAAGTCTTTTATCGAGCTTGTTATTGGGCGCGCAGGATAGGTTGTTTGCTATGAAGACTTCCTTATTAAAAATAAAAAATTTGTATAGAGCTATTTTATCTGAAAGCGGGGATATTACACTTTACTATAATATCAGGGAATTTTCTCGATAACTCTCGCCAGAACGTCCCTTGAATTTCAGGATCTTTGTATTCTTAAGAAAATCTTATGGAAAAATTACCAATTGACTAAGTATAAATTCTTAAGCTATAAGTTATGCTTATATCTGCTCTCCAGCTCTTCAAAAACGTGGGAGCAGAGTTTTTTTTCTTACGTTCATAACAATGACTTAAGATTATTGTCAAGCTATTGTAAAAAAAAAAATTTTACAATAGCGAACAATTTTTTATACTAATTTACATACTTATAAAAACCGCTAGCCATCATATTTATAAAACGGCTGGTCAATCAAAAATACTTCACCTCGATCGCGTGCAGCGGTTATTGAGCAATTACCTTTGTTCTGTTGTTTTGGAAGGTAAGCCGAGTTTTTGGCGAAACTCTGGATCATCGCGATATGGGGGACCCCAATATGCTTTTTGCCAATTCTTGGCTTTCTTTACTTGTTCGGGAGTTAGACCTTGGAAGTGGAGTACAAACCAGTCGCTAGTTAGCGAATAATCTTTTGTTTCAAAGTCTCCAATAATAAGAGAGTATCGTTTAATTGTTAGTGTTACTTTAGTATCTGGTTTGTCAAAAAGGATTCTGTAGACTTCCTCTATATCCATTTCTTTTATCTTTTTGCCATTAATTTTAGCGATTCTATCCCATTGTTTAATACCGGCCTTAAATGCCGAAGTATCTTTATATATCACGGTGACAAATAATTGACCGCTAAATGATCTAGCAATCATAAAACCAACTCCACTTACTCTGGCAAGTGAGAGATCGGTACCTTCAAGATCAGCACCTTCAAGGTCAGCATTTTCAAGGTACGCACCTTCGAGCCAGGCAGCAAGGCGCGTACCTTTGAGTTTGGCACCTTTGAGGTAGGCACCTGAGAGTTCGACACGTGAAAACTGCGCATTTTCAAGGTTGGCATTTAAGAGCTTGGCACCTGTGAGCTTGACATTTTCAAGGTTGGCACCACTTAGGTTGGCACCACTTAGGTTGGCACCACTTAGGTTTACACTAGAAAAACCACCACGCATTTTGGCACCACTTAGGTTGGCACCACTTAGATTGGCACCTGAGAGGTTGATATGACCTTGGTGATTACGGGGAAATGAGTAGTGGGTATCTGAGAGATAGACACCTTCAAGGTCTGCACCTTCAAGGTCCGCACCTAAGAGGTCTACATCACCGAAAAGCTTGGCATATGAGAGGTCGGCACCTGTGAGCTTGGCACCTGTGAGCTTGACATTTTTGAGGTAAGCACCACTTAGGTTGGCACCACTTAGGTTGACACCACTTAGGTTGGCACCTGAGAGTTCGACACGTGCGAGATTAACCTGCTCAAAATTTCTATCAATTAAGCTAACACCAGCGTCTACTAAGCCTTGAAAGGCTTGATTTCTGGCTTCTCTATACTCATATGGATTAGAGTTAGTAGATTCAATTACATCCCAATATCTTGTTATTCTTATCTGTCTGTCGATAATAAATCCTAAATATACTGCTAACCCTAAAAAAATAAATAAGCCGAAACTAATTAACTTGAAACGATGCTTTATAACTAAATCTAATCCCCTAAATCGACTATCTAACATCAAGACTACTATTTCGAGCGATTCACATCTATAGAATTCCCTTCTAACCAATTTAAATAATAATACTTTCAAACATTCTGATAATTAAAATGAATCCTATTTATATATAGCAATCCGATTTGATTCGTAAAATCCCAAATCTATTGGATGAACCAAACATCGAGTTTTCATGAATAGCACAATCTAACCTAGAGCGCAATAGGGGTATAGCCGACATACGTGTAAAACAGGACATGATGTAAAGTTTTGTAAACTTTGAGGCTAATTCGGGGGAAAACTAGCGAAGCTGCTATCAGAAGCCATCTAGAAATTTTGCAGCTTTCAGTGTTTGAGAATACTTCAACAGCTATTCAACAAAAACGGCTAAAAGTCTTGCTGTGTATAAATCTTAGACTTTATTTGTTTTTGCGAAATTTTACTACTTTTGCAGGAACTGCCCAGAAGCTGTAGAATTTGGCTGTTCTCGATCGCTCAATTTTTACTTGTTGAAATGCTTATACAGTAAGCGTTTCGAGCTAGATTGCCCCTCATGACAGCTTCGCTAGTTCTGGCCCAACCAATGACAGAAACCGCCTTTTTCTTCTGCTCTGGGGACACTTCTAGGTATCGCTAAATGAGTTTTATTACCTCCAGGGACTTACACCCAGCTCAAATGACATTTTTGAGCCGCTCTAGCTAATTTCTCTCGCCATACCCCACCGAAGAAAATTCAAAGGCTATCGCTGGGCAGGGGGTGACTGCTCGCGAGCGAGAGCTTCGGAAAGATAAGTACTTCTGCTTACCCAAACGCGATCACCGAAGCTCTTTGGCAGCAGTCACCCCCTGCTACCCAAAAGTTATAAAGGTCATTTCTTTAATTTGACTAATTTTCTTCTCAATTCTTCTGAGTTTATTCCTTAACTTTCTAGCTTTCTTCTTCGCTTTTTTCTCGGCTTCCTTATCTATAGTGTTAAGTTCTTTTTCTTCATTCATTCCAATATTTTTTTAGTGGAAATATTTACAGGAAGAGAAATTTCAAGCTTACAATAGCATTAGACAAGCGAGTATAAACACTCCCAGACTGACAAAAGTAGAATAACGAAATATTCCTATCGCTACGAATAATCCAATCGCTAGTATCAAAGCAGTCCAAGAGAAATTGTTTTCTATCAGAGGCTTACCCAAAGTAACAATCACTCCCGCTAACAGTGCAATGCCTGCATACGGCATTCCGATAAGTAATTTACTAACTAGCGGAAGATGTTGTCGGTTTGTGATGAAATCGTAAAAAATCATCGATAACATCAATCCTGGTAAATTGAGTGCAACAGCACTGGCGATCACCCCTGGCAACCCAGCAACCTTAAAGCCAATAAATCCTGATAATTTGACTGCGGTTAGTCCGGGAAATAAATAGTTGACTCCGATTATTGTGGCAAATTCTTCAGCACTAATCCATCCGCGATTGGCAACGCATTCATCTTGAATTAGTTGAATCATAGAGTTGCCTCCAGCCATACCAAATAAACCGATTTTGCTGAAACTTGTTAGTAAATACCAAAGTTTTTCGATCATTTACCTAATTTAATCCTCTGAAAAAAATCTATATACCCTTCTATACAATTTTCTTGGAAAAATATTTTTTCGGATGGAGAAAGCAAATTTTTGGGCTTGTTTGCTTCGAGACAAACTGACCAATAGGGTTGACCATCTACTATGATATAGCCGATATCTAAGATTGTTTTTTGTTGCAACTTAAGTTTATAACGTTTTTTCTTAACATCAATTAAGTGATATTGATGACCCAACTTCTCAAGCAGTAATTCGAGTGACTTAAAATCCTTAATCTTGCAAGGTTTACCTTTCATCTCTGAAAGAACATCTGCCAAACTATCTGACGACAAAGGAAAGCGTAGGGATTTTTTTTGCGCAAATATTTGGTAGCCATTATAAGTATCAAGGAACTTTTTTATTTGAAGCAAACCATTACGAACTTTGATGTTGTGAGGGCAATTTTCTACTAAAAGATATTTATCTCTGCCCCAAGACTGTTTTTTTTGTGGGATTTGCAGCATAAACATCTGTTTTAGTGGAGGAATCAGATCGACATCAGACCAAAATATTCTCCATTCATAAGTGCAACCCGAATCATAAACTTGTTTTGGTTTCTGTCGCATTCATATAACCTCTCTCAAAGTTGACATATATCAATGTGGAAATTGTTAATATTCGTTAATTATCAATAAGACAATTTAGTTGGTAGTAATAATTAATAATTTTTTGTAATAATATGTAACAAATTTAGCAGTTTTACTTGGCCCATCTTGGTTAAACAGGCTGAAATAGTCCTTTTATCGCTTTGATCAATTTATAACTATTTCGCTTAGTTAATCAAAATAATTTTTATTAAGATGGGAATTGAAAATTGAACAAATCTCCTACTTCAACTTTTTGTCACTTAAAGCATCTAATTGCTGAGATGCTACCAAATTCTTAACTCCGATTACTTTTCGGAAATATCCAAACCAAATAGCTTACGGTCAATCTCTTTATCCAAAAATTTATCTAGCTGTTTATAGATTTCCTCTTTTTGAAAGTAGCCAGTTTCGATTAGGTGGACTACCAACGCCCCTAAGAGAATCTTTTTCCTAGTATCCTCCTTCCGCTTTTTAGTTGATTCAATCGGGCATTGAGCCGAGATGTTTGTAAAAAGCTGCAAGATGATTTGGAAAGGCTTGATTTTTCGTTGTAAATGAAGGCTTTTTTGAGTCTGATGAGCAAATTTTAAAACCCAGACAGGATAAGGGTTTTCAGACCATCTTGCCGAAAAGACCACGGATCTCGGCTCAATGCCATCTAGAGCTAATTAAAGTATGAATCAAACTAATAGATTAAAAAAACCGTATTAAGGCTGAATAAACTAAGTAATTAGAACAATAAACAGATACAGAATCATTAAATTAACAATTATTGCAACAATAAATCAAATAAAAGAGACAAAATAAACAACAGATATTTGACTTGGAGCTATAAGCTGATCGTGTTCTTTGACCAGCTATTTGATTTTTACTTGCAAGCAACTAGTCAGCACTTACCCACCCCCAACGGCTGTACTATCGTTTGTACCAACACCTCAGAAGTCCGTCGCCCTTTTGTTAATTATTTGCCCCTGCCCCTGGGTCACTACCGACAACTTCTCAATCTTCAATGAACTATAAAAGAAATTTATATGTAGTGTCCCGACGCGAGCGATTTATAATTCATTAGAAAAACTTATCGGAGGACTTTTTATTTTTAATGAGGACTCCCTCATTAAAAATAATCTTTTCGTTATCTTTTGAACTTCGCTTCGGTCTCTTTTTGGGTGAGGCTCGTCTGGCTCCTTTGATATCGATCGTCGGCATATAATTCAATCCTTTCTTCACGAAAGGCGCACGGGAGAATGGAAGCCCCGTCTTTTTAAAGCGGGGATGAAATTCGACTCAGCAGTTTTAACTGCCGTGATAACTATATTGATAACCATCTTTTTTATGCATATGAGAACAATATCTGTAGCTAATACCAGATACTCTTCCTGTGACTGTTGAAATATCAAAGCTACCCGATGCTCGAACTAAAACCCGCCCTATATAATTACCGATTTTCTGGCCTTTGGTAACAATTGCTTTAATAATATCTCCAGTCTCAAAACCCTTATGAATTTTTTGATTAGAGCGATGCCGAATGGGAAAACCGTATTTATTTGTCCCGCACATTTGTCTATTTCCATGACCAGTACATTTAATTAATAAAGGCTGTAAGGTTAAAATTTCAAGCTGGGGAGTATCTCCAACACAAGCAGCATCCAGATAATGCCGTTTTTCTAGTTGTTGTTGAGTACGGTTAAACTTGGTTTGTCCTCCCGTACCAGTTGTTACAGGTAAACCGGTTTCTTTAAGAGTATTAAATAATTTCCAACGAGTAGAGTTAACTGCTGCGGCATCTTTTAATGGGGTTTGGGCTTGGGATAATATTCGATGAAGTAAAGATGATTTATTTGCTAAAAAGTCCTTAATATCTCTGTTGGATTTAGTTTGATTACATGGTACACAAGCAATAGTTAAGTTAGATATTCGATTACTTCCACCTTGGGATTTTGGCACTATATGCTCGACTTCTAAAGGTATGTTTTTTGCCCCACAATAAGCACAAGTACGATTCCACTTTTCAAGCAGATATTCTCTAACCTCGTATTGATAAAGTGTTCCTTGTTGATACCCCGTTCCTGAGATATCAGGATTGTTTATTTTCTGAGTATCAAATCTGACTAATTCTGTCGCTATTGAATTAATAGGAATTAGTTTGATTAACTTGTTAACCCAAGTCATCGTGGTTAAAACTCGATGTTTTAAACTTGGAGCTAACCAACCATCTGGACGTTTTCTATTAAGAAATCTAGCTTTTCTGTATCTAGTTGTTCTACTTCTACGTCCCCGACGTAAAGAGCGGCGAGATTCTAGATCGTCTTTTATTTGTTGACCGCGATGGGTTAATTCGGCAACCCAGATAACTTTATTATCTTGTAGTATTGCTATTCCAGTGGTAATAGATCCTGGGTCAAGTTTTAATTTACATTGCTTTACCTCCTGTTTTTCTACTGACTTTTTCAGGATAATCGTAAAAGGATAAGTTCTAAATACAGAAGCTTTGTTCGCTTTAAGCAAGCTACGGGCTATACCTGGAGTACAGGGTAATAGCGGTTTTTTATTACTATCTAAAACGAATACAAAGTTATTAGACATTGTTGCGTCTCTTCTACTTTCGTGTAACGAAAGCCATCGCTAAAGTTATTGGTCGGTACTATCTTAAGAACACTGTCTTCCCCCTCGTAAAACTGTTTAATTCTTAAGTTCTAGAGCTTGGAACTGGCACGCATTCCAAGGTAGGTCTTTAACTCTTGCCAATAACGTAGTTCTAAAAAGAACTTAAGCTGGTCAACTAACTAAAGTTTGAGGCTCGAAGCCCCGTCACTTTAGTGCGGGGTGCTGACTAAATGATTCCCCTCTCTGATAGCAATTACATCCCAAAATGAATCAGCACGAGGTTCGGTTATAGTGCCTTGTATATCAATATAAAATGGCTTGAAATCTTCAATGGCGTTTTTATTTGGACGAATAGCTATAACGAATTTATTTTGCTCTGGTCTCCAAATTCTAAGATTACCCCTCACGTTAAAAATATCTTTATTTAAATCACTTGGGTCTTCTTCTTTAAATTCCCGCAAACAGAAGTGCAAATGAGGTTCTTCTTTACCTGTTCTTATCCAAGTAATCCAAATTTTTTCATCAACAGGTGGAGACCAGTTTCTTTTGAGGATTGAGGCGGGAAATACACCCGAATCGGTTAGTAATATGCCTTTTTTAATAGTTTCATTGCCTGGAATATAGCGCCCTTTTACCAGTCCCAGACATCGATACTGATTTTTAAAGCCTGGATCTTGAAGTTTGATCTTGTTTGAAACTAATTCTGTTAAGTCCGATTTCTCGTTTTTTACCTCCAATAAACCTGTGTCGGTTGAAGTAGCGATTTGTTCTGAGGTAGGTTTAGCAGTAACAGATGGTTGTTTTTCTGAAACTGGCAAAATAGTTTCGGTATTATTCGGCTCATTTTTGGCAACCCATTCCCCATCAACATATTCAAACTGGTCGAAGATGGATTGGCAGACTCTGACGTATTTCCCCTTAGACGGCTTACTTCCCTTGAGCCATTTTTTTAACGTCGAGGGTGTGATGTTAAATTCTGCTGCTAGTGCTTCTGTCGAGATCATGATTTAAAAATAACATCAAATTCTTTACTCTAATACAGCAACTCCAAAAATAAGTAACCTGTCTAAAAAGAATTTAAAGGTTATTGGGGCAGGGGGTGACCGCTCGCGAGGAGAGCGAAGGGAAATTTAAGTATTCTTGTTTATCTCAAAAGTTATCGCCTTTCGCTCTCTGGCACTCAGTCACCCCCTGCTCACTAAATTTTTTTTAAATCGAGAGAAATCATGCATGAGAATAGGGATGCACTTTTAGAAAAGTAAGTAAGTTAAGAGTGAATAATTCATATACTCGTTCAAATAGCACACCTGATGCACCAAGAGTGAGAAGAAAATAAATTTGGCGGCGATCAGAAAATAGATTAGTGCTGTGATCGAAACGGTAGTGGAGGGTTAAATGTAGGATAATCTGATTTATCTGACTCACAAAAGCGCCAAATTGCTCGCCAACTAGGACTATTGCCTATCTTTTCTACATCAAGTTAAAGCGCTCGAACGATTTAAAATTGTTTAAAATATTTCGCTAGATGCGAATCTAGGTGGTAGAAATTGGTCAAATATCTATGAAGCTTTATTATTTGGGTAGTATAAGATTTTTGATAACAAGCTTTTGAGCAAAAATTTGAACCCTTGTCAAATAAGGCTTAATGGTCATTGTTTCTAACAGTTTTATATTACTTGTTGGTTAGAACCATAAAAAATTCTATGAAGCATTATTTGACTTTATTTTCTTTGATAATACTTTGGCCTAGCTTTCCTGCCCAAGCTACTAATTGTTCTGAGCAATTTATTGGCAACCAATCTTTATCAAAAATTAGTCAAAAAGAATTGAACTTTTCTAGAGAAAAATTGAATTCTTTTTTAACTTTAAAAGCTTTTCCTGTTATTACTAATAATTATATCAATTCAAAAAATTTAATTAGTCAACCTATCAGCAATCAGAGAGGAGAGTTTTATTACAATCGGGCATGGGATTTAATCAAACAAGGAAAATTTTTAGAAGCTCTATGTAATTTCGATCGAGCTATTGAACTTAATCCTAATTTGGTAAAAGCTTATTTAAATCGAGGACAGATTTACAGTAGTCAATTATTCCAAAACTGGGAATTAGCCATTGCTGATTTCAACAAAGCAATCCAAATCAATCCTAATGAACCTTCTGCTTACAGCAGTCGTGGTTTTGTTTACAAACAGCAGAAAAAATGGGATTTAGCTATTGCTGATTTCACTAAAGCTATTCAAATCAATCCTAATTTAGACTTTGTTTACTATGATCGTGGTCTTGTTTACAAAGAGCAGAAAAAATGGGATTTAGCTATTGCTGATTTCAGTAAATTTATCCAAACCTATCCTAATGAACCTTCTGCTTACAAGAATCGTGGTTTTGTTTACAAAGAGCAGAAAAAATGGGATTTAGCTATTGCTGATTTCACTAAAGTAATCCAAATAAATCCTAATTTTCCAGACGGTTACAACAATCGCGGTGTTGTTTACAAAGAGCAGAAAAAATGGGATTTAGCTATTGCTGATTTCACTAAAGCAATCCAAATTGATCCTAATTATGAAGTTGCTTACAACAATCGCGGTGTTGTTTACAAAGAGCAGAAAAAATGGAAATTAGCCATTACTGATCTCAATAAGGCAATCGAAATTAATTCTAATTTTGGAGTTGCTTACTACAGTCGCGGGTTTGTTTACAGTAACCAAAAAAAATGGGAATTAGCCATTGCTGATTACACTAAAGTAATCGAAATTCATCCTAATTTTGCAAAGGCTTACGCTAGTCGAGGATTAATTTGGAAACAGTTAGGAGATAAACAGAAAGCGATTAACGATCTACAAATAGCCGCACAACTATTTCAACAACAAGGAAATATGGCTGCTTACGAAAAAATTATGAACACGAGCACACAAATGCAAGAATAGGTATAGTTTTTGAGCATATAGCTAATAAAAAGTAAATATTTAAACATTGCGATTAACAGAATCGGCAGATAAGTATTGCTTTTATACTTTTTCGGCTTTTCTTTCTCGCTCAGGCAGGTCGAAGAGTTTACGATCAATTGGCTTATCAAGAAACTTATCTAGCTGCTTGTAAATCTCTTTTTCTGACCAGTACCCACTTTTAATTAGGTATTGTACTAATGCTCCTAGAAGAATTTTTCGCCGCGTGTCTTCTTTTCGTTTCTTTGCTGATTCAATAGCTTTAAGCTTTTGAATTCTAGCTTCTATCTGTTTCTTCTTTTCTTCTAGATCTTTAATTCTTTCAATGCGACTATTACTCATTAGTGCTTGTGACGACTTACCAATACTAGCCTATCACGCACGGTCGTAGTATTCGATAGCTTACTCAGAGCGGCAGCAAAGGAATAATTTGTAAGTATGATAGCATATAAACACGAAATCTTAAGCTCCGCCAGGAGTGTAAAGCGCACTTATATGTCGTTCCGACAAGTGCGCTAGGGGTATGACTCCCCCTAGAACCCCCATATATGCTTCGCACTTTTTCGATCGCGGTAGGTTAATATATTGGCTATCTATCACTTCTCAGCTCAAATAATTTCTCGCAGTGGTGGGAAGAGTGCCACGGCATCAGCCGCCTATCGAGCTAGAGAAAAAATCTATGACCAGCGTACTAAACAAACCTTTGACTATCGCTACAAAGGGCAAGCAGACCACTGCCAAATCTTAGCGCCTGCTCATGCTAAATCTTGGGTTTATGATCGCGAGCTTTTATGGAACAAGGTGGAGGCAGCAGAGCGAAGAAAAGACAGCCAATTAGCTAGAGAGATTAACGTCGCTCTACCTATCGAATTAAGCCGAGATGAAAAAATCCAACTAGGTTTGAGCTTCGTGAAAAATCAGTATGTAAGTATTGGGATGGTGGCGGATGTAGCCTTTCACGATTTGGACAGTCATAACCCCCATTTTCACGTTATGCTTACCACCAGACAGCTAGAAGGAGAAGGCTTCGCTAGTACCAAAGAAAAAGCGTGGCGACCAGATTTTGCTTATAAGAAAGCCAAAAGCGATTTGTTAGTTATTGAACGAGCAGCCTGGCAAGATTACGCTAACGCTGCCCTAGAGAAAGCGGGTAGGGTTGAAAGGATCGATCGCCGAACTCTGGAAGCACAAGGAATAGAACGCCTTCCTCAAATCCACCTAGGCGCACAGGTAGCGGCAATGGAAAAGAGAGGCATTCGTACAGCCACAGGAGATCTTTACAGGCGAATCGATAGTGTTAACGCAGAGATAGCCAAACTACAGATTAAACTCGACATTAACCGCCATCAAATACAAGCAGAAAAAGAACTAGAGACCCTGCTCATTAAGAAACAAACAGAAGAACTGAGAAAGCAAAGAGAACAAGAAAGAAACAGGCAGCTCGAAGAGAAGAAAAGAAAGCAGTTAGAACAATTTGCTCAAAAGTTAATTGAAGAAATTCGTCAAAAGTCAATTCAAAGAGAAGCAGAATTAGAAGCACAATTCCAAGCAGATGCCCAAGCTAAAGCTCTGAAGAATAAGCAGATAGCTGATATAATTAATACAGCTAACAACGCCATAGATAGATATGGATCTGAATTAGGTAAATTGCCTTATATCCAAATAATATTTGACAGCGAAAACTATCGAATTAGAACCTCAAATTTACTCAATGAATACGACTTAAGTATCGGAAAAACTCTAGTAATAAAAGATAGAGAATCTAAGGAAATCCTCTTAAAATATAATCAATATAATTCGGGTAAAAATCAGCTAATAAGTGAAAATATATCACCCGAATGTGTGGAACATTTTGCTAGATTATCGTCGAAATTTGAACAAGCAAAGAGAGTTAAAGACTTTTATAAATTAACCAATGACTTTTTCTGGAAGCTAGGGAAAGTCCAGAAATTAGAAGGAAATCCTAGCCGATGGGTAGCTGAAGGTAATAAATATAAGCTGGTGTTGGATAAAGAAGGATTTAAAATAACAGCAAAAGATGGGCGAGGGGAAATATTTAATTACCCTAAAGGCGTAAGGAATCCAGAGTTAGTCGTTACTAATTGTAAGTTCACCGAGTTGGATATAAATAATTTCAAACAGGCTAGTAAAGAAATAAATAATATATTACTTAAAATCCGTCAACAAGAAGAACAACAAAGAAGACAAAGACGAAGTAGAGGTTTGGAGCTTTGAAAGTTATCGCGGGGCTCTGAGTGACTGATTGCTCAGAGGGCGAAGGGAAATACAAGTATTTTGTTTGTGACAAAAGTTATCGCCCTTCGCACTCTGGCACTCAGTCACTCAGAGCTACCCGAAATTAAAAG
>JASJDA010000157.1 GCA_030065755.1 Prochloraceae cyanobacterium | reverse complement strand
AGTTAGCTATTTAATTGGCACCCGTCGGGTGCCAACTACTTTTGACTGCACACTATGCTGAAGGCTGAAGGCAATTTTTCTAACTCCGGAAAAAATGAGCGAACCGTGAGTTACTAATTAATTTCTTTTGGTTATTAGCGGGAGGTAATTGTTCTAGTTCAACTAATTGCACTTCACTAATATCATCGGCAAATCGGGATGAATATAATTGATGGCCCTGGCTTTTAGTAAACTCAATTAATTGTTTTATTCGCTCTGGTTTATTATCACTTGCACTAAATTCAACAGCATAGTATGTTCCTCGATCGCTTTGTCGTTTGGCGGTCTTAGCATTGACTATTTGTGTCGAAATTGCTTGAGATCTTAATGTTAGCTTCCTCATCAGTTCTATAAAGTTATTTATCGACTCAGTTTTGAAGAGGATATTACTGAAGGCATTGTCTTTATCGATAAAGAACACTTCTAACCAGGGCTGATATGGGTAATTAAATATTTTCTTCTTGAAAGGATAACATCCTAACACTTCCATTTTTAGAGAATTACCGAGCATATCTGTCTCTCCAATCTTGAATATTCCGGCTTGACAATCGGCTCTGTATTGACGCGGAGAGCCTGGAAAATAAACTATTCCGTTATTACTTTCTGGCAACTCGAATCCATTTATAAACATCGACGTGCTTCCTTATGTCTTGAATTGTTTTTACTTAGTCTCGATTTAAGGATTTGAAAAAAGGCACAATAATCCTCTTCCATCTCCTGTTTTTCTATCTAATGAGATGTATTAATGTGCCATATTAATTAGAGAGAAAATAATATTTCTCTCTAATCAGTTTTTAGAATTCTGTTTCTAGCTCAATTCCGTATTTGCGGCAGTAATACTCAAACTGCTTTGATTGATATCCCGACCAATAATATTTATTGATGATTAATTCAGGATTGGGCTCGGCTCCAATAATCGCATCAAATTGCCCGTCGCTATAGGCTGACGCGTTTGGATCTGTTAGATTTTCAAGCTCGTCAATTGCTTGTAATTCTCTCTGCTCTTGTTCTGCGCTATGATAGATATTGAACATAATCAATGTTGTTTAAATTCTGAGAAACCAAGCTTACTAGATTGTCAGTCAGGTTTAAGCTTGTTTCTCTTGACTCTTCTAATATACCGCATACTCCTAGAGAAGTAAAGCCATTATCTCTAGAAATATGCAGCGTGTTATCTTATAGCTATAGCTATACTTATAGATCTAGTAAAATGGGGCCAAGCACAAAATCCGAGCAAAAATACTCTAAGGGAAAACACCCGAATAGCTTATCAAATCTCAAACCAGGTAGCGGACGTAAGCCAAAAGCATTTGCAGAAGAAGATAAGAAAAGAAGATATTTAACTGTTACCGAGACTGGTTGGGAGGGAGTCAAACCCATCATCAAACAATTGGGATGTTCTAGTGTTTCGGAATTTCTAGAAAAATTGGGCCGAGGTGAAATCAAACTTTCTGCTTAACTATTCGTTTGTTTTGTGCCTACTAATACTAGATTTATTGACAATAGCAGTACATTGTATAACCTATATTCTTCTCAACTCTAGGTTTTATTTCAATATAAAATCATCAATAATAATTAAAACATATTGTTCAGGGAATATCTCGATCTCCACTGCGGTATCTCAAAGAAAATCAGCTTTTCTGACATCTTTTCAACAAGTTGTCGAAAACCAATTTTCTTAAAACATCAATTTGACCCTTCGAACGGGATTTTTTACACGCCAGCCTCTGGGCTATCGATAGGAGCCAACATAAGAGCTAACTCGTGTATAGCTTCTGGGCTGTTATATATTATCAGTGATTACTGAAAAACGCTTACGCAATTTCTCTCTGTCAGCTACACTCAAGCACCAACCAAAATGCGATCGGCTGCACGTTGAAAATACCTTTATAGGCGCGAGGTTTAGGGTTTGTGGGTGTAGGTGTGGGAGGAGGGTGAAAAAACTCTGATTTTGGCGATTTGCTGCTGTAGGGTGGATGTGGATGTGCGGGATGTAGCTCTAGAATCCGATTTTTGGGGTGTAAGGGTGCTGTGTGATGAATCCTCTCTTTTATACTTCAAAATGTATGGTTTAATACTGCACATTCAAAATGTGAATTGCTGATCCTTTCCCCGTCTACTTTTCAGTCACTTATAACAAATTAAATGTAAGAGAGCTTATCACAATTTAAATGTTAAACAGCTTATCATCGATTTCAGTAATTAAAGTAGTATAATTTATGAAAATTATTTTGATAGTTTATTATGCTAGAAAATTCAGTTAACTTTTTTGAAAGTTTATTGACAGGGATACTTGCTGGACAACTAAAAGATAAAATTGATGATTTTATAACAAAAAGAACAGTACAACGTAAAATAAGTGAGTCTGCAGATATAGTTGGAAATATTTTACATAATTATTTTCTCAATGAAAGTATTAATGAAAATCAAATTAATTTTGTTCTTTTTGAAGTACAACAAGCGATTAATACGGCAAAAATCGATGCTTCTTTTTTGATAAAAGCCTCTTTTAATGAAACAAAAATATTAAATAATATTTTAGAAAGATACCCTATTTCTGAAGATATTAAAAGAGAAAGATTAGAATCTATTTTTTATATGGCACTGGAAATATCAGTAGAACAATTATTACATATTGCTTTACTTTTTTCTGATTGGGAAAAAGAAGCTTGGAAAAGAAATTTTGAAGAAATTGATATAATCTTAGATACACTGAGTCAAATTTTAGAAAAAAGTAACGATTTAGACAAAGATTCTATTGAAGACTCCAAAAGAAATATCTATATTGACTATATACTTCGCAAACAATTGAAAATAGAATGTTACAGTTTGCGGATGTCTTCGATTAAATCATTAGACTTATTTAAAGTTTTTGTAGAACCAGATATTATTGAACTCCCTAGATTATCTAAAGAGAAAAATAATATAAGTAAAACAGATACTGATTTAATTTCTTTAAAACAAGCAAGAAAAGAATTTATTGATCAAAAAGAAGAAGAAAATAGAATTTCAGCAGAAACATATATTCAACAATACAAACGCTGTGTAATTATTGGAGTTCCTGGTAGTGGAAAAAGTACTTTATTACAGCATATTTTTTGGATTACAGCTAATAATAAAACTCAAATCAGTCCAGTACTTTTAAAAGTAAGAGAATTGGATATAGATTGTTTACCAAGTATAAATAATCTTATTGAATTTTCTGAAGGAAATTCAATATTATCTGATCGATTAGAAGGATTTTTAGAAAGAGAATTAGTAAACGGAAAAGTATTACTATTAATAGATGGCTTAGATGAAGTGATTCCTGAAAAACGAGATAATCTCATGAAATGGATATCAGATATAATTACTGTATATCCTGACGCTAAATATGTTATTTCATCTCGACCTAGCGGCTATCAATCAGAAAAATTTCAAGAACTTGATTTTAAAGAAGTAAAACTTTGTGACTTTACCTTAAAGCAAGTTGAAAAATATGTTTATAAATGGACTGAATTAGTAGAGACTTCTGATAAAAAATCCGCAGAAGAAATCGCAAAAATAAGTAAAGAAAGTGCAGATAAACTTATTCATGAAGCTAAAAGTAATGTCTATGTACTTAAAATTGCTACTAACCCTTTAATGCTCTCTACTCTTTGTGTTGTGCAAAAATATGACGGTGGAAAGTTACCAAATCGTCGTGTAATTTTATATAAGCAATGTGTAGAAGGGTTGCTTTTTCATTGGGATGAACGAAGAAAACTTCCAGAAGAAATTCTCGGATCTGTACCAATAGAACGTAAATTATTACTATTACGTTGTCTTGCTATTGACATGCAAAACAAAGGAGTAGCAGAAATAGAAGCAATCAATGTAGAAAAATCTTTTAAAAAATCTTTAAAAGATGTTGGTGATAATACTAATGTTAAACAAATATTGGCTAATATTCGTGATCGTAGTGGTTTATTAATAGAAAGAAGACCAGGAATTTATGCTTTTTCTCATTTAAATTTTCAGGAATATTTTGCAGCATTGGCAATTAATGAAGGAGATTATAAAGATTTAGATCGTATGTTTCTTTTTTCTCAAAGATCAAAATCTCAATGGTCGGAAGTAATAATTTTGTATGCGGGAATTACAGCTAAAGATTCTGTTGAAATGCTTTTAAAAGAGTTACTAAATACTCAAGAAATATCTGAAGTTATTTTATTAGGAGAATGTCTTGCTGCTGCAGAAAATGTAAAAATAGATATTCAAATAAATGTTATTGATAAAATTTTATATTTATGGAAAACATGGGATGATTTGGTTTTGGACTTGAAATTTGACATAAAATCATTATTGAAGTTATGGGATATTCTTACTTATCTAGAACAAAATATTGTCAAAGAAAGATCAATTAAAGCAATAGAAAGTTTAAACTCACTTAATGCGATTATTTTTATACAACGTAACCCACAACATTGTTATATAGAACCATTATTTCAAGTAGCTGAAAGGATATTAAAGGGAAAGCAGGAAATAAACAACAATGTTCATTATGTAACTATACTTTTATTAAATATAAAAGATAATGATGCGGCAAGTGCTTTAGGAAAATTGACCAAAATAATAGAAAAAGAAGAAGATTATATAGAAAATTATGAGAAAGTTTTTGAAGGTTTTTGGTTTATATCACTTACACATGCCAGATTTCTACAAATTCTCAGTTCAACTGAAAATACAACTGCAATAATAACAGCTCAAACAGATTTATGTAAATTTATAGCTGTAAGTTCATCAAAAAAAGTTTTAGATAATCTAATGAATAATTTAAAAAAATCTAGCACAAACCTAACTTCACCTTATTCGCATCAACTGATAAATAACTATATGAATAAATCGAATTATAATAATTTAATTGAGATAATAGTAAAATTACAAAATCGCAGTGATGGAGAATTAAAAAAATGTGCAACTGAAGCAAAAAATAATTTAGAAAAATCTATCCAGACTATAGAAGCAAATTCAAAAATATTTAAGGCTCTACCGAACATAGGAGATAAAACTGTTAGAAATTAAAGCTTGTAATCTAAGCCCTGTAAAGATTATATTATTTTTGTATTGCATTTAGTATCTACATGAAGCCAATCAATCCCCAAAAGCTTCATCAAAATCCACATCTTCACTCTCCTCATCATCTATTACTTCATCATCGTTTACCATTTGATTTGATTGGGATAATTCCTGTGCTGCTTCTAAGGATGTTACTACCTCACAGGTTGCTGCTGACACGACTTGGCAAGTTAATTCTGAAGAAACCGCTATCATTGGCTTTTGGCGCTCCGCGTAGCGGAGCCCGCAGGGCGCGCTGCCAGAGTCTTAAAATAGCTTCAAATACCTTATTTTTCGTGGCAGCGAGCGCCTAACTTGCCAAGTCGTATGCTGACCCTGTGCCTGCTGAGACCACACCATTATTAACCCCGTTTAACTGTTGTTGTACTTCTATTGGTCTTTGGGGTACATTTGAATATATTCTTGTGTCGATGACCCCGAACTCTTGGCGCAAAAAACTAGCGTAATTTGAAAGATTATCACAATTTTCGATCGCAAAATACTCTTAATTGCTCGGCTGAGTATTTCCCTGAGTGCTTCTTAGCTTTTGCTAATAAACCCATCAAAATCAGTTTTTCAATATTTTGGTTAGCCGCAGTTCGGCCGAGCGCCTTCAAATATTCGATCAACTCGTTCATGTTAACATCATCTACACTTGCCCTAAGCGTTATGGTGTAGCTGGATCTTTGAGGATCTTTGCTCATCTTCCTACCGTTGTGGGTTAATTTTCAGTTTCTGAATTATCTTCTTCATTTGGAGTGTCATCAATAGATGAATCGCTGCCATCGTTTGAATCTACTAGTTTATCGCCAGAGGAACTATCGGCTGTTTGAGATGATGCTGCTTTATTTTCTCTGGCTTCTTTAGACGCTTTTCCTGCCTTACTTGCCTTAATTGAGCGCTGTAACGCTTGATATTTCCTCTCTTTGTCTAATAATCCCTTCATACTGCCGTAATTGTCCACCAGGCGATTATCTAAAGCCATTTTCTCAATTTCTTCGCCAGAGATATTATATTCAGCAGTAACTCTCTGGGCGAGAAGGCGATCGCATATCAATTCAATACTTTCTTCATCATCTCCCAAACGAATATAGAAAGCAGACTGATAGTTATATTTGTCAGCTTTTTCGACGAACTCTACTGGGCGATAACTGTTACAGTGTTGTTCGATTTCTGGTTGTAAAAATTTAGCAGCGCCGCCAGAAATAATCAAGCAGTCTATCTCTTCAGTAGAAAATTTATCCAGTAGCCAGTTTCTGACTCGACCGAGATATTGCTGGGAGACTATTTCTAAAATTTTACTTTGATCTTTGATTTCAAGCTCTCTGAGAATGCGATCGCTAACGGTTGATAACTTTTGAGGAGCTTTTAATTGGCTCTTCCGATTTGGCTATGCTTAAAATAGCGTTTCTAAACGAGTCGTAAACAGTCAAAACTTTGAAAGTTTGAAAGGTCATCCCAGGGCAGGGGATGACTGCTCGCTCAGAGAACTTCGGATATTTAAGTAATTCTGCTCGGTCTGAAAGTTATCGCCGAAGTACTCTGGCAGCAGTCATCCCCTGCTGCCCAAAAGTTATAAAACTATTATTGAGAGGATGTTCTTTATAATGCTTGAAAGCTTACAATTGCTTGATTTACAGTCATTCTTATTGTATTCTGAAGGATATAAAAATAATATTTTATTTGTTTATTTGTTCAGATGCCATCTTTTGCAGAGCTTAATATATTTAATCAAATAATCAAGTTGCCTGAAGTAAAAGTTAAAGATTATCAGTTTATTGATGGGTTTGGATTAGTACTGACTTTAGAAAAAATTGAGAAAAAAACTGCTTGTTCTCGTTGTGGTAAAAAAGGCTACCAACTTTAGCTGGGACAAGAGCAATGAGGAGGAGAAAGTTAGATTTGAAGACTAGTTCGCGACAGTTTGTCGCGAACTAATATCCAGTTCGGATAGGCGACTCCAGGGGAACTAATTTCAAAAAACAGTTCTCTGAGTTATCTAGGAAATAAATTTTAAGCAATAGCAGTTTAACTTAGGCGATGGAGATAGGAATAATTCTAGCTTTTCGGGGCTTTCTGGGTTCGGGTAAATCACAATTTCTTGATATTAGCCAAGGAAATAATTCCGGAAAAGTTCGACCAAAGAAGCGTTGTGCCGCTGTGGAGCCGTCGGCTCTATGAAGGTCAAAATTATGAATAATAAGTTAGCACCTGTAAGTCACTCTCTGATAACCCCCGACCGCTGTGATGAAGGCGAGATAGATAGCCATTACGCCCCGGGGTAGCTGAGGTAGTCCGCGCTCAACTTAGCCACCATTAGACTAGCCCAGTCGCGCCATTGCTCAACCTCAACATTGGTGAGTGTAAGAGTCAGTTGACTCCTCAGAAGTTCTTGGTGGGCTTGTTCATAAGCCTTCTGATATACTTGTCTCAAATCTCGATTTTTAGTCTTCGAGAATTGAGCGAACCAATAAACCTCTGGGAGCAGGCAACTAACTAACCAATGAGCGCGTTAGCTCATCGAGTTCTTCGGGCACGAAGACTTTGCTCAACTGCTTGCCACCATAAATTAATTCCAGCGGCTATTCTGGGGATTTGACAGCTAAATTGTTCTAAGGCCATCTCAACTTTGGAAACTTGATAAGTCTGACGCTCTCGCAGCAAACATTGGTAGGAGTTTTCGAGCGTGCTCCTGCTACATCTACTCCCGTCTGAAATCCACTTCCATCTACGGCAAAGGGATGAACAATGGTAGAAATCTGATGTTGGAGTTGGCGGTAAGTCTCAATTCCTGCCTCAATAAAGTGGTACCGCTCCTGTAGGCGAGCCTGGCGCTGGTTCAGGGTCAGAGAAATCGCTTTTTTCTTCAGATGACGAGCAGTTATTTCTCTGTTGGTTTGTTGTAATTGTCTTTTTGTGCGAGCTAATTGACCTCCCAATCTGGCGCCAATGCTTCGAGAAAAACAGCGCATTCCATGAAACAAATCGGGGCGACTTTGACAACCATTACCTTGTACAGCTAATTGGACTAAAGCTAAGGCTCGATCGCTGACCAATGACGCGCATAGATACAGTTGCTCCTATTTGAGATAAAGCTGTCTGGACTAGGCCCTTGCCAGGTCTGGTATTTCCGGTCTGAGCTTTTTGACTCCAAGAGAATGTAGCCAGAAACGCGCATCCATTAAAACCAGGACAATTCCTGGGGTACCAGGGAAAAAAGTTTCATTTCTAACCAGCAATGATTTCAAGGTCAATAGGAGTTGATTTGAGCTGTTGGTGCTGCTCTTGCTGATAAGTTAGAATATCCGAGCGCATCTGTGCCTCCAATCGACGTAGGGCAGTTGCTGAAACACCAATCTGTCTGTTTAAACGTAGCAGATGGAAAAATTCTCCTAGAACTTCAGAGCCAATCCCTTGTTTGATGCCAAATATATAAATGGTAGCAAAGACTAATAAGCGCAACCATTGATAACCTTCAGGAGTTTCCCAAAACTCAGATTCCGGATACTGGTGGCGATGCTTAATCCTTTGGCACAGACGGTGTGTATCTACTTTTAGATAGATTAGTGTACTGTGCTATTCTCCTAAGTGAGGAACTTCCCAATTCTTTCCCCGCTTGATAAACTTGTTGACAACGCTGTCGGAGATTCATTCTCTTGAAGCTCGGAAGTTTGACCATCATAATTAAACCATAGTTCGCGGCAAGTTGACGCGAACCCAATCGAATTAGTAGATGGTGGATTCATGCTTTCAGAAAAGGAAAAGTCTCGACTGACTAGAGCCGACCAACTCCAGGCCGCGATCGCGATCTTAAAAAAGGAAATCCAAGAAATTCTCTCCGACGGAACAGTCGCGCCCCCTGGCTGTAGGGTCATGCGTTAGGGTGCCGTCAAAAAGCCTGTTATTGGTACTATAAGCTACAAGCCACCGACCCGATTTTGGCTCCACCCAAAGGCTCAGGGGAGTTGAGTAAGTACAAGCATTTAGGCAAAGCTGGCAGTAAGGCTCACATTGAAGCCGTTCTCCAAGTCGCCAGTCGAGCCCAAATTGATGGATTACAAAGAGCCATTGATGGTCTGACTGAAAGTTGGTTACAAGTCTGTTTAGAAGAAGAAAAAGACCAGAAAGACTCCCCAAAGAAATCGTCAGATTAATTGATGTTTGTTCGCGACAATTTGTCGCGAACAAACGCTCCTAACCATGCCTTGATTTTGGCTCAAACTGTCCCGCCTTAAGCCGGTAGCCTACTTGTTTTTGATTGTCTACAGAAGTAGGAGCTAAAGCGATCGCCATTAATCTCTAAAAATAAAAATAATTCTTAAAATTTTATATTAATCTAATATTATAGCACATTCTCGGAAAAATTAAGATGCGTTTACCCTGTTTGCGAAGGCACTACCAAACCATCCTAAAGTCGTGAAGAAAGTATTCTGAATTATATCGGGAATAGGCTTGTCAGGATACACAAAAGGGTATACAACCATGACAATAAACGAACCAATGCAAATAAATGTTAATAGTTTGTTGACGTTTAAAATAACTTGACTAATAACTTGTTCTCTTTTAAAACTTTCTTGTATTGTTAGTTTTAATTCTTGATTCGCTTTAATTTTATCTCCTTCTTCAATCCGCTTTATTTCAGCTTGTAAAGCTTCGATGGTACGAACAGGAGATTCTATTTCACCTTTATAAATATAATTGAAGAATCGAGATAAAAATTTATTTTTATTATGTGCAGTTTCCACTACAGTCTAATCTCCAACAGTTTCTATTAGCATCAAATGAAGCTTTATTTCTATTGAGTATATCCCTACCAATTAGAGCATATTCTTTACGAATACCAACAACTTCAACCCTATTGAAATCATAACCATCTACTCTGATATTAACAAGATATGTTCGTGTTTCGGTTATTACTCCGTTAACACCTTTATAGCGTACAATACTTTCGATTAGATTTCCTAGTTGTTTTGTTATCATATCAGGAATCATAGTCATATCGCATCCAGTGTCAGCAATAGCATTAACTTCAAATATGTGGCCAGAATTGGGATTGATAATATATAATTGACACTCTGGTCTTGTAGGTTCTTTTTCTAGATTATAAGATGCCATATTTAATCTCCTTTAAAAGTGATAAAAAACACATTACAAAAAGTACTACCGATCGCCACAGTAAAGATTTATCGTTATTGTAATATTATTGATTTCATTAACATTACTTTAGCCAACAGAGTCTTAGATAAGTTCAAACCATAAAGAAGTAGGTTCGTCAATAATTCTCTTTTTTTCTTCAACTTTGGCAAAAAATATTGGTTTTTCTTTATATTCATCCGAGTTGATTAGTCGATTGAAAAATTCATCTCTGTCTTCGCAGCTAAATTTAAACTCGCCATCAACGAAAGCAGCATATTTTCCTTGATGTTTTGAAGACCAATCAGAATTTAATTTACACATTTTGTAGGCCAATCTGTTAGCAGCTTGTGGATCTTCAAAAACTTTTACCCTCTTGTCCCTTGTACCCTCTATCCCAGCTCCCCGTTTATAGTTGCGTTCAAGAACCTTAATATTCTTTAGCTCCCTTTCAATTTCTTTCTGAGTATTATCAACTACTTTCGGAAGATTATCAACGATTTTAAGGCGATATTTCAGCATCTCCTCAACAATATGAAAGATGTTTAGTATTAGATCGTCTTTTTCTACAAATAAATTACTTCCAAGCCTTTTCGATAATTCCTGAGTAACTGAGTGAGCAGTAATAATAGCAACAAAGTTTTTTTCATTAATGTTTTTAATTCTTTCTAAAGCATCTAAACCTTCTTGCTTATTTTCTCCTACCCAATTATCCAAAATAAAAAAAGAAGCATCTTTTTGTTCAGCAATTTTGACAGCTTCATCTTGGTCTTTACATTCAACAACTTCCCATTTCAGTTGATCTTCCATTAAATTGAAGATAGCCTTTTTAGTATCATCGCTATCTTCCATGACTACCACTTTATTTTCGAGAAGCAGGTCATTTGATATATCATTAGTAAGTAAGTTATTTGACATCTTCAATTCTCCTCATTTTTGATGACGTTTAATGGGAATTTCTACATAAAACTTTGTACCTTGACCGACTTTAGAGTTAAAGTATATCCTACCACCATAATCCTCTATAATCATTTTAGCAATATATAACCCCATGCCAGTTCCTCCTTGATTTTTGCGAGTTGTAAATCCTTGTTTATATATTTCATCACGAATTTCGTTGGAAATTCCAATTCCATTATCTTCAAAAACTAATTGAATTTTTTGTATATCTTTTACTATAACAACATTAGTGGTAATTAAGATTTTACCTTTTTTCTTCTGAGTTCTGTTAATAGCAACAATAGCATTAGAGATTAAATTGTGAATTACACACGTTATTTTATTTTTATTGACATAAATAACTGGGAGATCATTGTAGGTTTCTTTGAATTCTATAGAATTATCAAACGGAAAAGTTTCTATAACTTCTTTGATCAAATCATTAATTTGTACAGAAATAGGTTCATCTACTCGAATTAAACTTTTTAATTCTTTAGTTCTATTCTCTAGCCAATCAAGCTTGTCGTTAATAAGAATATTTTTTTCTTTTAGGCTTTTTTTGTTAGTTAGAAGATCTCTTAAAACAAGAGATGTTTCAATAAGCTCATTTTTGTATTGATGTATGAAGTTTTCTAACTGAGTTTCATATCCAACTAAGATAGCCATATTGAGAAATTTTTCCTGAGCATCACTCAGTTCTTTCCTGACTCTTTTCAATTCATCGATAATGCGGACTCTTTCTGTAATTGCCGCAATCAAAAATGCTAAATACTTCAGAATGTCTCGATCATTTTTAGAGAATTTCATTCTATATTTAGAATAAATAGAGATTGTACCAACGCAATTATTTTTAATTTTTAAAGGAAGACAAGCAAACGATTTTAGTCCTTGTGCTTGTATCCAATCTTTATTGAAAAATCGATCGATCTGTAATTGAATATTATCAATAAATTGTGCTTCTTTAGTATCATAAACTTTTCCAATTATATAACTCTTTTTTGGTATTGAACTATCTATCCTTTCTTCTAAAGAAATATCTTTAGTACAGACCCTAGCTTTAATATTTAAGGCTTCATTTTGATCGGGAATTCTGATAATACAGACTTTGTAAGGAGTAAATTTAGAAATAACTTTATTGGCGATATTTTCATAAAAATCATTTAGATTAAAGTTTTTACTGGAAGGTTCAAGATCGACCAGGATATCAATCAAAGATTTAAAATTTTTATTATATTCCTTGCTTATGAAAGAAGATATGATTTCGGCTAGATTGCTTCCTATTAGCATCAGCCAATAAAGATCTTCACTAGTAAATGAATTTTTCTCTTGTTTGTTAAGAACTTCAAGCGTTCCAAAGGTTCTACTTAAACCATTAAGAGGAACAGAAATACCACACTGAAGTTTACCTAGTTTTTCTAGATATTCTTTTTCATATTTCATGCGGGGATATTGTTCGGTAAAATTATTAACGTAGTTAGGCTTTCCATAATCAGATTTTGAATCGGCTTTAGGAACAGGAAAACCTGAAAAACTTTCACCAGGTTGATAATGTTCATTAGACAACCAACGATCGTCAATAGGATTATTATCTCTATCAACACCATCAATTCCTATTCGTTCAATAACCCCTTCTTTGGAAAGTAAAAATATCGAAGCAACTTGCACCTTTAAACGCTTGCGAACCTCTTCCAAAGCTTTTTTGACTACTTTCGCTAAACTTTGGCATTGAACTAAATTTGTAGTGACTTCATTGAGACTCTCAAGCTGACTAATTATTGATGATTGCATTCAAATCTCCTAGTCTAAGCTAATAGCTGCTACTAATCCGAGATGTAGAATTACGGGTTCTTTCATGAAACTTTACATTTATTTCCCCAACTGCCGAAGTAACTCGGCCCCATGCTAAAGAAGCTGTCAACAACTTGCAAGTTAGGTTCGGGAGAGCCATAACCTTTTAGAAACTGTTTATAAAATAGACATTAAGAAAAGTTTGGAGTCTCCTGATGGTTCGGGCAAACTCAGCGCACCCTTTTTTTCTTTATTTTTTAATTATTGACTTTTTTTGGGAATTTGTAAATGATAAAAAGTCATAAAAAGTATAAAGAATAAAAAATCAATATAAAAGCAGATTCGTAAAGAGAATCGATTTTGCCCTATGTGTTCATGAGCCAAAATACCTACACATACAACCGGCAAAAAAACAGCTTTTTATTTTCACGCTCCAATCAACCACCACAGCGCAGTCCACACATAGGGTGTGAAATTTGAACAATTCTCCTCCTCCAACTTTTGGCTCGGCTATTGCTATCGTCATATTAAAGACGATCCTTAAAAGCATAAACCAATTGCTAAAAAATTAAATCTATGTGCAATTTGTCAAGATATTATTTATAATTCTTTGACGCTCGTCAAAGAATTATTTCTCGATATAGACTATATTTTCAATTTATTGACTTTACGATCGCAATCGCAAATCCGAGCGCCTTTGTCGCGCTACGCGGAGCTCTTCGAGATCGCCACTCCCACCTTTTTCCGCAGTTCAACCAAGCAATTCCATAACTTTTCCTGATTTTTCTGCAAAAGAGCGATCTGGCGAGCCAGATCCGCTATTCGGTGCGTATTCTTTAGATTATCGCTCTTTGAATTGGTTAGTTCAGGTATTTTTAGCTTTTCACCTTCGTCAAACTTAAACTTCTTACGACGACATTTTCATCTGGTGCCGCTACGCGGAGCGCCTGAGTTTTAAACTATACGTCTTAGTTTAAATTAAGAGGTCTCAACCTCTTAACCAACTTCAAGAACTTTTCCTATATTTAAAAAATCTAAGTAGACTTTTCAGTCTAGCAACGACCGACAATTTTTTTTTCAAAAAAGTTTTGCTCTTAGGTTGAGAGAAGTTGAGAGGCTGATTGACTGACAAAAGTGGAACAAAAAAGCTTCAAAGCTAGACTCAGCAAAGGATTCAGCTTTTCACTTGCGATTAATAGTTGATAAAATTTGGAAAGTATATCCAAATAAACATAAACTTTTTAAATGCCTTCAGCTTCACACTTATATAAATCGCTATTTTTACTTTTAAGTCAATCTAAGAAATGGGCCGATATTAGACATTTGTACACTTTAATCTGGATGATAATTGGGCTCATTCACTAGAATTATACTTAAGTTTAGATACATCTTTACTATGGAAGAAATATTGTTTAATTCGAGTCGCAGTGGTGTATCGAGGCCGAGCCATCCCCATAGCTTGGCGAGTTATCGAACATAGTAGCAGCAGTGTAAAAATAGGCTGTTATCAAGATTTATTAAAAAGAGTCAAAAGATTAATGCCAGCCGCTGTTAAAATTATACTATTAGGCGATCGCGGATTTATTGATACAAAGTTAATGAAATTCGCCCGTCTCGAACTTGGATGGCATTATCGCATCCGCATTTCTGATGATTTTTGGATTTGGCGCTCAGGCAAAGGGTGGTGTCAAGTTAAGGATTTTCATCTTGGATGGGGAGAGGTTGTGCTGATTCAAAATGTTCTTATTCATAAAACCAATCCATTTGGACCTGTTAATCTAGCACTAGGCCGCGAACCAATTAATGGAGAACTTTGGTATATAGTTAGTGACGAGCCAACCACTCTTCAAACGCTTCGGGAATATGGCTTACGCTTTGATATTGAGGAAAATTTCCTTGATGATAAATCTAATGGGTTTCAACTTCTTACTTCTCAAATTCGTAATGCTCCGGCTTTGTCCAGACTCTGCTTAGTATTGGCGCGCCGCTACGCGGATCCCTGCGGGATCGCTACTTTATATTTAACCGCTCAAGGAACCGAAGTTGTCGCACAAGGAAAGCGACGTTGGGTTGACCCACATTGGTTTCGTGGCAATAGTTATCTGAAAATTGGCGCTTGGTTGGGTCAAAACGGCTCTGACGAACGGTTGGAAATTATTTTCTACTTTACGTTTATCAGGGTTACCAGATCCAGAACCTGCCAAAGCTTCTCGAAAACAAGATCGGAAAAAATATCTGTTAGAGTTTACTGTGAAATCTTTCAATTATGCTTGATAGTTTTTCAATTTGACCCTTGAACTTTCCTCGATCGCCGTTATCAATTCTCGATTGCCGTTTCCAATCCTCGATCGCCGTTTCCAATCCTCGATCGCCGTTTCCAATCCTCGATCGCCGTTTCTAATCCTCGATCGCCGTTTCTAATCCTCGATCGCCGTTTCTAATCCTCGATCGCCGTTTCCAATCCTCGATCGCCTGCTGACTTCTTCGATCGCTTTTTGAACTTTTGTCAGTCAACCAGAGTTGAGAGGTGGCGAGAAGCTAAGTATACCAAGCTTTTTAGCTGACCATCTACTCTCAACCCAGGGTACAGGTTGAGAGTAGATCTAAACAAGACTGAACTGTTTAGTTTATAAAAAAAAGATTCAATTACACTAGAAAAATACCTATTTAACAGTCAGTCATGATGAGTTGTCAAGAGGGTAACATAAATTTCTTCTTGGGGATTAGGGATTAGGGATTAGGGATAAGCAAAACGAGCTAGCGAATAATTTGCAACAATCAGTCATTCGTGGTCATAGCCGTGGCTATGCCACATTTTTCTTATTCGTCCTAAAAAATACTGCACCACATACATCAAAGTCGTAGTCATTTATTGCACACAGACTGTTAAACGGGGTTACAGCAGAAGACTTTTCAGTTGCACAAAATTACCAAATTATTGCTCTTCTTGGCCGAATTTTTTTTAGCTACTAGCTTGGTTTAAGTAGTTAATTTGATATAATTCTTTTTTGCGAAAAGCAGCTCTAATTCGGCCAATTAATTTGCGAGCTACGGCGACAATTGCTTTTTTCTTTCCCGCTCGTGGATAAAGATTATCAAAAAAATCTTTTAAGGAATGATCGAAAGTAATAGCTTTCCAAGCAGCTTGATTCAAAATATGTCGGACACGATTATTACCTTGTCGAGTAATGTGCCCTTTACGAGTTGTATCGCCACTAGAATATTCAGAGGGAGTTAATCCTGTATAAGAGAACAGTTGACGCTCATTTTTAAACTGACTCATATTACCTAATTCATTAGAAAGAATACGAGCAGAGAGAGGACCAATTCCAGGAGCGGAACGATATGTTTTGTCATGAGAATCTTCACAAGCTTGTCAGGGTAAGAGCGTCTCAAACCCTATTGACAAAAGCATTGTAGAACCGTCATCATATACTTGTTATTCATAGGTGCGAACCGAAGTCGCATCATAGAGTGAGTCCCTTCGATAAGACTCCAGCCCAGTAGCCAGGGCTGTACTCGCCCGAAGGTGCAATTCTGGTAACAGAGTGATATCACAGCTAGAGGGTTAAATGTCCAATAGGGTTTTGCAAATCATCTGCCGAATATTGGGCTAGGGTAAGACATCCATGCTTAACGAGAGTGAACCTGTGATGAGGCTTCTACAAATAAGAACTACCCACGATGATTACAGGGTAGTAGGGAAGGTGAAAACTTGACCCTATGAATCAAGTTTAAACGAAACTAACTACGGTATAGATTCTGTGGCTACTCACCCCCCGACTAACAGGAGTATAGCAGGAAGCTAAAGATGTCGCATCTCAAAGATGTGAAACGGGTTAACTCCCACTGGGTCTTAAGGATTGATATCCCTGAGTAAGCTGACCGTAAGGAAAGCAGAACTCCCAAGGGGAGAGAGGATGTTTAAGAAGCTAATGCCACTACCCGAAAGGAAACAGGAAAAGGATTAATCCTATAACTGAGTGGATAGGGCTAGTGCCTAACCCGTGCATGGTGCTGACTTAAGCAGGTGATTTCAGTTCAGTTGAACGAAACACAAACAGTTAAATCTAGGGAAAAGTTTGAACGGTTCCCAATCGTAACGTAACCTAGAGTGTGAGCCAATCGTACGAAAGGGCTTGGGAGAGGACGAGAGGCAAAGCATCGTGAGAAGCCTAGTAGTGTAGAGGGACACTAGACAGCCAAAACAGGTGAAATTGCTTGAGCCGAATGCTTGGAAACTTGCAAGTTCGGTTCTTAGGGGGGAAAGGAGCAGTAATGCTCCCGACCTACCCGACATGCCCGCCTGCTTTTTTGTCGCAGCGCGCCGCTACGCGGATCTCTTCGAGATCGCTTAAGGGTCTTCTCTAGATTCAAGGCATTAAGTGCCATGCGTCTAAGGAGAGCGAAATTGCGAGGTGCGTGAATTGAACGAATTCGGGATTTATCCTCATTAAAAGTTACATCTAGAGTCCAATGGACTTGGTTTTCAATCCCCCAATGGGTACGGATTGCATTCCCAAGAACATGAGCATCGGCTGGCAGAGATGATAGATAAAAATGTACAACGCGTAGGTAACTTTATTCCACAGGTGGCGGGTTCGTTCAACCATCACAATACTTTGAAGACCTACCCATTGTTCTTGTTTGTAGAGACCACCAAACTCTGATAAAGAAACAGCCCAAACCAGGCGTTTTTCTCGTCGATGGTGCCCTTTTTCGACTCGGCGATTATGAGAAACTTTAATACCTTCAAACTTATTCGCGATCGCTGCATCAAACCAATCTTTGACTTGAGAGTGGAGAGTGGGATGGTTACTTTTAAGTGTCAATACATAGTCAGCTTTTTTGGCACGAATTAAACGAACAATCTCAGTCTGTGTTCCCATCGCATCGATTGTAATG
>JASJDA010000156.1 GCA_030065755.1 Prochloraceae cyanobacterium | reverse complement strand
CTCATTTCTTTTTCCCGATCTTATTTTCTTAGGCGAAATTATTTGTCAACCCGACCGTTTAATTGTCAAAGATATATTTGAAACTAGACAAGATGAAATTTTAACAGCTTATTTAAATTATCAAACTTTTAAAGAAGAACTACACGAATTAAAGACAATGTTTTCAGAATTTTGGGATTTTGTGGAAGCAAATATTCTTGATTAATCGCTTCAGAGAGTACTAGTATACTGATGTAGTAGTGTGAATTTGTGCTATGAACCGTGAAGAAAAACGGTAGAACATCGATCTTCTGGTGCTAAGAATTAAAACAGTTGCTATCCTGTTGTCAAATTAAGCTTTGAGAAAAGTGAAAAACTCAGAAATTGAAAAACTATTTTTTGAAGGTGTAAATAGTTTCGTTCAAGGATTACCAGAGCCAAATCGCGACACCGATCTAGTTAAATTTTTGGGATATAGGCACGCATTCCTTGGGGATTTGGACTTCAAAACGGCTTTAGATCGTTATATTGAAGCTTTTGAAGGTGTTAGTTATATATATTTTCAAAAACGCTTAAACGTTGACTTAAATTAAATATGCTAGTATTGACTTTCTGAGATTTTGCTTGGGTTAAAAGTACTTTTCTGTCTTAAATGCACCAGCTTTTAGGTTGGTGTTTTTAGTTCTTGGCAACTATCTCGCAGCAACACGATATACGACGCCATCTTTTTGTGCTTCGCGATCGTCTTATTTGGTTGCAGGAAGAGCTACCCGTGAGTTTTGTTGCTGGACTTTAATGAATGAACCGTTTAGTTTAAATGTGTGGTGTAGAAGGGCGATCGCTTGTTTACTCAGCTTCTTGCCAACCTTCAATACTAGCCATCAAAATATTGACTAGAGGATGATCGATCGCTTCTTTAAATGCTTCAGTTCCACCAGCTTTTAGCGCATTAATTACCCTGTCTTTAAGCTTTGGATTTGTTTCAATGCGATCGACAACTTCAGTTACTAAAGTCATTTTTTCTCTAGAAGTAGAAGTAGGATAAGTTTGAGATAGCTGCTCTAAACTCACGGTTCGCTCATTTTTTCGAGGGTTAGCAAAATATAGAACGACAGAATAAGGGTTGTAGCGTTTGACTTAGGGTGCGATCGCTCTTCTGTAAATTCAACTTACCTGTCAA
This sequence comes from Prochloraceae cyanobacterium, assembly GCA_030065755.1. Classification (GTDB taxonomy): domain Bacteria; phylum Cyanobacteriota; class Cyanobacteriia; order Cyanobacteriales; family JASJDA01; genus JASJDA01. The sequence goes on along the minus strand of JASJDA010000156.1, from coordinate 16,741 downwards.
GTATATGAATAAAATATCATTACTGCCTTTAAACCTCATAATCACGTTATTTTTCAATTTCTCGCTCCTCAAAAAAAAATGAGCGAACCGTGAGTCAGAAGCTAGATAAAGACAATCGTTTTAGAACATAATTGACGTTATGAATTTTGTAATAACTTCAGAAGTTTTACAAGCTTACTCTCTCTGTCCTCGTAAAGCTTACTTATTAATATACGGTAAAGAGCGAGGAACTTTGCACGAATATGAACAAATCTTAATTAGAAATCAACTTATAAATCAAGCTAAAAATTTAGAAATATTTAAACAAAAATATATTGATGTTCATCCTTACAGCATTTCAAATTTTCAAAAAGGATACAAAGTTTTAACTGATGCTAATCTAACTACTGATAAATATAAGGCTCATTGTTCAATATTAATAAAAGTTGAAGAATTTGTTTATAAACCAGTAATTTTTATAGGAACTCATACTATCAACAATACAGACAAATTGAAGTTGATGTTTGTTGGTTATCTCTTAAAAAAAATTCACAATATTACACCAGAGTTCGGACACATTATCAATATTAAAAGTGAGTCACGACGACTTAATCTAGAAAAAAGTAATAAACTGCTTACCCCACTACTAGAACCCTTGGAAGAATGGTTAAATAGTTGTTCTCCAGCAGAACCACAGGTTATCTTAAATAAGCATTGTTCTATCTGTCAATTTAGCAAACAATGTAAGGAAAAAGCAATTCAAGAAGATAATTTAAGTCTCTTAGATAAAGTTACTCCCAAAATAGTGCGTCAATACGAAAAGAAAGGTATTTTTACTATTAAACAGCTTTCATATTTATTCAAGCCTCGAAAGCGTAAAAAAAGAGCTAGAAAACCTTCATCAGTAACTCACGACTTTAAATTACAAGCCCTTGCTATTCGTACTGGTAAAATATATTTACAAGAAATACCTTCTTTAAAAAGAGAAGAAACAGAATTATATTTAGATATTGAAGGCTTACCAGATCAAAGTTTATATTATCTAATTGGAGTTTTGATTAAACAAGGTGAGAAAACAAGATATTATTCTTTTTGGGCAGACGACATTGAAAGTGAAGAGAAAATATGGCAAGAATTTTTAGCTATTTCTACTCAATATCTCACCGCCCCAATTTATCATTATGGTAGTTACGAATTACGTGCAATAAAAACATTAGATAAAAGATATAAAACTGATAGCCAGTCGCTTATTTCTCGGTTATTTAACGTCAATAAACAAATTTATGGAAAAATATATTTTCCACTCTATTCAAATAGGTTAAAAGAAATTGCCGGCTTTTTAGGAGCAGTTTGGACAGAAGCAAATGCCTCTGGAATAAAAAGTCTTGTTTGGAGACATAGTTGGAATGACACTTATGACAGTCAATATAAATCAAAACTAATAACTTATAATCAAGAAGATTGTTATGCTTTGGAACTTTTAGTTGATGCGATTGAAAAAATCAAAGATTATTCAGACGTTTTATCAGATGTTGATTTTGCACAAATACCTAAATCGCAAATGTCAAAAATAGGAGAAAAAGTTAATAACCAGTTGGAGATGATTCTCAAATTTGCTAATGTTAAGTATGATAAGAAAAAAATCAGTTTTAGCCAAGGGAAAATACTTGAAGGGCGTAAACGAGGAGGCGCAAACCCTCCCAAACCTAGACCAAAAGCAAATAAAATTATACAAGTGCCACATGCTAGTTTCTGTCTGGAATGTGGCTATAGTCCTCTTCAATTACTAGAAACTAACACGACTAGAATCATTATCGATCTTGTCCTTGTAAAAAATGCAATAAAAAAAACAATAACAAAATATATTGGTTTTTATGCATATTGTAAAAAATGTAAGAGAAAACGTTCTCCTTTCAAACTTTTAGAATTTGAAGCGAATCAGTTTTACGGACATGGCTTCAAATCATGGGTTATTTATCACAGAGTTGCTTTACGTGTGCCTATTGACAAAATTCTTGAATTGGCAAAAGAACAGTTTAATGAACAGATGTCTCCAACTCGTATTCCATCTTTTCTGCAACATTTTGCTAAATATTATGCAGAAACAGAAGAAGGTATTATAAACCGATTATTAGAGAGTCCTTTTATTCATGTTGATGAAACAGATTTTAACATTAAGGGAGTTAATTGGTATGTGTGGGTATTTACTAATGGGAAGGAGGTTCTTTTAAAATTAACAGAAACCAGAGAAAATACCATTGTTCATCAAGTTTTAGAAAAATATAAAGGGGTCTTAATTTCTGATTTTTATTCTGGCTACGACTCTGTTTCATGCCAACAACAAAAATGCTGGGTACACTTAATTCGAAATCTGAATAAAGATCTTAGAGAGAATCCCTTCGATCTCGACTATGAATATTTTATTTCAGAGGTTAGAAGTTTGATTGTTACCATAATGGAGACAGTTCAAAAATACGGATTAAAAAAGTTTCATCTTCAAAAATTTGAAAAACAAGTTGATATATTCTATAAAAATTCAATTGAAAATAAGCAATATAAATCAGAATTAACTTTAAGATATCAAAAGCATTTTAAAAAATATAGAGATAGCTTATTTTATTTTCTGAGACAAGATGGAATACCTTGGCATAACAATACCGCAGAGAATGCAATTAGGCATGTTGCTATACAACGGTCTATTTCTAAAACTGCTTTTCAGGAAACGCCAACTAGAAATTATTTAGTCATGCTTAGCATATTTCAAACTTGCCGTTATCAAAATAAATCATTTTTCAAGTTCTTATTCTCAGGAGAAACTGATTTAGATAATTTCAAACCTAGAAATAGGAGACAGAATAAATAATAAAAGCTGACAAATTAGGTTATCCCGAACTTTACTTGTAAAACTGATAAGAATTTTTGAAATATAATCTGCGCTCGAGACATGACAACTACGATCGCGTTAGCTCAAGCAAACATTTCAGCTAAAACGTTTAAAACTTTAGTGCAGTCAGTATCAGAAAGTTTCCCTATCTTATTCAATTTTTGAGTACGCAAAACCTTAAACTTTTAAGTAAGCAAATCGGGTAAGATAAGATCAATACACCCCAGAATTTTTCGTTCTGACTCGCTGATATAACTCTTCCATCACCTCGATAAAAGAAACATCCTTTTTCCAAAAAGAAGGAAAATCGCCAGCTTTTTTGACCGCAATAGCAGGAATACTGGCCGGTGATGCTGCAGAAATTGTTTGGGGCAATCTTTTAGTTCCTAGCCAAAATTCTTTCAAACTCAATGACTTCTTTGCTGGCACTTTTTCCGGTTTTGTATAGTAGGAGGCAACAGGCATTGGTGAAATCTCTTCGGTTTCTATGGCAACGGATAAAACTTTACCTAGAGGAGATTTAGCTAACTCAAGTTGCAGTTTTGACCTCTCTATTCCCCTGAGTTCAAACAGCAAAAAAGGATCAAGGTCTAATTGTGATGCTACTAAGTAATAAACTCCAGCAATGTGCTTGCAGGGATTCTCCCAGTCAGGACAGGAACAACTAGTCTTGAAATCTTGGCGGTTGTGGGGTAATAAATGCAGGTTGAGCTGGGTAAAAGCTTCTTCAATGTTGTCAGGAACCTCATTCATCAACAGCTTTGAGACCCAACTAGCCTTTGAGCCAAGACAGGCGATCGCTTTCGACCAATCGGCGGCGGCAATCTTTTTAATCTCAATGGTTGTTTTGTACAGAGGTTCTTTGTACACTCCAAAATAGGGATTAACAGAACCTCGTACTCGTGCGGTAATTTGACCTTTAGTAATTTTATGTTCCTTAATTTTGTTATTCCTAGCGTAGGAGCGTCCCCGTCCCAGTCTCGCTGAATCAGTAAACGCTTCTAGCGCGGCGATAAATCGCTTTCCCCACCAAGTTCTACTAAATTGTGCCATAGTTAATTTTAGATTTTAAATAAAAGATGCGCTCAGATAACTGCACTTCGATTCAGAGCAATTAGCTGCTTAAAACTCTCATTATCTAGCTCACTCAACCAAGATTCATCGCTGCCAACGATGGCGCTAGCTACCTTTTTCTTATCTTCAATCATTTCATCGATGCGTTCCTCTAAAGTTCCTAAGGTGACAAATTTATGGACAAAGACATTCTTGGTTTGACCGATGCGAAATGCCCGATCTGTAGCTTGGTTTTCCACGGCGGGATTCCACCAACGATCGAAGTGGAAAACGTGATTCGCCTTGGTCAGTGTAATCCCAACCCCACCAGCTTTCAGGGAAAGGATAAATGCTGAGGGTTCCGTTTCTGGGTCTTGAAATTCAGCGATCGTCTTCGACCGTTTGTTACGATTAACGCCTCCGTGAAGGTAATATGTATTGTAATGCAGCGTTTGTTTTAGGTAGGTCTGTATAGCGCTACCAATCTCTGTAAACTGCGTGAAAATTAATAAACTTTCCCCTTCAGCAATCACCTCTTCGAGCATCTCTCCCAGGCGTTCTAATTTATGGGAGCGAGAGGGTGTAAATTCACTTCCGTCCTGTAAAAACTGCATCGGATGATTGCAAATTTGCTTGAGCTTCATTAGGGTCGATAAAATTAAACCTTTGCGCTGTATTCCCTCTGCCTCTTCCAGTTGCGATTCCACATCTTTAACTACTGCTTCGTATAAAGAAGCTTGTTCGGATGTCAGGTTGCAATACTGTTTGTGTTCGACTTTATCGGGTAAATCTTTAATAATCTGCTTATCTGTTTTGACGCGACGGAGAATAAATGGTTCTACCATCTTTTTTAAGACAGCAGATTGGCCCATAGCGTTATTTTTTTGAATGGGAATTTCAAAGGACTTACGAAATTGTGCTTCTTTACCTAAATAACCAGGATTGAGGAAGTTAAAAATCGACCAAAGGTCTAATAAACGGTTTTCTACTGGCGTACCTGTTAAAGCGAGGCGATGTTTAGCACCAAATTTTAAAATAGCCTTGGTTTGAGCAGCTTTGGGATTTTTAATATTTTGCGCTTCATCGAGTACTATTCGCTGCCAGGTTATGCTTTTCAAGAGTTTGGCATCTTTTCTAGCTAGGGTAAATGAGGTAATAACAATATCGTGCTTCAAACTAGCTTCGATAAATTTTTTCTCATCTTTGCTACGATTACTGCCATGATGAATTAATGAACGTAAATGAGGAGCAAATTTTTCAATCTCCTTTTGCCAATTTCCAACTACTGAAGTAGGAGCAATTAATAGGGTGGGGAATTTCTGTTCTGCGGCTTCTTTTTCCAGTACCAATAAAGCAATGACCTGCAAAGACTTTCCCAGTCCCATATCGTCCGCCAAACAACCGTTTAAACCCAGTTGTTCGAGATATTGAATCCAGGAAACACCGCGTTTTTGATACTCTCTGAGAGTGCCTTGTAATTGGGGAGGATTGTCAATCGGTTCGATGCGACTGTGGTCCCGTAATTTAGCCATCATCTCTGCCAAGAGCTCGTCGTGTTCGACTTCAATATCTTCTGCTGCTTCTGTGGCTGTTTTCATTAAATCCAGCAGCGTCATTTCTGGTTTTTCTTGGCTGTGAGCTTGCCAAAATTCCAGCATTTGCTGCATTTTCTTTTGGTCTAATTCCATCCATTGACCCCGAAATTTCACCAGTGGGGTTTTAGCATTGACCAACTGTTGCCATTCTTTTTCCGTCACTGGCTGAGCACCAATGGCAAGTTGGTATTGATATTGAACGATCGTTTCCTTGCTGAAATACCCTTTCCCTATTGTTGTAGCTGCTGACGACGATTTTTTTGGGGAAGCTTTGAGGCGAATTTTGGCTCGCTGACGACCAACAGGAGTCCACCAAGCTGGAATGATTACTTTGTAACCCGCATCCTCTAGTACCCAAGCACTTTCACTAAGAAAGGTAAAAGCTTCTTCTAGGGTTAATTGAAAACCCTTGGGTTTGTCGGTTTCTAGTCCCCTCCAGATGAGAGGATACATCCGTGCAGCATAGCCCAGGTTTAATAATAAGTTTTTTTCAAAATTTTGGCCAAAGTGACTTTGTATAGATTTTTTTTCTTGACGATTTAGATGCCAATAGTCATCTAATACTAATTTCAGAGAGGGGTCTTTTTTCGAGGAGACTAAAAAGTTAATTCGCCAATTATCAATATCCTTCTCTTCCGCTTCCTGTAACTGAAAGCCAAGATAAAAAACTGAAGCATTTTGAACGCCAACAATTTTCTGTTTCCAGGCCAGCCATTGTTGATATTCTGTTAAAGCTTGGTTGTTTGTCCAAGGAGATTTAGTATCTTGAGGATGAAGACAACCCCAAAGTAATAATGAATCATTTATTTTTTTATTAAATGCTGCAGTCAAAGGAGTATTGGTAACTATTTCTTTAAGCAAACATTCAGAAAAATGACGTAACAAACTCTCCCGATCGTAAAATTCAAGCTCGTCACCGATAGTTTCTTGACCCGCTACGCAAGCGAGGGGCATATAGTCCATATATCGAGTCAGATTGGATTCATATTGCTCGGAAATTATTTCCCAAGCTGGATAGATTTCAAAGGACTTAGTTTTCTTTTGACCTTTTCCTTTTTTTCCAAGTAATTCCCGATATTTTAAGGCGGGAATATATTGGTCTTTGACAATGACTTGCTTAAAGAACTGGGTGTAGTGATACCAGAAGAGAAGATCTGAGCCTAGTTGAATATTTTCAGAGTTATAAAGAGCCAGAAAATGAAGCTCGTTTAACAGTTTGATTGTCGGCTTGAGTTGATAACAATCAATTTCCCAATATCTAAATTCAGAGCCAACAGGAAGTTCTTTTTCTAAATAGCGAGTCAATTCTAGAGAAGGCAAAGGCTCTGTCTCGCTACTAGGAAGCAGAAAATACTGGGCAGATATATTATTGCTAATAGGGCTAATTGAGGGGGAAGAAAGCCCTAATTCATCTACTAGAAAAGTGGATAATTCCTCTTTCTTCAACTGTGCTGGATGGCCTTTGCCTGACTTGTTTCTTCTTTTCTTGGGTGCAGATGTCTCCACCCAGAGATAAAAACCGCCAGTCTGTATAAATTCGTTTCCCGCTTTGGGAATCCAAGTGCCATGCAAAACTTCCATAAACAGTCTTTAAATTTCGTGGTCTTAAAAAATAACTATCTTAAACTTGCTCGTCGGACCAATGCGCGTTAAGCTGACATTACTTATTTATAACTTGTCAACACTTTAAAAATACAACATTACTTATTTATAACTTGTTAACAAGTTATAAATTTAACAACTTGTAAATTAAACTTATCTTATTGACAGCATCGATTAATCCGAATCGATGTAACTATCCTCCTGTCATTTCCTATGCTCATTGCAGTTGCCAATCAAAAGGGTGGTGTTGCTAAGACCACCACTACTATCTGTCTCGGTGGTTTATTAACTCCTCGCGGTACTTGCCTACTCGTAGATTTAGACCCTCAAGGCGATCTGACTCTTGGCTTAGGCTTCAATATTCCCGACAAAAAACCTAGTTGCTATGAAGTAATTACCGAAAAAGCCTCGGCTGCTTCGGCGATCGTCTCTACTAAATCAGGACTAAACTTGCTTCCGGCTGAGATTACATTAGCCAAAGGTGAAACCGAGATTCTAACTCAAGTAGGTAACTTTTATATTCTCAAAGAAAAATTAGAATCTATTACGGTCAATTACTCTTACATTCTGATTGATTGCCCGCCATCTCTAGGACTGCTAACCGTTAATGCTTTAGCTGCTGCAGACACCGTTCTTATCCCCGTACAATGCCAGTTCTTCGCACTCAAAGGACTAGCCTCTTTGCTGGATACGATCGCCACCGTTCAAAAACGCCTCAATCCCCAACTAAAAATCTTGGGTGTTCTTCCTACTATGGCTGAAAACACGATCATGACTCAAGATGTCTTAGCTTCCCTACGCAAACGACAACCTTCTTTAACTATCTTTGAACCTGTTCCCAAGTCGGTCAAATTTTCTGAAGCCAACCTTGCTGGCGAACCAATTCACTCTTATAGCAAAGAAGACAAACTAATCAAACCATATCAAAAATTAGCTGATTTTATTACCAATCTAGCTAGGAACTAAATCGATGGCAAAAAGACCCAGAATTAACGATTCTAACGACCCTCTCAACAAGAGCGATCTCGTTTTGACCGGATTAGAACAAGTTAGCCAGTCAACAAGTCAACAATCTAACAAGTCAACAACCAAGCCCAACCCAAACTCATCAAGTCAAAATAATGACAACCTAACAAGTATTGAATCTAACAAGTCAAATTCCCAAGTTGCCAACAAGCTATCTTTACGTAAATCTACCTTTCAAATCAGCGAGCCAGTTCTTGAGCGCTTAGAAAAAGTCCACCTCGGTCTACAGCTCCAATTCGGTAAAGCTAATGCACCTTATAAAGAAGTCATTGTCGAGGAAGCGCTCGTTCAATTACTCGAACAACTCGAACAACCCGATTCTAGCCGCAATTCTTCAATCAATCTTTTAAAGGCTAGACAACAACTTCGCTCTAAAAGAAATTAATTGACATCCTCCCGCGATCCTTGACGCGGGAAGAAGATAAAAGCCTCAAGTAATTATTTGGAGTTGCCTATGTCAGATTTCAAATAGCTAGGCTAAAGCTACGTGGTTGCCAAATTGTCAGCCTATAACCCCAACGGCTTACTACTGAGTCCTTCTGGGTTGGCTTTCCTGTTGGGATGAAATACGGTTTCAGTATCGCTTCAGAGTCAAGCAGCAAGAAGCAGAATTTTTTTACAGAAATAGCGATGTTGAAAGCCCCTGTCTTTTAAGCAGGGGAGTAGTCAATAACAGTAATATATGAACAATAAAAAGTATCCGTTTATCCAGGCTGAAGAGACACAGACAACAATCGACTTTGAAGGTTTGGTTAAAGTTAAAGTAATCTCAGACCCACTTGTTACAGAGGGGTCTTTATACAAAAAAGACCAACACTTTACTCCTACTGCTACCGCAGCCCCAATGGTATCATCGCTCCAAGCGCAATTAAGACCCGATCTGTGGGAAAAAGACTCTTTTGGGTTAGCCCATTTCCGGCATGAAGCCAAAGGAAAGTCTAGTAACTATATCGAGCATTACATCACCAGTCCTGACGATATTTCACTTTTACCTTGGGATGAGGCCTTACAAATCGTTGATAAGTTTGGGCTTACTACCGCTAAACTACATTTAATTTTTGCCGCTCATAGCATGAGGCAACAAGAGCCTTGGCTGAGCTTTTTTACTCTTTCTGCCAACGATCTAATTACCGAACTTGGTTGGGATAAACGCACAGATCTAACTAAGAATCAAAAACTCAACGAATTGGCTAAAGCGGCATTTGCTTTAGGATGTCTCACTATTCAAGCCACTTGGGTTGAAGGATATCGTAAAAACAAGATTACTTGCAGCGTAGAAACTTCTCGTATTTGGGAAACAGCTATTAAAGTCAAGGGTTCAAAGCTCAATTTACGAGGACAAATCAATTTAAAAGATCAAATCGACAAGCTTGACGAAGTTTATATTACAGTCAGACCAGGACTTTGGACCCTCGGCTTTTTGAATAGAGCTGGAGCTGAAGCGAAAAAAGCTTTATACCAGTTTGGTTATTTAGTCCAAGAGCTTCTGAAAATAGACCCCTACCACGATGATTTTGCTTTACGGTTAGGACTTAATCTGACATTAGAAAGCAGGTTTCATACTAGCGGAATTTATAAAGTACTAACAATATTAGAAACACTACTACCCAAAACAGTTATCAACGAAGCATTAGAAAATCGAGATAAAGCTCGTAAACTTATAAACCGTTGGAATCATGCCTTAGAAGTACTATCAGGGCTAACTAGAGCATTTCAGATAGAATTTGACTCAGTTAGTTACCCAGAAGCTCTACGACCTGGGAGTAAAGCCAGAAAACCGCGAGGATATTTTGAGCAGTTACTAGCTGCCAAGATTACCATTCTTCCTCCAAAACCCATTCCCGAATTATTGGCTAATAAAACTAAACCTCAGCTCAATCAACCAAAATCAAATCCAGCTAATCAACCTAAAAGTTCATCTGAGTCACTCAAGAGCGAACTTACTGGTACTGAGATTCAGAATGCTAGGAAGGCAAAAGGCTGGAATCAAGTCAAACTTGCTGGATTTCTAGGTGTATCGCAAGCCTTTATTTCTCAAGTTGAAAAAGGAAATCGTACTTTCTCTAAAAAAATGGAAGCTAAGGTGAGAAAGATCCTAAACCTCTAAAGTCCCGTTATATGTGGTTGTTATATAACAATCCATCGTTATCATCTTAGTCTTTGTTATATTTCAAATACTTTCAAAAATTCAACTCAAACCTATATGGGATATAGCTTTGAGCAATATAACAAACACTCTAGAGTACTGCCACAAACACTCTAGAGTACTGCCACAAACACTCTAGAGTACTGCCACAAACTTATTTGAAAAACCCTTATAGAACATAGATTTCAGCGTTTTATAACAAGCCTGAGTAATATATAGATCAATATAGATCCGCCGTCCGACGCGATTTTGGCTTTTTTGAGAAGATTGGTTGTTCCTATCTCGACAAATCGGGCAACTATGACCGAATTAAGCCATCTTGCTAACACTCTCGCTTTCAATATCAAATTTCTGGACCTCCAGCTTGCTAATGGAGGAGATGCTTGATGGTGGTACTGCATCAAAAACACCTCCAAGAGTGGCTAGATAGCGCTGTAGATCGTAAAATAGCCGAATTAAATGCCATCTCTCTTGAGGGCTTTGCCCCCTTAGAGTATCTTCTCCATGCAATATCAGATTCCGAACGGAGGAATGACGGCAGATTGAAGGCACAATGGCTAAAACGATATTCTCACTGTTACGATGGCGGCTGGTGGTGCAGTGGCATTGATGTTTTAACAGGACTCCCGTCAAATTGGGGACAATTCAAGCCAGACAAACCCTATAGCTACATTGATTCCAAGCAAGGCACTGAAAATAAGGGTTTTGGCAACGAACCATTAAGCAAAATCGTTAAATACGAGCCACCAAGAAAAGTGGCCACTGAAATCTATGCCCTCAGAGTTCCCCTACATATCTGGCAAAGGATAGCCGAATATAATAACCAACCGATGCCAGATAATATCGTCGTAGACGAAAAAACAGGAGAGGCGCTGGGTTTTTGGTCTTGGGTTCTCTCTAACTCCGAAATACCCGTAACTATAACGGAGGGAGCCAAAAAAGCAGGGGCTCTGTTAACTGTAGGATACTGTGCGATCGCTCTCCCTGGCATCTGGAACGGGCGCAGACAGCCTGTAGATTCCTTTGGTCATAAAACAGGGTTAGCCTTCCTTATACCCCAATTAAAGGCATTTGCAGCTAATGGAAGAGAGATTAATTTCTGCTTCGACAACGACCCTAAGCCTAAAACTCGCACATCTGTAAAAAAGGCGATTTGCTTAACTGGAAAACTGTTTGAGAAATTTGGGTGTAAAGTTAAGGTTGTTAGCTGGATAGAACCAGACAAAGGTGTAGACGATTTTATAGCAGCCCATGGAGTAGAAGTATTTAAGAAAGTCTACAACAACCGAAAACCATTCTCCAGCTTCAAATTATTAGACATATTGGATATATCCCCATTTGTCTCCCAAAAAATTAACGAAAGGTATTTAGGAGCGGGGCTAGTTCCCCCCATTGATGCCCAGATAATCGGCATCAAATCGGCTAAAAACACGGCTAAATCCACCTGGTTGACCATACAAGTTGAAATGGCAAAAGCCCAAGGAAGACCAGTTGTAGTCATAACCCATAGGATAGAATTAGCTAGAGAATTGGCTGACCGATTTAACATCCCTCACATCGAAAAAATACACGCATCAGCAAATAATGGTCAATCTGGTTATGCTCTATGTATAGACAGCCTACACGCCGATTCAAAGGCTAATTTCGACCCCTCAGAGTGGTCACAAGCGACAATAATTATTGACGAAGCTGAGCAGGTATTTTGGCACGCCCTCAACTCCAGCACTTTACAGTCCAATCGAGTAAGGGTTTTAGAGAATTTCTCTGACCTAATCAAAGTAGCTATTGCCACTGGAGGTAAAATCTACTTAGCCGACGCAGATCTCTCACCCATTGCTATTAAGTACGTCCAAAGTTTAGCAACTCACCCCGTTAAAACCTGGGTAGTAGAAAATCTCTATAACCCCAATTTGGGCAAAAGGAAGCTAATAACCTATACAGGATCCGACCCTCGTAAACTAGCAGCAGCCTGTGTAGATGCGATTAAACGGGGAGAAAAGGTCATAATCCATACCTCGGGTCAGAAAGAGGGAAGCAAATGGGGGAGCAGAAACCTAGAAAGGTATCTTTTTAAGAAATTCAAAAGTTTTGGAAAAAGAGTAGATATCCTGAGAATAGATGCCGAATCGGTCTCCGACCCAGACCATGAAGCTTATTGCTGCACGAAGAATTTAAATGGTCTAATTCAACAATACGACGTAGTAATAGCCAGTCCTACCATCGAAACAGGGGTCAGTATTGATCTCCTTGGGTATTTCGACAGTGTTTGGTGTATTGCTTGGGGGGTAAGCACTGTGGATGCTGTCTGCCAAACAGTAGAAAGGCTCAGAGACGACGTACCCCGCCATATTTGGGCAAAACAGAAAGGACTGAGCTTTGTCGGAAATGGCTCAACAGATATAAAAAGACTTCTACGCTCAACCCACAAGCAAACCAGAGCCAATATAACTTATTTAGAAGCGGCGGGATTTAGCGATTTTAGTAATCTGGATTGGTCGTGGCAGAATGCCCATTTAACCACTTGGGCGTTTCGTGCCGCGGTAGTTAATGCAGGAATGCACGCCTATCGAGAGTCGATTTTAAAGAAACTAGAAGCAGAAGGCTACGAAGTAGTCACTCCTAACTGCGATGCTTTTAGCGCTCGAGTTGCCAATGCTGTAAAAGAGGAGATCTACGACTGTTCTGCCGTTGGCTATAAAGCTCACTGCGTTGAAGTAAGTAAAAGCGAGAATTTAACCAATGACGAAATAGAGAACCTATCCCAAAAGCATAATAAAACTAAAGCCGAAAGAAATGCCATAAAAAAAGGTCAACTAGCTTCTCGCTACGGAGTTGAAGTTACACCCGAATTGGTAGAAAAAGATGATCGCAGCTGGTATGCGAAACTGCGGCTCCACTATTATTTGACTATCGGCAATCAATTTAGTGCCCATCGAGACGCGTCCAAACTGGCAAGCCTAACGAAAGACACGGGCAAAGCATTTAAACCCGACGTTAACAAGCAGCAAATCTTGCTAAAAGTAAACGGTCTTAAATTACTTCGGCTAGAAATGTTCTTAGAGCCAGGTAAGGAATTTAGTAACGAAACCCTAGGATGGTGGTGGAAACTTATTTCAACTCCCCTACCTTTAAGCCAGATAAAGGAACTCTACGGGATTTCCATTAACCCAGAAACTACTACTCCCATAGGAGCTGCCAACAGGTTGCTCAAACTGATGGGATTGAAGTTAGTCAAAGAGCGTTTTACGGGAGGAAGGAAAAACAAACACAGGGTTTACAAGCTAATTTCCTTGAACCACGACGGGCGAGCCGAAATCTACCTCAAATGGCTAGAGCGCGACATAAATTATTCGGCTAACCCCAATGTAAACCTCTATGTAGGGGAGCTAATGAACGTTAATTCGATGGCGACATCTAAGATACTTCTAGAAATCGCGGCTAGTGGAGGAAAATACGCCCGCTCACAGCGTCCACCCACCCAAAAGGACTATTCAATAGAAGAATGTTCGTGGTTACTCGAACAGGTTCAAAAACTACTTGCGAGTTCCCTTGGGGCTTTAAGTGGTTGGCTTGATTTCTTCAAGGGAGTTGGGACAGCTTTTAAAGACGCTACCTGGAAATATGTCAGTCGAACATTTGGCATTGATTTCAAAAGAGAATTAGTCAAGGCCCTGTTCGAGCTTGGTGGCGACCCAGCTTTAGAAGCTGTCGGGGTTGAATTTTAGAACCATGTACACACGAAATCTATAAATATATATATATGGAAGAGTTGAATCTGTAGAATATGAGGCTACCATCGCTAGCAATGTTATTCAGTTTCGGTTTTTTCAATGGTTTATGCGTGTCTGCTAAGATCCCGTAATCAGAAGTCGCTCAAAGGAAAATCAGGTTTATCTTCTTCCCGCGAGAAGACCCACGCTTTCTCTAGATCGTGAGGTCTGGGAATCCCCCGTCTAGCCGCGGGGGAGGATGTCAAATTGTGAGTACCTTAATAGATAATGAATTTAACTAAACAGACAATTCCCGTCATTGCTTTTCAGATTGGGGTTCCACTTGAAGATTTTCAGTTAACTATAGACCGAATTATTAAGATTACAGCCGCCGATATAAACTGGCTCGAAATAGTTAAAGTGTGGAAAATCCAACAAATTAAACCAGATTTGTTTGATTGGTGGGAAATATTGGTCTTTAATCCTATTAGTGATGAGAATGAGGAATATTATTTTTTACTTGATGTTCTTAAATGGGATAAAGATAGACATCCTGAAGTCGCTCCTGAATATGAAAACGTAAATTTGCTGGAAGGAAGCGACGAACCTATAAATATAAGCTGCGGCTACGAGGATAATTGTATTATTGAGCTAATTTTTGAAAGTGATACTCATGAACCCCTCGATACAAACCCATCTAATCTCTAGAAGCTGTGGCCATTGACTTTTAGAACCACGTACACGCGAATTCTATATAAATACATATAGGGAATAGTTCCTTACTCTTCCGTCCGCTCATCTTCATTTACTCTATCTGCTCTAACCAAATTAGCTGCCTTCTTGAAGCCTCTTGACCATTGCCATTTTTCATCTTCTGTCGGTTCGGCGGGAGAATAAACTACCCAAATTTCATCATTGCTACCTCGATAAAAAGAAGCGATAATTCCTACTGTTGGCTGACGTAATAAATCTTTAACGATAATATAATCCCCAACTTCTTTGACTGAACCACTGGTATTTTTGGCAGTTTCAATAATTTCTTCTTTTCTTAATTCTTTTTCTGGCGAGCGCTTTTTGGGAGTAGGCATAGAGTATGAGTTTTGAACAAGCCACTCCACTCATGATATCAGCAACCATAGCATCATCATTTTAGGTTACTATCTACGTTTATTTGGGAATAGGGATGCACTTTCAGAGAATTCAGCTTTTCTTCAGTAACTATTTTATATACTCGGCAAAATACCACACCTGATGCACCCGCAGTGAGAAGAAAATAAATTAGGGTCAAGAAAATAGAATGGGGCATAACAAACAATTGAACCCTCTAAAATAAATTAAAAAGTAGTCCCTTGCTCCTTCTATGTCTGACGTTACCTCACTTCCATTGGCTACAAAAATCCGTTTTCAAGTTGGTGAGTCAGAAATATTTGCGAACCCCGACTGGGAGAAGAGATTAGTTTTATCCACTCTCAAATAGCTAACCCAATAGGCTTCCAAAAAGGCTCGTACAGAGTTTTTGTACTAAACATAAAGAAAAATTCCCACCTTTTATAGAAGCGCTCGACCCAGAAAAAGACCACTCGATAATGCTTTTAAGTCTGAAAGCAGCATTAGCTTATTGTCCATGGCAGGCCAAAGAAAGAAAGAACTCCAATTTTGAGGATATTATCATGATTAAAGCAACAGGGCATCGTTATATAGTTACTGATTCGGAAATATTAAATGGCGAACCAATTATTGCTCAAACAAGAACACCTGTAAGAGCAATTGTAGAAATGTGGCGAAATGGTACTGCACCTGAAGAAATTTCTCAAGGATTACCTCATTTAACCTTGGCTCAAATATTTGATGCTCTTAGTTATTACAGCGATAACCAAGAAGAAATCAATAAGTACATTGAATTAAATCGAATTCCTGATGAATTAATCAAGCCTTTAGTTAAGATTGAATCACATGAAAAAGCTGGATTGTTTGTTCGTGTCAATCGCTCATTCACAGCCGAGCTTCGCGAATATCTTAATGAAATTAGATTTCCGTTTGCCGTTAACGCCGCTCAATTTAACGATATACAGAGGATGGAAGAACAAGATGTCATCTTCTTCGGAAATGGAGTCAAAAGAGCTGCCGTATGGGAAGTCTTATGTGGATTTTTTGATGGTATTGCTAAAGTGCAATGATAGAGTTCAGGCTATTATTTTATAGATTTTACTAAAAAAAAATGCTTCTTAAAGGCGTGAAAATAAATCTTTTCATCCCTTTTTCAATAAACAACAGTTAACAACAGTAAATTACTAATTAGATAACTTTGTCAGCTCAAATCCTCTATAGATATTTAGGGTGCGAGCGGGTACTCCGAACAGACTCCTAACAGGCTACAAAGCGTACTGCTAACAGGCTACAAAGCGTACTGCTAACAGGCTACGAAATGTAGTTTTTGGCTTCTCAGCGTACTACTCAGTGATTATTTTCAGAGGTTTTAATAGATATTTTCTGTATTTTAAAAACATTGTAGCTAATCCTTTTTTATACTACTAAACGAATTATCTCACCGAGTCAAAATCGTACTTCTAACAGGCTCCTAACAGGCTACAAAACGTACTACTAACAGGCTGCTAACAGGCTGCGCACCGTACTACTAACAGGCTGCTAACAGGCTACGCTGAGCAATATGTTTGTAGAGCTATTTACGAAACGCTGCGGATGCATTCAGCTCCCATTGAGGTGAGAAAAATAGAAATTTAAGAGA
>JASJDA010000155.1 GCA_030065755.1 Prochloraceae cyanobacterium | reverse complement strand
GAGTTGAAATTTTTTGGTTCGAGCTTTGGGTTTAAGACCCCCGCTAAAATTATGTTTAACGGCATATTTTTAGTTGGCGGTTACAATCCCCAACTAAAAAAATACTTCTGACTTCTGACTTCTGACTTCTGACTTTTTGAATTTGCCAATTGGTATAACCGAATAAAACCTTTAATACTGGAGTTAAAAACTTGGAGTTTCTTGCAACTGCTATTGGTTTATCGAGAGCTATTTTAATATTTTTATTAAGCAGAATTTTAGGGGAAGCCCTTGCCCTCATTAAATTACCTTCTATTTTAGGAGACTTGTTTGCAGGTATTATCCTCGGGCTCTCCGGTCTCCATCTATTGGTTCCCCCAGAAGCAGTTGAAACTCTAAACTCTGGGTTAGTCGAGTTTATGCAATCGTTATCTGGTGGAACTCCCGAACAGATTTTTGCCATTTATCAAAAAGACATTCCCTCTCTTGAAACTATTAGTGAATTAGGTCTTATCTGTCTCCTCTTTGTCACTGGTCTGGAGTCAGACTTACAAGAAATGATTCGGGTTGGCCCTCAAGCAGCAACAGTTGCTACTGTAGGAGTTATAGTTCCTTTTGCCTTAGGAACTGTAGGAGCGATTTATTTATTCGATTTACCCCTCTCCCCAGCTTTGTTTGCAGGTGCAGCGCTGACAGCTACTAGTATAGTCATTACTGCTAAAGTGCTGCAAGATTTAGGAAAACTGAAGTCTGAGGAAGGTAAAATTATCATTGGGGCATCAATTCTAGATGATATACTAGGCATCGTTATTTTGGCAGTGGTAGTTGCTTTAGTTAATACAGGTAATGTTGAGCCATCGAAAATTATTCTTTTGGTTATCAGCGCCGCAGTCTTTATATTAAGCGCCGTTCTCCTCAGCAAATACTTCGCACCAGTTTTTGATGCTCTTATAGATAGACTAAAGGTTTCAGGTGGCTTGCTTGTTGCTTCATTTATCTTCCTTTGTTTTATGTGTCTGTTTGCTGCTACCCTACAGCTCGAAACAGTGCTGGGAGCCTTTGCTGCGGGTATTGTCTTGGGAGGAACAAAGAGAGAACACGAGATAATACGACAAATTCAGCCTATAGTAACATTATTTGCCACGATTTTCTTTGTTTTAATCGGTACGAGTATAGATTTGAGTCTCTTTAACCCTTTAGTACCAGAAAATCGAGAAGGTTTGCTTTTTGCTGTCTTCTTAATTGTCGTTGCTATTTTCGGTAAGATAGTGTCAGGTTTTACAATATTCGGTAAAGAGCAAGTCGATCGACTGGCGATCGGTGCGGGGATGATTCCTAGAGGAGAAGTAGGGCTTGTCTTTGTCGGTTTGGGCACCGCAACAGGCGTACTTTCCAACTCCGTAGAAGCAGCACTAATATTAATGGTTATTGTTACAACTTTTATAGCACCTTTACTACTTAGAGTTGTCTTTCAAGCTTCGAGTAAATCTCAATCTCAATTACAAGAATCTAAGTCTTGAATTTCGGGCTTTAATATTAAATATAGAGCAATTTCGTGAATAATTTACAACAAGAAAAACTACTGGTAAAAATAGTCATTGGAGCTGCTTGGGTCGACCGACATCTTGAAGCAGAAGAAATCGAATATTTCCAACAATTGTTAGAGCAATATCACCTCCATATCGATGACGAACTTCAACAATTGTTGAAATTTACCGTACCTTTGAAACAAACCGAATTGTGGATCGTTAGATATTTAAAAAATAGTACTAATACTGAAAGAGATGCTTTATTAAAAGCGATCGTCAATATGTTAATGGCAGATCTATGCGTTTCGGAAATTGAACGAGAACTACTCGATGAATATAGCGAATATATGCTAGCAATTCCTCCTCATACAGAAGTAAAACCAACTAAGATCGAAACTGTAATTCGTTTTATTCAAAAGTTAATAGTTTCTGGGTAGAAGACTGCAGTTGCACTCTTAGATAGTTTTCATTTATCCAAAGAACATTATTGCGATATTATTGGGAATAAATCACAACCGATCGAAAGTAATGAGTGAACTATTTGCGATCGCCTATAACGACGAATTGAAAGCACAAGAGGTTCGTCTTACCTTAATGAGACTAGAGAAAGAAAATCTCATCGAACTAGATGATTCCGCAGTTGTCATCAAGAGTGAAGATGGAAAAGTTAAGTTAAATCAATCGGTTAATCTAGCAGGTGTGGGAGCCGCTGCTGGGGGGTACTTTGGGCTGCTAGTGGGGACTTTATTCTTGATGCCTATACTTGGTGCAGCAGTAGGAGCAACGACTGGCGCTATGGCTGCAGCACGTAAAGATGTTGGGATTGACGACGATTTTATTCGAGAACTAGGTGAAAGCCTACAACCTGGTACTTCTGCTCTGTTCATTCTGGTGCGCAAAGTTACTCCCGATAAAGTTTTAGACGAAGTAAGTAAATACGGTGGCAAAATATTACGCACCTCGATCGCTAAAGATCGAGAAGCCGAACTCCAAGAAATTCTCTCTAATCGAGGTATTACTCAATTGCCAGAAGCACAAAAATAGCAAGAATTTTTACGAAGTCAGAAGTATGAAGTCAGAAGTCAGAAGTTCTACCTCTGCGCGGGTTCTCCTTACTGGGAGATTCCCTCCCTTGGGGCGCGACCCTTTTTGAAAAAAGATGTATAAATTATTGAATTATGTTTTTATATTTTCTTCATAAAATGAGGAGGCTTTATACCAACGTGCAGAGCTTTACTTCTGACTTCTGACTTCTGATTTCTGACTTAATTGGTAACTAACTGCTCAAACAGGAAGCGAGGGAGATTTTCGCCCGAAACTATATTATAGAAACCACAATTAAGCCCAGAATACCAGCAGTAGCAAGGGAATAAATTAGGGGAAATAATACTCGGCGAATCAGCAAACCCTCGCAATTCTCTAAGCCAACAGTAGCAGAAGCAGCAACCAAAATGGGAACGGCGATCGTACTACCAGCAGCTCCCCCCACGGCTTGTAAAGCAATAACTAATGCCCCATAAATGGCAATTTCTGCGGCTACTCCAAATTGAAAGAGGGAAAACATCATATTGCTGACAGTAGCGCTACCAGAGATAAAAGTACCCATCGCCCCAACGATGGGTGCAAACAGGGGCCAACTTTGACCGACTAGGTTAGAGACTCCATCTGCCAAGGTTAAAGGCATACTGGCAAGACCAGACCCATTAAAGCCAGAGTTGATAAACACCCTTACCATTGGCACGGCAGCAGCAAGAACTATTGCCATTCCCATCAAAGTTTTGGCAGCATCCACGGTTGCTCGCTTCAATGCTTCGGTCTTTATCTCGTGGAGAAAATAAGTCACGATCGCCACCAAGATAAATATTGTTCCTGGTAGATAGAGAGGTTGAGAATCTACTCCTATCTCCGTTCCCAACACGCTAACAAAATTAAATTGAACTGTTTTGAGTAACCCCTGAAACGGTAAAAATGTTAGCCGCGATAGCACCAAAAATAATCCTACTAAAATATAGGGAATCCAGGCTCTCAATAAGCTCATCTCCCCTCCTTTCTTATTGACGATCGCTTTAACGCTCCCCATCCATCCATCTTCCCATGCTTCTACTGGCGGAAAGTCCCAGACTTGTTTGGGGGTTAAAAATCCTTTTTGGGTTGCTGGAACGACGATCGCTAAACCCACCAGTCCGCCAATTAAAGAGGGAAATTCTGGTCCGAGGAAGATAGCAGTCAGACATGATGGAATACTAAAAGAAAGTCCAGCAAACAAAGCAAACGGCCATATTGCCAATCCTTCTCTCCAGGATTTACGTTGACCGAAGTAGCGAGTTAAACAAGCTACCATAAACAAGGGAATGAGAGTGGCGATGATGCTATTGAAAACTCCAATTGTCATAACTATGCGCTGAAAATAATCGGCATAGGTCATGCCTAATTCGGCGAGGTATTTCTCTACTACGGGCGCTTCTTCTAATCCAGCATCGATACCTAATGTAACTGGAATGCCAACAGCCCCAAAAATTACAGCTATAGTATTACCAATTAAAGCAACCATGACAGCAGCTAAAGCGGGAAAACCCAAGGTTACTAACAGGGGGCTGCAGATAGCTGCAGGAGCGCCAAAGCCAGAAACGCCTTCGAGAAAGCTACCGAACAAACAGACAACGATTATTGCTTGAATGCGTTTGTCAGGAGAAATCCCCAACAGTCCTCTACGAATGGTAGCGATCGCTCCTGATTCTTTTAAGATATTGAGCAGCAAAATTGCCCCGAAAACGATGTAAAGAATTTCTGCTGCTGTCACTAAACCCTCGATCGTGGAAGCCGCCATTACGGAGAAAGGAACTTGCCAAATTAATAGAGCGATCGCTACTGTAACTAGATAAGCTAATGCCATTGCTTGTTTTGCCGGTCGCCTGGCAATTACTAGCAACAGAAAAACCGTTACGATCGGAGCTAAAGATAGTAAATAATAAAGGACTAATTCCATCTAAAATGTAGAGAGTGTTTTCATAGCAGTTAATTGCTTTGCTGGGAGTGTCAAACTCAAGTCTAGATGACCAGGGAATTACGATCGCCGACGTCGATCGATAATAGCCACAATTATAGCCAGCACTAAGACCGCGTTAAATATCTCTTCAGGAAACTTGAACCAAAGCCCTTCTAAGAAAAGTTCAAAACCAATGAGAATCAAGAAAATAAGGATGACTGTATTCATTGAAGGATACTTTTGAATCAACCGAGCAACTTTGTCAATAGCTCCCAAGCGGATAATTGCTGAAATTAAAAAAATAAAAATGATGGAAGAGAGGTCTAAAACTCTTGTGGATACGACAATAATAGTGTCGATTGAGAGTATGAGATTAACAACTGTCATTTCAACTATTAAGCGAGGAAAACTCGCTTTGGGGAGCTGTAACTGTTGTGTCTTTTCTCGATCGGTTAAAAATTCATATAATTCTCTGCTACTCTTATATATAAGAAATGAACCAGCAATAAATAGTGAGAGCGAGTCTGGAGTAAATTTGACCCCAAGTAGGGTGAATAGTACTTTATTTTCACTCAATAGAGCGCCCAAGAAACTAATCAAAGCAACCCTACCTATGAATTCAGCGAAGATCCCCCACATAATTGCTTGCCGTTGTTTCTTGAACTGTAAATCCTCAACTATTGAGGTCATGTAAACAGCATTGTCAACATCGAGCAAGGTCGCTAATACTCCTTGTTGTAACAAGGTTAGGATTTGAACCATTTATTTAACAGTTAACAGTTAACAGTTAACAGTTATCAGTTATCAGTTAACAGTTATCAGGTCTCCCTCTTAGATTTAAAAGGAAGACATTCTACCTATAGAGGTAGGGGACTTTCTATCCCAGGGATAAGACATAACTGATAACTGGTAACTGTTCGCTGATAACTGTTAAAAATCTGTGGCTTTTTGCCCTAAGCGCAGCTATGCCAGAAGTTTGTCGCAATAGGCTCAAAATTAGATTCGAGATCGCCCAAATTTCGAGATAGCCTTTCTCATGCCTTTTCTAGCACTGCTTTTAGTTTCTCTTCGTTTTCCGGTGAGAGAGAAGTGTGCAGAACTTTTCCATTAAATTGCTGTAGTTTTTCTAATACCTTATCTGTCTCGGCATTTTTTACTAAGAGAAAGAGAGCAGAACTTTCTGGTTTGAGAGTTTCGCTCAGTTCTTTAATAAAATTATCGTCAATACCGAGGTCTTTGTGAAAAAGCGAACCTCCAACAGCTCCAATAGCTAATCCCAGCCAAGGTTCTAGCAATACTGCCCCTATAAGCAGTCCCAATAAACCTCCTTTAAGAGCGTCTGTTGCCACAAAATCCCCTTCTTGCTTGACCATTACTTCGCCTTGAGAGTTTTTGACGACGACTACAGCATCTGCTAGATTTAGCAGATGCTTCTTCTCCATTTCTTCAAGAGTATTGCGGACTTCATCTGCTTGTAACTCATCTTCAAAGCCCATCACAACTAGATTGCTTGCTTGTTGTTTCTTTTCCATCTGCTTTGAATTCCAAAGTATATGTTTAAGTAGAAATTTCATAAATTTCTATCTTTAAGAACTATAGCGGATTTTAGTGCTATCTACAAAACGCTTTTTGAATATAATCTTTACCAAACTATTTGAGTTTACTTATAATTTAGAATAGTTATTGAATGAAATGACATCGATAAAAAATAATATATGAAACATCATAATCTAATAAAATCTGGAGCAGTTATCGCTGGAGTAACCCTATTAGGAATTGACCCTAATATTGTTTATTCGAGTCCAGCTTCTCGATCGAATGATGTAGAAATTGCTCAATCAAATGATTCAGAGACAAAAGCACAAGCATATTACAATCAGGGAAACAAAGACTTAGAATCTCGAAATTATCAGAAAGCGATCGAAAATTACAACAAGGCTATCGAAATTAAACCAGACTTTGCAGAAGCATATAACAGCAGAGGTTTTGCTTACTCTAGACTGGGAAATAATCAAAAAGCACTAGCCGATTTTAACCAAGTAATTAAAATTAAGCCCGACCATACACAAGCCTACGTCAATCGAGGTCTTATTTACTATAAACTAGGAGATAATCAAAAAGCACTAGCTGATTTTAACCAAGTAATTAAAATTAAGCCTAACCACGCACGAGCCTACTACAACCGAGGTGTTGTTTACTATAAACTAGGAGATAATCAAAGAGCGATCGCCGATTATACTCAAGCTATTAAAATTCAACCTGACTTGGTACAAGCCTACCTCAACCGAGGTAATGTTTACTCTAAAGTAGGAGATAATCAAAAAGCGATCGCCGATTACGATCGAGCAATTAAAATTAACCCTAACTATGCTTCCGCATACTATAACCGAGGTGTTGCTTATCAAAGACAAGGAGAAAAAGAAAAAGCATTAGCTTCTTTGCGCAAAGCCGCAGAAATTTATAAAAAAGAAGGGAACGATCGACAATATAGATCGACCCTTAACTTAATTCAAAAACTTCAATAAAAAATCAAAATTTCTTCTAGTTTCCAGCTATGGAAGCAGTTATTTTTATGGGTATTCAAGCATCAGGTAAATCTACTTTTTATCGCGATCGTTTCTTCAATACCCACATGCGCATCAATCTCGATATGCTCAAAACTCGCCATCGAGAAAAAATTATTTTTCGAGCTTGTTTAGAAGCCAAACAGCGTTTTGTTATCGACAATACCAACCCCACAATAGCCGACAGAGAGCGTTATATTCCCCAGGCTAAAGAGAAAGGTTTTTACATTGTCGGTTACTATTTTTATCCAGATTTAGAAGCTTGCAAGCAAAGAAATCAAAAGCGATCGCCCAAACAAATTATTCCTTTAGGCGGTATTTTAGCAACTTACAAAAAGTTAAAAGTCCCTAGTTATAAAGAAGGCTTTGACAAATTATATTCAGTAAAAATAGGACCAAATAATTCTTTTATTGTTGATAATTGGAAACTTGAAATTTGACGAAATAGATAGAAAAATGCGGACCTATAAGACGGGGGCGATCGCTGAATTTTACTATAAATTTACGTGGTAGCATAATTTAAACCAAATTAAGTCTGCAATTCTTGCAGATAGAATTTTCCAACAATTGTGAGGAGTAAATATGCACAAAAAGCTCGCAATCGGTATTCTGAGTCTGATTTTTACGGCTGGCTTATCTACCCCTAGTTGGGCTGAAACAGTCATAGAAAAGGTTGCACGCACGGGAGTACTCACCGCAGGAACTAGATCCGATGCTGTCCCTCTGTCTTATATCGACGCTCGAGGAGAATGGGCGGGTTATTCTGTAGAAATACTGCGCTTAATCCGAGAAAGGCTCGAAGGAGAGTTAGGCAAGAAGGTTGACCTGGAATTTGTTGAAGTTAAGGTGCAAGAGCGCATTCCCAAATTAATTGGTGAAGAAGTTGATATTATCTGCGAGGCAGTAAGTTACACTTGGGGGCGGGAGAGGTATGTAGATTATTCCGTTAGCTACGGCATGACGGGAACTCGCTTGTTGGCTAAGAAGGGGAGTAATTTAGAGACGAGCGAATCTTTGATTGGCAAGCGAATTGGCGTAATACCCGATTCTACCAACGAACAAGTAATTAAATTGGTTCAGCCCAAAGCAATTTTGGTGCCTATGAAGGACAATCTTCAAGAAGCATTGAAGGCTGTGGAAAGAGGCAAAATTGATGCTTTTGCTGGCGACGGCTTACTCTTAGAGGGATTGAGGATAACTTTGAGCGCTCCAAATCGCTTTGAAGTCTTGCCGAAAACCCCCTATAACCGCGAAGGAATTGCCTGTATGGTACCAGAGAACGACTCTTCATTTCGGGACATGGTCAATTTTACTATTGTCAAGTTTTTACAAGAAGTAGTGACAGGAAAAGGAAATTCTGCCGATCTGTTCGGCAGTTGGTTTGGCAATGATGGAATTGTTCGAGTCGATCGAGATCTTGTCGTTAACTTCTTTAATTATGTAATAGATTCCCACTCGCAAATTCCCCCTGAAGATAGGAAAGCTGAGTAAGCTAAGTAGCGATCGCTCCTTAAGGTCAGAGGTCAAAAGGAGAAGGAACAGGGTAAATAAACGATCGCATCTAGAGTTTGAGCCACCATAAATAGTCTAAAATCTAGCACTGTTTCCCGTCCCCTATTCCCTGACAATTGCTGCGAAGTCTAATCAACTTGTTGAGAAGAAGTGTTTGGTTTTTCCCTATCTGATATCGATTGAAGATAGCCAAATAGACCGATCGTCGCTCCTGCAAGACCAATTAACGCTATTGCGGAAAATAAAACTAAATTGGATTTAGGTTTTTTCTCTTTAGCAGAATTTATTGCCCGATCGACTTTTTTATTTTCTATTTTTTCTGTGTTTTCCTCTTGGGTAATTTCTGGTTCTGATTCGGTAATTTCAGACAATTTTTGAGGGACTTGTTTTTCTTGTTCTTCTGTAGGAAAATTCTCTTCTATTTCCAAACTGGGGATGGTTTTATGTATGAGATAGAATTGCTCTCTTATCTTTTTTTAAAACTTATCCCTTGCTTTTTCTGTAGCACCGCTAACCCAAATAGAAATTTTGTTATTCTGCAAATCTGCTTTAACCAATGCTCGATCGCCATCTTTGTCTAAAACTGCGCCATAGCGCCAATATTTATTGTTCTCGATGTATTTCTGGTTGCGGACTATGAAACGAGAAATAATGCTACTTGGTAGAAGATTGTAATGGTATTCAAAAGCGAGAAAATCCTCCCACTCACCTATTTTTGGTTGTTCTTCTGCAAGCAGATCCATAATAACTAATTTTTGTTCTTCTTCTACTTCAAAAGCCAGTTCAAAATTACACATTGCATCGGCGATCGAGTATTTCAAATTATTTAAAATAGGATTGAGTTGGTTTAATTTGATAATCCCTCGGTATCGATCGCTAAACTCTGACTCGTTGAGAACTTTATAAATACCCTCAATGACTAATTTAGGATTATAAATGTTACCGTCTTTGAGTCGATCGTCTTTGGGATACACTACAGATCCCAAATCGTTAAGTAATGCGATGAGATTGCGTTGGTCAGATTCTTCGATAATTGCTTCCGATCGACACATACGCTCGTATTCAGAATAAGGAATAAAAACTTTTTCGATTTGCTCTAATTTTTCTTTAACAGTAAACCAGGTAGGTTGAAATTGCTCTTGAAGGTGTTCTAAAGTAATAATTTCTCGGTAAATAATATTTTTTAATTCTTCGATACCCTGATTTTGCAAGCAAGATGTTTCTATAAATGCTTTGATATTTTTGTATTTAGAGTATAGTTTACTTCGGTTTAACTTTATGTGCTGTTCGTCTACTTTATTGATAACAATAACTACAGGAGAATTGCCCCCAAAACTTTGAATCAATTCAAGCCAATATTCAATCTGATTTTCTTTTTGCCCTTTTGTTGCATCCACAACTAATAGATAGAGACTGCGTTGGGTAATAAAAAATTGATAGGCAAAATACATACATTCCTGCGCGCCAAAATCCCAAACACTAGCCTCAATCTGGCGATCGTCTACTTGAATTTCCCAAGGTTGAATGTCAATTGACGCAGTCGGAGTTTCTTGGCGATCGAATTTGTCACTTATCAATCTTTGCAATAAAGAAGTTTTTCCGCCACCTTTTACTCCCAAAAGCTGAATTTTAGCTCGATCTAAAGCTTTTGCCTCCTCTGGCTTATATTTATGCAAATATTGGATAATTAAAGATGGTTCGGCAATATTGTCGATAATTTCAGGAGGAATGGGAAGAGGATTTCTTCTCAGATCTAGAGTACTGATTTCAGTCAGGTTTTCCATCTCTTCTGGCAATGTTTTCAATTGATTGTCGCTCGCAAATAGTCCTTTAAGTTTAGTAAAATTTGCTATTTCTGGAGGCAAACTTGTTAGTTTATTACTGCGCAGATAAATATGAGTAAGGTTGGTAAGATTTCCTATTTCTGGCGGTAAACTGGTCAGTTTATTATCCCTCAGATAAAGGCGATTGAGATTGGTAAGTTTTCCTATCTCTGGCGGTAAACTTTCTAGTTTATTACAGTTGAGATATAGCCTTTTTAGGTGGGTAAGACTTCCTATCTCTGGAGGTAAACTCGTGAGACCACTTTCTTTGAGGTCGAGTTGAGTTACCCTGTTTTTAGCTGTTTCTTCTATTATTTTTAGTAGTTCTTCGTTTGTCATCTTTTGCATTAACCGATCGCGCCCTCAATTTTTATTATTCCCAGATGAACAACTGAGATCTTCAAATTGCCTGAATGTATGGATAACTGAGATGTGAGAGGGGTTGAGAAGATAGGGTATTAATTTACTGCTTGAAAATTTCTTAATTCTCAATCAAAATACTATTAACAGTTATCAGTTCCCAGTTACCAGTTATCAGTTGTGAGTGGGTTCAAGAAGTCAGAAGTCAGAAGTCAGAAGTCAGAAGTCAGAAGTAGCAATTAGTGGGAGATTGAAACTCGCCACTAATTGTAGACCACTAAATCAAGGATTGTAGTGGGGGTTTTAAACCCCGATTTGAAGTCCAAAAATAGAAAGTCAAAAACAAAAATTGCTAAAAAAACTTCTGACTTCTGACTTCCTATTTCTGACTTCAAGCGAAGCGATAAAAAGTCCCCCAACTCTATAGTTGCAGTGTAGGTAATGGTTTAAATCTACTACTGAAACCGTGATAACTGATAACTGATTTAAGGGAGAAAGAGAGCTTGAGTTTCAATCCCTCATAGGGTTTATTAGTAATAGAAACTAGAACTCTTCAGGATTATTTGCTTGTTAGCGACAATAACAACTGTTTTATGGTTTATATCTGTGGGAGGATCCCCAGACCCTTTTCTACAATAAAAGAAAGAACACCTCCCACACTCCCCACACCCCCCACACTCCAAGCTCTACTTCTACCGCTTAACTCCGTCAGTAACTTGGCGAATACCACTACCATCAAAAGGTTCGGGAGAACCGATCCAGTTAAAATCACTAATGCGCAAGCTAATAGAACCAATTTCGAGTACTGGATTATAGCGCACCAGAACGTTATAAGTGCGACGGCTGTATTCTACGAAATAGTCGGTACTAATTTCATCGCCATTATCTAGATTTCGAGAAGTTTGGAAACCAACGCGCAATGGTCCGTAAATTTGCTGAGTAATTCCCACCAAGAAAGTTTGAGGATCGGCAAAGCGATCGAACAAGAACGGGGATCGATCTGAGATAATTCCTTGAGTGTAGCCTATATTAAAACCAGTGTAGTCGAAAAAAGATCGAGAAAAATTACCGAATTGTCCTAGAAGTCCAACCCTAAATCTGAGTGATGACTGATTGTCGCCATTGCTGTAAAAGCTAGTAACGCCAGTCATGTTAGTGTTGAATTGGAGAAAAGGGCGCACTGGTACGGGAGTAAAGCGCAATCCCTGCTCTTTCGTAGGGGGTAAAGCTTCTCCTTGCCA
This sequence comes from Prochloraceae cyanobacterium, assembly GCA_030065755.1. Lineage (GTDB taxonomy): Bacteria > Cyanobacteriota > Cyanobacteriia > Cyanobacteriales > JASJDA01 > JASJDA01. The sequence goes on along the minus strand of JASJDA010000155.1, from coordinate 5,912 downwards.
AAGGTTAAAATCCCGATTAAAGGAAGTAGCACCTTGGTAGCGAGTGAGGTTAATAATCTCCCGTTGTTTGTTGTCTCTAATTAAATCTTGCCGATCGCTATTGGCATTGATATTTTGAATTGAGGTTTGATAATTAGCATAAATCCCTGTTTCTCCGAGAATAAATACGGGAGAGGTTAGCAAAGCACCGAAACTATTTTGAACCCTTTGAAAACCTAAAGAACCATTAAAGAGACGATCGCGATAATTATATTCTAAACTGAGGGTATGGGGTTGATTGAGAGGGCCAATCCTTTGTCGCAGTCGCACGTTAGCTTCTAAGTCATCGGCATTATTATTAAAATCTAAGCTGGTCAAATCTGCTCTAGCATCTAAAGTTGTTCTCGCTCCAAAAAAACTCTCTAGTTTCGTTTTAAATCCAAAAGCAGACGAATCTACTATTCCACTATTCCTATCGGAAACTGCTCTTTGGATGTAATACTGTGGGGCAATGTCGAAACGTACTTCTTCTGTATCCACTATCTCGAAGTTACGCTCTACGAAAAGACCGCCCCGATCTTCTCCATCATACCCAAATCTGACTAGACCGCCTCGGCGGGGTCGTCGATCGATGACAAATCTGTCGGTAAACAGCGGTACTGGAACTGTTTGGTCAAAAACTATGCGAGAGTTAGTTGTTAATAACTCATCTACTCCAGGCTGAATTTCTCTATTGTAAGTCGCTGTATCTGCCTGAACTTCTAATTCTGGTGGCGAAAAGGGGTCGTTGGTAAATCTCAAATTGCTTGCAACCCAGCCCTCTGCATCAAAATCTATTCGATCGGCTTCAAAGCGCAACCGATTTACTTGTCCTCCAGTTTGTTGTACGGGTAAACCACCACTTCTCTCCAGCAAAGCAAGATCTCTAGTACTACCAGCAACAAATCTGTAACCTCCCGCAGAGTTTACGCGGCGAAGAGGTTGGCGATCGGAGAGACGATCGGTTAAAGGTCGATCGGGTATACCATCGTCTGATTCCCTAAAAGAAACATCTCTGTTAACAGTTGGTTGAAAAATTTCCCCACTGGCTGTCGTGATAATACCTTTATCGACAAAAAAGGAATATTCCATGCGATCGCCGCGAAGTACTTGCTCTCCTCGCTTGAGAACAACGTTACCCTCGGCTACAGCGATGCGGTTGCTCAAATTTACTCGCAGGCGATCGGCTGTCAAAAGTGCAGATGAGTAGCGCATTTCTACATTACCAATAGCAATAATTACCTTTCGTTTCTCGTCGTATTCTTGGCGATCGGCAAGGATTTCTACTACGGTAATTGGTTCGACAATTGTTGGGGAGGGAGTTAGAGGAGTGTTTTGGGTGTCTTCTCCATTGTCAGCAATGGGTACACTCCGATCTGGCAGATCGACTAATTCAAATTTAAATTTTCTTACTTGTCCGCTTCGCGATCGAGTAATCAGATGAGTAAGGTGCCAACTGGTATTTCTCTTGAAAGTTTGACGATCGCGATCTCGCTCAAAGTAAGGCCCTGGGCGATCGTAACCAGTATATATAGGAGATCCTAGCAAAACTGCATTTTTTGCTGCCCTAAGCTCTGTTTTCGCAGTTGCTGACTCGGGTTGAATCAATGCGGGGGTTTGAGGAGGTGGGGGGACAAACTGGGGCATCTTGGAAAATATTATTAGCGACTTACAATTTATCATTTGCTCTGCTAATAAGAGACAAACAATTCGCCAATAAATAACAAATTATATAAAATTTATAACCATATAAAGGCATGAAATAGGTTACACGCCAAACACAGCTTAATATTGACCCCTAATATGGTGTAAAAATGATTTAAAAAAAATTACGAAAGCTTTGTAAATATAAACAGTAGTTCTATATTCTCTTAACAAAGGATAAAGGATGAAGCGCGTTTTTGAATTTAACTTTTTCCCTCATCTTCTCTCTAACTTATCCTATTTCACCAACACTCCTCAAGTATATTGACTCATTAGATAGGTTTGCCTGAAACTAATTCCATTTAAACTAACTTATAGCTAAAAAATAAGGAAAAAATTTTATATAAGAATATCTCATTCTTAATAAAACTTTTTCCTAATTGATTTTTAGAAGAGAAGAGAGATCTAATTAACGATTTTTTTCAATATTTCTCAATAATTTTCTCTTAAAATTCATAAAAATGAGAAATTATAGAGAAATTAGAGACATATGAAATAACAACGCTATAACTATTGGAAATAATATAGCAGCTATACTAACTCGAATAAGTCCATAAAAAGTATCATTCTTTTCCATTTTTTTATACTCAATAAACAACTTTCTTCATTATAATTTAACAAAATTTCAGTTGGTATTTATATCATTAATCATTCAAATTACAAAAATATATGTCCCAAAAAAGATCTCAGTAATATTACTGAATAAAGTCGAAACAGAAAAAATAGAGATTGATAAAAAAACTGCGACAAATATTGTCGCAGTTATATCAATTCCGTCTTGTATAATACTTTTTGCAAAAATAAATAGAACAATCTAAGTAAATAGTTTTTTCCCTTTAAATAACCCCTTTTCCTTTTTCTCAACTACAATTTTGCTTAAAAGGTATAGTGCGATCGACTAATTGCTATTCCCATCAATAAATCGCTTCCTAGTTAACGCAATTGCTTCTTTTTAAGTCAAACAATAAAATAGATACATCGATCGCCAGCAGTCAGATTCTCCGCGCTTATTAATACTTCCGTACCTCACCAATCCTAAGGCTACCTTCTCCAACTTCTTTAATAACCATACCATATTTTAATAAAAATTTAAGATTTATGTGTTTCAGGAGCTATAGCGATCGAAATAGTTATGCAAATAAATCTAAAGGTAAATGTCCGTAAGTCCCCATAACCCTATCATCTTCTGACTGACAAGAAATTAGTACTCCTCGATATTCTCCTACATAAGAATCAATTAAATAAGACCTTTTTTGAGTATTATATTTAATATAAACTGAATCGTTGCTAGTAGAAATAGAAGCAGAGTCGAAGTTTGCTTCATATCCCATAGCTTTTAAGTAACTTTTCAAAACAGCAAAACCTTGACTGGAATTATCTGCGCAAACCCCTAGATTTTCCCATTCTGATAATTTAGTAATTAAAATTACCCCTTGCTGCAGTTGTTGTTTTTCAGCTTCTGACGAAGGAATTTTAATTTGAGTACAGCTATATTCTCTGAGAATTTTTAAGGCTTCTTCAACAGTCATTGTTATTGCTTGTTTGTTATTTATTGTTGGTAGAGCGGTTGCCTAAAATATCTGCACCCAGATTAAGAGTGCCGTTTTCATTATATCTCTCTAAGGTTCATTTTAGTTTTAAGTGTCGATCGCACTGCTTCAAGTTATTAAATATCCTCTAAATAAACCCTAAAAAAAATCCCAGTTTTTTACTGGGATGAGTAAAGAATGAAGTTTGTCAACAATTAGCCGATATTAACTTTAACCACTTTATTCTTTTCTTCTTCTGCTTTGGATAAATCCAAAGTTAAGATGCCGTCGTTGTATTCTGCTCGAACATTGGTATTTTGTACTCGTGTAGGTAGCGGAATTATTCTTTGGAATTTGCCATAGCGAAATTCAGTGCGGGTAACACCATTTTCTTCTTTTTTGCTTTCTTGCTTTCTTTCCCCACTTACCGATACAGCATCCTTAGTAACTTTTACATCTAAGTCTTTTGCTTCCATTCCTGGAATTTCTAGTTTGAGGTGGATAGCATCTTCAGTTTCAGATATTTCAGCAGCAGGAGTAAAGTTCAATTTCAAATCTTGTCCTAAATTAGAAACAGACAAGTCATCAAATAGACGATTCATTTGACGTTGTAGGGTATCAATTTCACGAAATGGTTGCCAACGAACTAATGCCATCTTTTTAACTCCTAGTTATATATTTTCTAGTTTCAAGGAGATTTTTTTTCTTTCCTTTGATTACATCTTAGATATAAAATTATTTTTTTTAATTCGGTTTTATCGACTAAAACCAGGCTAATTACCGCACATTTTACTCGTTACGGAAAACTGAATTTTTAGTTCGGTAAACTCACATTTTGTGCCTGTTAGAGAGAAGGGGTTAGGGGAAAGGGCAATGGTCGATCGAGAAGTGTTATCTATCTGGCCAAATTGGCCAAAGCTCCCATTTCTTCCATGGCGATCGGTCGTTTTTCTTCATTTTTCTTTACAGACATTCTCTGACATATTTCAGGATTTTTTTGTATTAGGTATGGATCGGAATTTAGGTAAGAATATTAGTAAGTAATGGATAAGGCAAGTAACATGGCAGGCAAACCAGTTAAGCTTTTTATCTCCTACTCTCACAGGGATGAAACCCTGCGCCAACAGTTAGATAAGCACCTAGCACCACTGAAAGGGCAAAAGGTAATCGAAGCATGGCACGATCGCCAGATTCAAGCGGGTATGAATTGGGCGGATGAAATCGATGACAACTTGAACCAAGCTGACATTATCTTATTATTGGTTAGTCCTGATTTTGTTGCTTCAGACTATTGCTCTAACATTGAACTCAAACGAGCAATGAAGCGACATGAAAATGGAGAAGCTATCGTTGTACCAGTTATTTTAGAACCTTGTGATTGGTCATGGCTGCCGTTTTCCAAGTTCCAAGCTTTTCCTAAGGATGCAAAGGCGATCGCCACTTGGGAAAATAAAAACGAAGCCTTTCTGGATGTGGCGGCGGGGATTCGTAAAGTTGCTCAAGATTTATTTGAGCAACGCCAGCAAAAATTACAGCAAAAAAAGGCAGATCGAGAGGAGTATAAGGCGAAAGTTGAGGAAGCTTTATCTCTATCAACGGGTGGTAAAATCTCTATTGCCGACCAAGATACATTAGACGAATTGCGCGAAAAATTGGGATTAACGAAGGAAGAGTCTGACAGAATTATAGACCATGCCTATCAACCTTTTAAAGATAAGCAACAAAAGCTAGAAAGGTACAAAAAGACTCTTTTAAAATATATTGAAAACGGTGATTATCCTTTTTCTGATGACATCAAAAGGCAGTTAGAGATTCGCCAGAGAGATTTGGGAATTAAAACTGAGGATTTAGAGAAAGTTATGCAACCGATTCTGGCTCAAGCAGAAGTAGAGTATCAGGAGAAGTTGCAGGTGGCAGCGGCGGCGGAAAGCCAACGACAATTGGAATTAAAGGCAGAAGCTCAAAAACAACTAGAACACCAACGACAATTGGAGTTAGAGGCAGAAACTCAAAAACAACTAGAACGCCAACGACAAGATGCTGAATCCCACAATAATCTGGGTAAGGTTTATTTAGAGCAAGGTAAATTAGAGGAAGCGCTTGCTGCTTTTGAACGGGCCATCGAACTCGACCCCCAAAATGCTGAATCCCACAATAATCTGGGCAAAGTTTATTTAGAGCAAGGTAAGTTAGAAGAAGCGGTTGCTGCTTTTGAACAGGCCCTCGAACTCGACTCTCAAAATGCTCAATCTCACAACGGTTTGGGCGATGTTTATGTCATGCAAGTTAAGTTAGAAGAAGCGGTTGCTGCTTTTGAGCGGGCCATCGAACTCGACTCCCAAGATGCTGATCCTCACAACGGTTTGGGCTTTGTTTATTCCGAGCAAGGTAAGTTAGAAGAAGCGGTTGCTGCTTTTGAGCGAGCGATCGAACTCGACTCCCAAGATGCTTATCCTCACAACGGTTTGGGCATTGTTTATTCCCAGCAAGGTAAGTTAGAAGAAGCGGTTGCTGCTTTTGAACGGGCGATCGAACTCGATTCTCAAAATGCTCTTTTCCACAACGGTTTGGGCATTGTTTATTCCCAGCAAGGTAAGTTAGAAGAAGCGGTTGCTGCTTTTGAACGGGCGATCGAACTCGATTCTCAAAATGCTCTTTTCC